>JALFNQ010000140.1 GCA_022773965.1 Lachnospiraceae bacterium
TCCTGCCGGCTTGAGTCTTTGATAGGGACTCCGCCGACTCGCGACTGTGCATAAGCTCAGTCCATTGAACTGAATGTATACGAACTTAGGGTCTATCTGAACGGTTAAAACAGTGGACCCTTTTTCGGTTGACAAATACAATTGTAGCTTCTAAGCCATTCGCTATGTTCAAGACCTGTATCAAGAGAACTATGCCTTCTTGTCTCTCTGTGGTTGTTGTTGTACTCTCGTCTGTCAAGCTCCTTTAATTCCTCATACATTTCTTCCGACACTTCAATTTCTACTGTTTCCTCAGTAACGAATTCATATTTGATTTTCATCTGTAACCTCCGAATTTTGAAAATGTTGATGTAACTTGTTCAAAATCCGGAGGTTACGGTCCTCTTATATATTTCATAAAAGCTCCTTACCGGAGCTGACTCACATCAGTAATCCAATAAAGAGCTTTGAATTTGCATATAAAAAGAGCCTAGCAAAACATCATCCCAAAATAGGATTACTAATGTTTTGCCAGGCTCCTGATGGCGATTCCCAAATACAGTCTCATAACAAACTCTTGGATATCATCTGCTGTCCCTAAGGGTTCTCGTTGGTTGCCCAGTCCGACAGTTCTCGTGAATATCCTCAATGTATTCAGTTTTCGTGAACTCTGAGGGTGCGGGGTTGCAATTAATAGTTAGCTGCGTATTCTACTTCAACCTCTCTCACTTGCAGCTGCTTGTCCTTAATCTCGATTTCGTACATCGTCTTGCACTTAGGGCAGTATATCTCTGCACTGTCTGCAGTAACTGCACTCATAAGCTTCCTGCCACAGTTAGGGCAGGTAACAGTATAACGTTTAATATCCTTCTTCACTGTGTTTTCCCTCCTCTGACCAAGTACGCCTACTTGCTCTTTGATCCGAATGACTCTCTAGCTATGCTTATTAGGGAAACGTACACTATACCTGAATACATATATTACATATGGCCAAGAGCTATTCATGCATAATGTACAGCTGGTCAAGCAGGCAAACGGGATGTCCTCAGATCTGATATTAAGTTTATATTGCATATAACTGCCACCGGCAATTTGATAGAATGTACTTGAGCTTGTATCTCTTCTCAACTCCATCAATTACACTCTGGCACTCATATATAATCGCTTCGATTCCGCCTATCTTCTGTTTGTAGCTGTCTAATCTCTTGTCTATTCTGATAAGCTGTTCCGAGCCGTCATCGAGCTGAAGCTTAAACTTGTATGGTATTGGAAACTTCCCCTTATATTCAAATACCACCATCGCTTTTATGGGTTTTGCAACAATCTTCAATAATATCGCC
This sequence comes from Lachnospiraceae bacterium, assembly GCA_022773965.1. GTDB lineage: Bacteria > Bacillota > Clostridia > Lachnospirales > Lachnospiraceae > W0P33-017. The sequence goes on from JALFNQ010000140.1 coordinate 1,320, forward strand.
CCCTCTTATGCCGCTACCTCTATATAATGTCTTTGATAACTTTTACCGCTATTCCCTGAATGATACAGTCATCAACAATAATGTCATCCATCTTACTGTTCTCAGGATGCAGCCGTATCCTGCCGTTATCATGGTAAAGTCTCTTCAGTGTCGCCTCGTTGTCAACAAGGGCTACAACGACCTTACCATCGTCTGCATAAGACTGCTGCCTGATCACAACAAGGTCTCCGGATTCGATTCCGATATCAATCATCGAGTCTCCCTTCGCCCTGAGTATGAAGAAGTCTCCCTCGCCAAACATTGACCTGGGAAGAGGTACATATTCTTCAATATTCTCTTCCGCCAGGCCGGGTATGCCGCAAGCTATTCTTCCCACCAGAGGCACCTTGATTGTCTCTGAGCCGGATTGCAGCTTATTTATCTTCTCAGTACCGATGCTGCTGCCGTCATAGGTTATGAGCCCGCGTTCATTCATTTCAACAAGATATCTGTATGCAGTACTGGCGTTAATGCCGAACTCGCCGGCAATAGCTCTGACTGAAGGTGATGCACTGTTCTGAAGGTAGAAATCTTCCGCGTATTCAATTATCCGGGTCATCAGCTCTTCGTTTTTTCTACGCATAATGCCTCCTTTCTCTAAACGCAACATCGCGTTGCTTTATGCTGTAATCATATTATAGAACACGCGTTCATACATTTCAAGCATTATTTTCGCACAAAAGCAAAAGCGGTGTTTATTGCCGCTTTTTGATGCTCAGACACCAATTTAGCCGAATATTATTGACTAGCCTGATGTTGTTGGCTATAATAAAATCACATTTTAGAATAGCCAGAGGGAGTTTGCCATGACATATATCAAGAGAGCTGCAGAGGAACCTGTCAGACAGGTTTCCAAAATGTTTCCGGTTCTGCTTTTAACCGGTCCCAGACAAGTGGGAAAAACAACATTGCTGCAAAGACTTGCTGAAGAAGAAAAAAAAGAAGGGATAGATAGGAAGTATGTAACTTTGGATGATCCGGACGTAAGGTTTCTTGCCAAAAGAGACCCTGCACTTTTTTTACAAAGATTTTCTCCGCCTGTACTGATCGATGAAATACAGTATGCGACAGAACTGCTGCCGTATATAAAAATGAGCGTGGACAAGTCTAAAAACAAAGGGGATTTCTGGATTACCGGTTCTCAGGTTTTCCGTCTTATGAAGAATGTGAGCGAGAGCCTGGCAGGACGTGTCGGCATTGTGAATCTCCTCGGATTATCCGATTCCGAGATATATCAGGAGCCAAGCGAGCCTTTCACCACAGATGCCGCGAATCTCATGAAACGTTTATCAGTAAGAAACAGCAAAAACCTAAATGAAATCTATGACAGGATATTCAGAGGCTCCATGCCTGAACTTTACGCCGATAGTAATGTTGATTGGGAAACTTACTACCGCTCGTATGTCGACACCTACCTGCAGCGTGATATCAGAGATCTCGCACAGGTTGCAGATGAAATGCAGTTTTATAATTTCATGACGGTAGTTGCTGCGCATACATCAAAACCTGTTGTCTATGAAGAACTGGCAAACGCTACCGGTATTTCTGCGCCAACAGCGAAAAAATGGCTTTCAATTCTTGTGTCATCCCATATCGTTGCACTCGTACAGCCATATCATAACAACGCTCTCAAACGTGTTGTGAAAATGCCTTTGCTTCATTTCCTGGATACGGGCCTAGCTGCGTATCTCCTGAAATGGGGAAACCCTGAAGCTCTGGAAAGAGGTGCAATGTCCGGAGCATTCTTCGAAAGCTATGTATTCTCAGAAATATATAAGAGCTATCTGAACGCCGGTAAAGAACCGCCTATATTTTATTACAGAGACAAGGATAAAAAAGAAATAGATCTTCTGCTATATCAGAATGGTGTGCTGTCTCCGATAGAAATAAAAAAATCTGCTTCGCCGGGAAAAGCAGCCATTAAGAATTTCAAAGTTCTGGAGCCTGCCCTTAAAGTCGAGATAGGAACCGGAAGTGTAGTATGCATGGCAAATAATCTGCTTCCTGTAGATGATAAGAACTGGTATGTTCCGGTGTGGCTTATTTAACCGGTCGGTTTCTGCCATAAGCTCTTTTTGCTTGATTGATGGATTCTTGCAGATCCAACCGGGAGTTCTTCAAGAATTAGTCACACGATCTTCGGAAGTTAACATGTATAGATCAAATTTCATCCTGTACCAGGCCGTTGTTCATCACTTCATTACGATACATCTCATAGATATACCCCGGACTTTCCAGATACAGGCCTGTTTCATAATCCTGGAGTTTCTTAAAAACCTCTGATGCATAAAACTGACGCATAGCATCCATTATAGGTAGTTTGTTTTCAGTTATGATGTATTTCAATACATCCTGGACGTTTGCTTCTACTAAAAATTCTCTATCACTCATTTAAAGTCCCTACCTTCCTTAAATAAGATACGGCCTTCGACGTGTGGAATGAATACTGATTACTCAATTCCTTATATGTAAGTTTTTTCTGTAAACCTTCTTCATCAAGCTTTTCACCCATATATCTTCTGATTGTAGCAGCAATAGCATCATCAGCTACCGGACCTAATACAACATCATATTTTGCATCAATGTTGCATTCCTCACTTGCAGAATCATCAAATTTCCTATTGCGGTTATTCACAATAAAACGTGCCCACTCTATTGTAGGATTCATAGGAAAGCTTCTCGTATTGAGCTCTTCCTTAGACATTATGTCATTATCTACTTCATAAACCGTTACAACCGGTTCACCGCCAAATAACGCAGCTTTATTTTCTGCCATACGGACAGCTTGATGCTTTAATGATGTAAGGTAGAACCCTTTTCCAAAGTCCTTATACGGTTTGCATTTATCAAAATCGATATCTGAAATTTCAACATTTGATCCATGATACAAAATCATGATAAACCACCTCCATGCTTCTGACAAATAACAGTAAGATTATCTACTGTCTCATCAAAGGAAAGCATATGCTGGACATCATAAAATTCTTCAAGAAATTGAAGGCCATTGTATTTATCAAGATATACAATTGCATCATCCGGACCTATGTCATATCTCTTAGCAAATTCATTAATACATATAACAAAGTAATCTACCATGTTCTTTTGTAATTCAGACATTTTGCGCCTCCTGTCAATACCCTCTTTTTTAAGATTATTCTACTTTATTAAGCTGTAAAATTCAAATATCACTCATTCATTCCAAGGCTTTTTCCTGTTTTCCTATAACTTCATGCACACATCCCTTGCAACCCAGATAACTGCACGCAGGTTGCCGACTTTTTGGGCATCGACAATGATAGTACTATTATAGTTTGCCGCTACAGGCTTGAGCTTACCGAAGCTACTTCTTCATAAATATCATCCAGTTTCGACACCACATCATTAAGAGATGAGCTCTCAATATATCCCCCCTGGATTTCTGTCAGCTGATCCGATATGTCATCCAGCTTCCCTGAAATGTCAAGCAGACTATCGTTTACCAGTTTCATTATTTCATTCAACTCGTTTATTGCATACGTTAAATCTTCCATGTTGCGCTCTCCTTCCTATAATGTCAAGCTTTCGTGTTCTTCATACAATCAATAATTAATCAGCTTCAGTTGCCAGTGTAGTGAATTCATATGTATCAGACCAGTCGGATGATTTCATAAATGAGCTATCGCCATCTACTATTTTCCTAATTGCTTGTATCCTTACATAATAAGTAGTATTAGCGTCAAGATCACTTATAGAGTATTTCAATGAACTCCACCTAGTTCTCTTTACAACTGTATTGAAATCTGATACTTTACTAATTTCAATTCTGTAGCTATGACCGGTACCCTCGAACTGAGATAAGGTATCAGTCCATGATATATCTGCGCTGCTTTCAGTGACATTGGATATTGTAACCTCTGGAGCCACTACACCCCAGTCAATTACCTTATACCCTGAACACCATATCCAATATTCCCTATTTCCATCTGTTGATGGATATACAGCTGCTGCCTGCATACTAACTTCTTCAGTATCACCGCCTGCTACATTTTCATTACCTGACAATACCGTCTTATTTGACTTTTCATATATAAGAGTAACTCTTGCCGTACCTGATACCCCTGCTAAAGGCCCTTCAGGGAGCTCACCATGAGTCATCGTATCTGAAGCTGACTGAGTCATACTCCAAGCCTTCTCTCCGTAAGTAGCACCATCACCATAGAGGTAATCATTATGCACTAGAATATTCTTTCCATTTGCGTTTCTCGATGGAATATTTCGCAGGCATCAGGTTCATATGCACATGAAGTCGTCCAGGTCCTCGAGCGCCTCCTGTAATTCAGGGTTTCTTTCACGATCTATCAGTTCAGCTAAATGCAGCATCTCCCACTCAGACGGCTCATACTCCAAATCATAGGACTTATCAACCATATCCGACAAAAATGCCGCCTTCTTCGTTCTCGGATTCTTCCTGCAATACTCTTCAATTATCATTCTCGATATTTCCTGCATCTGTTATTCTTAATCCTTTCTGCACAATTCAATCAAAGCTCCGCTATCTTAACCTTCACCCGTCTCTCGTTTTAATGTTCAGTGTAGCGGAGCTAATCTCTTAGACAGCCTATAGGAACAACACATACTCCATCCTTTCTGCGGTATGCGTAGTCACCGATTCCGGTCAATACCATCATGAAGGAAGGGGCCTTCATTCTATCCGTATCTATTTTTAACTCCATTGCCTTAAGTGTTTTATCAGCAATTCTCTTTTTGTATTCTTTCATTGCTTTCACCTCATAATAATTTCCGGCCTGTCTATAGTATACACGCTCTCTGAGACATTACCATAGTTTTTCGGAAGATTGGCGAGGTTTTAATCGGAAAGTTGGCGAGATTTTAATCGGAAGGTTGGCAAAGCTTTTCTGCGAAGATGCCGCAATTCAGGGTTTCTTTCGCGCTCCCTTCGCATTCTCCATTTTGTTCTGCAATATTCGGTAATTACATTATGCAATAAATAGCTCCTCACAGAATGAGTGATAAACCAAAAAGTGATTAGTCATTAATCCGTTCGAATACCAGGTTGCACACGGTTCTGTCTCCTCCACCAAATCCCGCAGAATTTGCAGTGGACTGAGCAAAGGTGTGAAGTCTGTATCCCTGAGCGTACTGCTCATTGCACAGGTCTTCTATTTCACGAAAATTCTTAGAGCCTTTTCCTACGAATTTCTCCCTGAGAACTACCTGCATTACCCGGTACTTGCCGGCGCTGTTGCTGATTTTGCCTTCTTCATCATTAAATTTACCTAAAACTGCCATAACTGTTTTCCTCCTTAAAATCGCATATGTTTCTCTATGTACTCATCGGAGTGGTCTATGAGTCACAAGCATCACTCCGCTTAGATCTGGTGCAAAGTCCACTCTCCACGCCTCCGGCGTGACAATCTCCGTAAGCTTTTATTACGAGGAAAATGACGAATCCTGTTTGAATTTCGCCATCATTCCAGCTTTAGGACACCGCAATTCCTGCAGCATGGTACCGTTATACCTGGAATTTACCTCTAGCGTAATATGAAAACAGTGGAGTAGTAACATTTAAGTGCAGTCGATAAATCCATAAAACAATGATATATTTAATATTGAGGAGGATTTATCTATGCGATACGATAAGGAATTTAAGCTACAAGCCTTCGTCAAAACACATGTCATACAGGGAAACGATATGCTTCGCCAGCATCCCGGCAAGGGCCCGCTCCGGCGTGGTATGCTGCAATGCGGCAGCCGCCTTAAACGCACCCAGCCGGTCCGTATCGTCCCCGGTATATTCTTTGGTTTTCCGTTTCAGCTTGTCGGCACAAATCCGTACCTGCTCGTCAAATACGGCGTTAACTTCCGTTTGTGTGATGTGGCATCCCTCCTAACTGCAAACAGCCGACTGGATTTCTCCAATAGGCTGTTCGGCATATAGTTTACTTATTTTAAAATGGTATAGTTGGTGTTTCTTGCTTTTCCATTCTGCTTTAGCAGATTGCTCTTTACCAGCTTCTTCAGAACTCTGGAAGCGGTGGACGCACTCACTTCAAGCAATTCAATTACTTCATTTCTTGTAACAGCGCCATGCGTCCGGGCATATTCCAGCACTTTTTCTTCTCTGTCACTGGGCATCACCCCAACAGGAGCATTTTTGTGCGGTTCTGCTGGAAGCGCGGGATCATTCCGCTTTTCATATTTTGCGTTAATATTCGGCAGTATGATCTTAAAGGCATTTTTCGTGGTTTCAATCACAGGTTTTTCTTCTACGCCTTCGTATGCCTTCATTATTTTTCCCATCCCGGTGCCGTAAGCCTCAATCAAATGCAACCGGTAGAATACATTCGCAAGGTCCTGGTTCCGGCATACGGAAATACCTACCATAATATCTTCCAGGTCAATTCCCGGCATTAGTCCACCAATGGAAACAAATTCAATCCGGTCAGTATAAATACTGATAAGCGCACTGGCACTAAAGGAATAGTCTCTGTGGACCAGTAAATTCAACAATGCTTCCCTGACGGCGATTTCAGGGTAGTCCCTGACGTCAATTCTCAGCAGCTTTTCTATGGTTGCACGGGTCTGATTGCGGAAGTCAATAAAATCATACACTTCGTTCATCTGACGCAGCAGCGACCCGCTAAATTCCCGCCGATCCTTAAATACCGTCTGGTCTGTTCCCTGAAAAACAGCGACCTTGATCGTATGGACGCATTGGTCGGACAGAAGCAAGCCCAAATTACTGTAAAGGTTATCCTGATCGACCAGCTTCAAAGTACGCATTTGCTGTGGCCCAAATTCCACATTCCGAAGCTCAAATTCCTTTTTCGTAGCTTCAAAGGTGAGTTCCTGGTTCAAACAGCGCATTGCTTCAAAGCGGTCCCCGTCCGTTTCCTTAATCATACGGCGGATTGCCGTGTCGGTAGCCGGAACCGAGGAATAACCCTGCCTGACATATACGCCCTCTGGCCGCATCCCTTTCTTTGCAAGATAATAAGGCCGATCCGTTCCGCGCTGAATATCCACAGCGACAATTTCTTTCCCATCTTCTTCAATGATTTTATAATGCAGAAACATTGTTATATCCGGTTTGATTGCATCCCTTACCATATTACTGATTTGCAGGGACACGCCATCTGGATCATCCACGCCGACCACCGTGCCGTCATCCTGAACGCCAATATACAGCTTTCCGCCGTCACAGTTAGCAAAAGCAATGATTTCCTTTTTGATTTCGTCCACAACAATTTCTTTCAGCTCTATAGTCTCACTTTCCCTAAAAAGCATACTGCCATCTCCTTCATTCTCGTTAATGGTCTTATTATAGCAAATCGGATCAATCGTATCAATGCGTTTGACCCGATTGTGACACGATTCTGAACCAATACTTTCATGGTATTTGCGAATATGGGGGCGTTGCAACAGCCTTTTAGCCCGTATAATACGCTTTTGCTTTGACAAATATTGGAAAGTTAATGTAGTTTAGTAGGTTTGCAGAACGAATAAGAACGCCGGAAAGTCCGCCAATTCATCCCTCCACCTATAGAGGATGGGAGTATTCTTGGCTGCGGCGTGGGATAAAATTTTTGCAGCCAGTAACTGCATTGCAGGTCTGTTATGACACATTAAAAAAGCCAGCACTTAACTTGTGATAGCTTCTAATCTTTGCAATATTATTTACTCTTCATCGTAGCTTATGCCGTCCAGTTCGGCGGCAGTCATCTCTCCCCAGCTATAGTTGGTCATGTAAAATCCTCTGTAAAGACTTTCGCTACCCGGCACTCCATTCATAAAATCATAGAAATCGCAGCTGACCTTGCTCATATCGATTCGCCGTTTTCCTTGCACGGAGACGATGATGTCTTCTATACCATAGCTCTTCAGTTCCTCCCTTAGTCGCATTGCGACCTTGCGGAGCCGGCTCATGGTTTTCTCATCTGCAGCTTCATCCTCCCAGAGATAGCTAATGGCTTCTCTAGCAGCCACATATCCGCCGCGCCTGTCCACAAGCAACGCTAAAAACTCCTTGGCCTTGTAGCTTTTGAAAGCAATGGGCTCTCCGTCAACGAACACATCGAAGTAACCGAAGGTTCTTATGTACACCTCCTTACCGGCGGCTTTCTCCGGTGCGCCTCGAGGCGCCAGCGAAGGCTTTGATGAGGCAGGCTTATCAGAGCCGGAATCCTTATCACGCTCAGGTTCTAGTGAGAAGAATATGGCCTTGTACTCAGCGTCCGTCTCCGGATCCTTCTTGCCAATCCAGCCCCTGACCGGTTTTTTCTTCCCATCGCAGCTGAGCACCATAGTATCAAGCGATGCCGGCATTCCAGCATCGGCTACCGCCTCCAGCACCTCTCTAAATGTCAATAATGAATTCCATCGAATAAACGTTGAAATTTAGACATTTTCCTTTCTGAGACTTCGCCAGTTTCAGAGCAATCTGTGGATAAAATCTGCATCAGATGTGTCTTCCTGTGCGATTTTCAGTCA
>JALFNQ010000185.1 GCA_022773965.1 Lachnospiraceae bacterium
CTACTGCTGTCAGAAGGAAAGATAACAGTACCACTTTTGTATGAAAGAGTAAATATCAACTGTGCAAGAGTAAACTCTACCGGTTCTAACAAGAGTAGAATTTAAAATTTCATTTTAGGATACATCAGTAAAATAAAAATCACCCTTGCATCCTGCATAAAAATCGTGTATAGTTTTTGTGAAAATAACATAGACGGGAGCTTGTATGACAGGCTGAGAGGAAGGTATGACCTTCGACCGATAACCTGATTTGGATAATGCCAACGGAGGGAACTAAAGAGAAACGTTTGACGGGAAGCATCCTACCAGGTGCTTCCTTTTTTTATCCTATTAGGAAGCTTCATCAAATTTCCGCAAAATCAAATATTTTCAGAAAATATAATTCAATACGCAACAGGAGGAAACCTTATGGTAAAGATCAACGGAGAAGCTGTGGATGCCGCCGGTCAGACACTGGCTCAGTATCTGGCATCCACCGCGTGCAATCCCGGGCGGATCGTCATCGAGTACAACGAAGAGATCCTTCCAAAAGAACATTATGAGACAACCGTACTGGCAGACGGCGATCGTGTAGAGATCATCAGTTTTATGGGCGGAGGCTGATTCTCTGCCAGCAGATACAACAATACAGAAAAAAAATCCACTGCACGATGTAATTGAAAACAATATATGAAAGGAACACAACTATGAACAACGATAAACTTATCATTGGCGGGCATGCATTTGATTCCCGCTTTATCTTAGGCTCCGGAAAATATTCCATGAAGCTCATCGAATCAGCCATCAGGGATGCCGGTGCTCAGATCATCACACTCTCCGTGCGCCGCACAAATACCCAGGAAAAGGAAAACATTTTAGATTATATCCCCGAAGGTGTCACCCTTCTGCCTAATACAAGCGGTGCCAGAACTGCCGAGGAGGCCGTGCGCATCGCAAGACTCGCCCGTGCACTGGGTTGCGGTGACTTTGTAAAGATCGAGATCATGCGGGATTCCAAATATCTGCTTCCCGACAATCAGGAAACCATCCGTGCAACCGAAATCCTTGCAAACGAAGGCTTTATTGTCATGCCCTATATGTACCCTGATTTAAACGCCGCCCGCGATCTGGTGAACGCAGGTGCAGCAACGATCATGCCGCTGGCCTCTCCCATCGGCTCCAACAAGGGACTTGCTACCAAAGATTTTATTCAGATCCTCATTGACGAGATCGATCTGCCGATCATCGTGGACGCAGGCATTGGCAAGCCTTCCCAGGCATGTGAAGCAATGGAGATGGGTGCGGCAGCGATCATGGCTAACACTGCACTTGCCACAGCCGGTGACCTTCCCATGATGGCATCCGCCTTCCGCCAGGCGATCGAGGCCGGACGCAAAGCATATCTTGCCGGTCTTGGCCGAGTGCTCACCAGAGGCGCTTCCGCTTCCGATCCGCTGACCGGATTTTTACGGGATTAAGAGGTGATCATCATGGAAACAAAAGAAAATCAGTTTTTTATTGATTCCGAATACTTATCAGCTGAGGCACTTGAAAAAAAACACCGCTTAGAAACAGATCCGACCTCACGAAAAAATCATATGGAATATCTGCCCGGCATGGAACAGATCACATCTGATGTGCGTGAACAAGTCATGTCTCACATGAATTCCTATGACTATTCGAAATACACCGCAAAAGACGTGCAGGCAGCGCTGGAACACGACACATGCACCATCGAGGATTTCAAGGCATTACTCTCCCCTGCCGCCGAGCCCTTTTTAGAGCGAATGGCGCAGAGAGCGCGCCTTGAGACCAGCAAGCATTTCGGCAACACAGTCTACCTGTTCACGCCCCTTTACATTGCAAACTACTGTGAAAATTACTGCGTGTACTGCGGCTTTAACTGCTACAACCACATCAACCGCATGATGCTGACCCCGGAACAGATCGAACACGAAATGAAGGTCATCGCTGACAGCGGCATGGAAGAAATCCTCATTCTCACCGGAGAAAGCCGCGCCCAGAGTGATGTACCATATATCGGTGAAGCCTGCAAAATGGCGCGTAAATACTTCCGCATGGTGGGTCTTGAGATCTACCCGGTAAATACAGACGAATACCGCTATCTCCACGAGTGCGGCGCAGACTATGTCACAGTCTTTCAAGAGACCTATGATGCGGACAAGTATGAAATGCTTCATCTTCTGGGACACAAGCGCGTCTGGCCCTATCGTTTTGATGCACAGGAGCGTGCACTGCGCGGCGGTATGCGGGGTGTGGCATTCTCCGCACTGCTGGGACTGTCTGATTTCCGCAAAGATGCCCTTGCCAGCGCACTGCATGTCTATTTCCTGCAGCGCAAATATCCCCACGCGGAGATGTCACTCTCCTGCCCGAGACTGCGCCCGATCATCAACAATGACAAGATCAATCCGCTGGATGTCCATGAGACACAGCTGTGCCAGATCTTATGCGCATACCGTATCTTTTTGCCCTATGTCGGCATCACGGTATCCTCTCGCGAGAGCGCAAGTTTTCGTAACGGCATCGTAAAGATCGCTGCCACAAAGATCTCCGCAGGAGTATCTACCGGTATCGGTGACCATGAGAGCAAATACAGCGGAAAGGAGTCAGAGGGCGCACAGGGCGACGAGCAGTTTGAGATTAACGATAACCGGAGTCTGGAAACGATGTACAGTGATATTGCAGAGGAAGGTCTGCAGCCCGTTCTGAACGATTATTTATATGTCTGAACGAATGAAATCCGACCTTCCTACACACGGCTCTGCACCATCCATCCAAACAGCCTGTAAGCCTGATGAATTCCTGCCAGATCTGTCAACCGGACTGATCTGCGTGACAAACCGCACACTCTGCCAGGAAAATTTTCTGACACGCATGGAGCGCCTTGCAAAAGCACATCCCGCCGCAATTCTATTACGGGAAAAAGATCTGACAGAAGCAGAATATACAGAACTGGCACGCGAAGTATTACGCATTTGCAAAAGACATGGTGTCCTGTGCATTTTACACAATTATGCAGATGCGGCACGTAAACTTCATCACCCTGCCCTGCATCTGCCTTTGCCGGCTTTGCGATTGCTGTCCGATTCTGAACGACACAGTTATCAGGTTCTCGGTGCTTCGTGCCATTCCGTTGCAGATGCAAAGGAAGCCGAAGCACTCGGCTGCAGCTACATTACTGCCGGACATATTTTTGACACGGACTGCAAAAAGGGACTGCCCGGACGTGGACTGGAATTTCTCCGGGAAGTATGTTCCTCTGTCTCAATTCCGGTCTATGCCATCGGCGGCATCTGCCCGGATCATGTTGCATCAGTCAAGGCAGCAGGCGCAGCAGGCGCATGCATCATGAGCAGTGCCATGACATGTGCGGATGCGGACTCGTATCTTGCATCGTTACATATGTAAAATAAAGATGCTCAATTTCAACGAGCCTTCATTGAAGGATCCTGAAATGATCCAATCCGATACACAGGCTGGATTTTTTATAACTTATATTGCATAAATAAATTCATACAAATCATAAACAGGAGTATTCCATGAGTTTGAATACAACAAGATTACAGAAAGAACAACTACTGCTCTACGCAGTGACCGACCGCGCGTGGGTAGGAAAACAAACCTTATTTGAGCAGGTGGAAGACGCTTTAAAAGGCGGCGCCACCATCATCCAGCTGCGGGAAAAGGGACTGGATGAGAACACATTTTTACAGGAAGCGAAACAGCTCGCCGCACTCTGTCATTCCTATCATGTCCCGCTTATTATCAACGATAACGTACAAATTGCCCTGGAAAGCGGCGCGGACGGCGTCCATGTCGGTATTGAGGACGCACCTGTTGCGCAGATCCGCCAGCAAACTCCGCCAAGTTTTATCATCGGCGCAACTGCAAAAACCGTTGCGCAGGCACAAGCAGCCGAACGCGCAGGCGCAGACTACCTTGGTGTCGGTGCGGTATTTCCCTCTCCCACCAAACAGGCAGCGATCCGTATCACAAACGACCAGCTAAAGGAAATCTGTTCCTCTGTGAATATTCCGGCTGTCGCCATCGGCGGCATCAGCCTTTCTAATGTGGAGGAACTTGCCGGAGGCGGTATGGATGGCATTGCGGTCGTATCTGCGATTTTCGCAGCAGAACATATTGAAGAAGCCACCAAAGAGCTGAAAGACAAGACAATTGCACTACTGGCAGCAAGCACAAAATAAACAAGCTTTCCATTATCCTGTTTTCGGCACACACCGCAAACAGTTCGTATGGCAAAATCCCATTGCAGCACTGCAAACATCCAACACGCTGATGTGTGCCCCGCACCAACCTGTGCAATACGAGTAATCATAACACCCTGAGGAATGGAGAAGATACACCATGAACACAACAAAAATAAAAACAGCCCTCACGATCGCAGGCTCTGACTCCTGCGGAGGAGCCGGAATACAGGCAGATATCAAGACAATGACAATGAACGGTGTCTATGCCATGAGCGCTATCACAGCTCTCACCGCCCAGAACACCACCGGTGTCCGGGCAATTTCAGAGGTGACACCGGAATTTTTAGGGCAACAGTTAGACGCGGTCTTTGAAGACATTTTCCCGGATGCAGTCAAGATCGGTATGGTCGCTTCGTCAGAACTGATCCGTGTGATTGCAGAAAAGCTGCGCTTTTACCAGGCAAAAAACATCGTCGTCGACCCGGTCATGGTTGCTACCAGCGGCTCTGCCCTGTTAAAAACCGATGCCATCGATACACTCACAAATGAACTGCTTCCACTGGCAACCCTCGTCACCCCAAACATCCCGGAGGCAGAAATATTAAGTGGGCGTACCATCCAGACAGCGGACGACATGTGTGCTGCCGCAAAAAAAATCGGCGACACCTACACCTGTGCCGTCCTCCTAAAGGGCGGTCACAGTATCAATGACGCCAACGATCTTCTGTATACAGATGGAGCTTTCCAATGGTTTGAGGGCAAACGCATCCAAACGGACAACACCCACGGCACCGGCTGCACGCTCTCCAGCGCCATCGCCTCCAATCTCGCGAAAAAATATCCGCTGGACGAGTCCGTGCACCGTGCAAAAGAATACATCTCCGGCGCCCTGGCCGCCGGTTTAAATCTCGGCAAAGGCTCCGGACCAATGCTGCACTGCTATCTGCTGAAATAGGGCAGATAGCCCAATGATCAAGCTCTACTCACGGTTCCATGCACTTTCGATCAGTGCGATCAACTGATCTTTATCCGGCGGTTTCAGCATGTAGCCTGCAGGATGTTTATCAATCACTTCCATCACGCGCTTCCCGTCTGAAACACCGGTGAGAAATATAACCGGAATATTCTTGATGCTGTTAATCTGTAACATCATTTCAAATGTCGCATTCCCGTTCATTCCCGGCATTTCATAATCCAGCAGGATCAGATCCGGCTGCATGTCAATCGCCTTCTGAATTCCCATCTCACCGCCCGTTGCAAGGATGATGTCGTAAGTTTCTTCCAGCATCCCTTTGATACTGCGGAGTGCCGCCGCATTATCATCCACAAGAAGGATCAGTTTTTTTGCATTCACCTTTCCTACTGCACTTGTCTGCGGAGCCTCGCCCTCTTTTCTGAGTGCCCAGTAGCATGTGCTGGTCAGCGTTTCTTTATTGAATGGCGGAAATACCGGTGTAAACTGTTTTCCACCACATATCACACTCGCCATCTGCCACATTTCATGAGATGTCACAACGAGCACCGGCAGATCTCTCACATTCTCATTGAGCCAGCTGAGGATCTCCTTATCCAGACGGTCTATCCCAAGCAGGCAAAGTATCACCAGTTCCGGCTTTCCAATCTTGATCATGCCCTGAATGTTCTCCATCTGTAAGGAGCTAAGCTGCACGATAAAATCTTCTGAAAGATTATCATTCAGATCACGAACAATTTCTGTTAACTTTCCGATTAAAAGCACTTTTCGCATATACAATCTCCCGTATCAATGCACGGAACCGATCCATTAGCTCCATGCTTCAATGATTTCTTTTGATTTTTCAATATCAAGCATCCTGACAGCGATCACCAGCTGATTCAAATACTCCTTTTCCCCTGCATCATAAGAATATTTCTGCAATTCCTCCATAACCTCATCTGCGGTGTCTGTATCCAGTATCTCCATCGCACCAGACAATATGCGCAGATATTGCTGCCGCATCTCCGGCTCGAGCTGCGGCTTTCCCTCATCCGATTCTACCCCAAAACCGAACGCATCGTCAACCAGAGATTTTAATCTTGCCCATTCTCTGGCAAATACAGGATGCACGGCATCGATGGTATCTCTGTCCATATCCCGCGCTGCATATTCCAGCACCTTTGCAAGTGCAGATACAGCAGATGCTCCAAACATTGCTGCCGATGTCTTCATGGCATGTACTTTCACCCGATATTGACTGAAAGCCTGTTCCTTTTCTGTATCGTCAAATACTTTTTTAAGCTGTTCATTATACATAACGAGTTCCTGTAGGTCAAATTCCGCCAACAGCGAGAAATCTTTGACGACACTCTTGACCAATTCCGTTTTCTTCAGCTTAAACCGCGCATAGTCCCAGTCTACCCCCTCAACCATAGGCAGTTCTTCCGTAGTATCTGCATCAGCGGATGCTTCGGTGACAGGCGTTTCTCCCCTCGCGCCCAGCCGCTTCTTTTCTTCCGGGAGCAGTTCACCGATCATTTTTTCCAGCTTATCAGGATTGATCGGCTTAGAGAGATAATCATCAAATCCAGCCTCCAGATACATCTCCCTTGCCCCAGTGATCGCGTTGGCAGTCAGCGCGATCACCGGTGTCTTCCGGTTGGGATAATCCTCCCAGGAACGCATCTGCCTGAGAACCTCCATTCCGTCCGGATCCGGCATCATGTGATCCAGAAAGATGATATCATAAGGTTGTTTCGCGATAAGTACCAGCGCCTCTTTCCCGCCTTTGGCTTCATCGATCTGTATTTTGGTTTCCTTCAGGAGCCTGACAAATACCTTCAGGTTCATCGGGTTATCATCCACAACAAGCACCTTTGCATCCGGAGCTGTGTATGATGCCTCATATTGATAATTTTCTGCCTGTTCTGTCACCCGGCTCTGAAGATCACCGATCTCATCCAATGACCGGATTTCCTGCCAGATATCAAATGAGAACACCGAGCCCTCTCCATACACACTCTCCACATGCAATTCAGACCCCATAAGCCGCAGCAGCTGAATGGTAATACTCATGCCCAGGCCGGTTCCCTCGATATTTCGGTTCCGTTTCTCTTCAATCCGCTCAAAAGGAGCAAACATCTTATCGATATCCTCCTTCTTGATCCCGATTCCGGTATCCCGCACCGAAAAATGCAGTAACACGCGGTCATCATTCCTATCACCACTCACAGAAAAAGTCACACTTCCTTTTTCTGTATACTTTACCGCATTGCTCAGAATATTGACAAGCACCTGCCGGATTCTGACGTCATCTCCAAACAGCTTGTCAGGTAAATGCTCATCCAGCTCCAGCTTTATTTCCAGCCCCTTTGTCTGTGCCTTCATGGAACTCATGCTGAGCGCATCGTGGAGCAGACTGGAAAAACTGTATTCAAACGGGACGATCTCCATCTTCCCGGACTCAATCTTGGAAAAATCAAGGATATCGTTAATCAAAGAAAGTAACGTCTGTCCCGCATTTCCAATATCCACAGCATATTCACGGATTTTCGGCTCGGTAGTCTCCCGCAGGATCATCGTATCAAGACCCAGCACTGAATTGATCGGTGTGCGGATCTCATGGGACATATTGGCAAGAAACCGACCCTTTGCCTCGCTGGCCTGCATCGCAATGTCAGCCTGTTCCTTTAACAGTTTCTCATAATTGCGCTCAGCCGTGCAATCTGTAAGAATGAAATGATACCCCCGGACAATGGAGCCATCATACAGATAAGAAGCTGAAACCTTATAAAAACGATCATCATTCTCATAAAACGTGTCTAACTGCCTGCTGATTTTCAGTTCCTGCATCCATTCACGTAAAAGATCCAACTCAGCAACCTGTTCATCAACCCTTTGGTCAACAACTAATTTTGTAAGCGGCGGATAATACTTTTTCGCTACATCGTTACAGCCCAAAAAGCGATTCTTAAGGTCGAATGATACTACTCCCAGATCACCACGCTTCATCATGGTCTGAATGACAGTCTCGTCTACATTATATAATACAAAACGATCAGAAACAACCAGCAATAAGATCAGCGCAATATTATAACCCAACGGTACAAAACTAACGCCTTGATACAGCCTGCCACTGAAAAATGCGATCATGGTAAATACGTTGACCAGCAACAGTAATCCGATCGTAACCTTGGATATCTCTTTTCGTTTCCTTAAGGCATACACCAATGCCAGAATACCTGCGATCAGGTAACCGATCAACATCATATAAAACAGCGTATGCGTAAAATTGTACTCCTTATGCAGCTCAGTTACACCGTCTATGACTTCCATCGTAACGCTCTTGTAGAACCAGTCATTGAGGCCGGCCGTCAATGACATTGAAAAAATAAATACCGTAAACGAATATAGCAGTGTCTGTGAAATCCTGGTTAGTCTGATCTTGCACAGATGAAGAATACTGAATAACACCATGAGCGGTGCATAACAGCCTCCGATATAAGTCAGTTTGTTTGCAACAACCGCCTGCTCTACAGTTCTTGCCACAGCTCTTTCAAAAAATCCAAAATTTGCAATGGGAAGCATCAGAAACAAAAACGTAATGTATCCATTATAATTTTTGTTCCACTTTGAAATATACAATATAGATAAAACACAGGAAAATATCCAACAGCACAAATAGAAATTACTCATCCACATATCCCTCAATCGACAGAAAGCCCGCGAATTGCGGGCTTCCTGTCATATCTAAATCCATATCAAAAATTACTCTTCAGAATTATCAAGCTTGCTTGCACGTGCTGCAATCTCCTTCTCCTGTACATCAGAAGGTGCCTGTTCATAGCGTGCAAACTCATAAGAATACTCTCCGGCTCCTCCGGTCATGGAACGAAGCTCGGTATTGTAGCCGTACAGCTCGGTGTAAGGCACATCTGCAAGGATTTCCTGCTTACCTCCATCGATCGGATTCATACCCAGCACACGACCACGGCGCTTGTTCAGATCACCCATGACATCACCGGTATAAGTATCGGGAACGACTACCTTCATGGATGCGATAGGCTCTAAGAGCACCGGATTTGCATCCATAAAGCCTTTCTTAAATGCCTGGGTTGCAGCCACCTTAAATGCCATCTCGGAAGAATCTACCGGATGGTAGGATCCATCGTAAAGCACTGCCTTCACGCCGACAACCGGATATGCAGCCATCGGTCCTTTCTTTACCGCTTCCTGAATACCCTTTTCCACTGCCGGGAAGTAGTTCTTAGGAACGGCACCACCAACAACGGTCTGCTCAAATACATAAGGTGTCTCCAGATCACCAGAAGGCTCAAAGGTCATTTTGACATGTCCATACTGACCGTGTCCTCCGGACTGCTTCTTATATTTGTACTCCACATCTGCTTTCTTGCGCAATGTCTCCCGGAAAGCAACCTTCGGACGTGACAGTTCAATATCTACCTTGTATTTTGCAAGCAGCTTGCTGGCAACAACCTCCAGCTGCTGCTCACCGATACCGTAGAGCAATGTCTGACCGTTCTCGCTGTCATTGACTGCCTTTAAGGTCAGATCCTCCTGAGCCATCTTCTGCAGTGCCTGGGAGATCTTATCCTCATCGCCCTTATTCTTTGCCTTATAGCGCATATATGTATAAGGTGTAGAAATACTGGTGCGGATATAAGCGATCGGATTTGCCTTTGTTGACAGGGAATCTGTCGTAGCAGCCGTCGTCAGCTTTGCAAGTGCACCGATATCTCCAGCGTGCAATTCCTTGACTTCCTCTGCCTTGCCGCCACACATGACATACAGCTTACCGATCTTGCCTTCTACATCCTTATGATAATTGTACATAACATCATCTGTCTTTAACACACCGGAATTCACCTTGATCAGAGAGTATTTTCCAATAAACGGATCAACGATCGTCTTAAATACATAAGCGGACTTGGGCTTTGCAAAGTCATAATCTGCCTGATAAACATCATTTGTCTTTGCATTGATACCTGCGATCTTGCGCTTATCCGGACTGGGCAGATATTTTACGATATCAACCATCAGTGTATACATACCACGTGCAAGCACATTAGAGCCCATGAGTACCGGTACGATGCTGCCCTCTGCTACATTGACACGCAATGCCTGACGAATCTCATCATCCGAGAACTCTTCACCGTTAAAGTAACGATCCATAAATTCCTCGCTTGTCTCGGCAACAGACTCCATCAGTGCCTCACGGCAGATCTCCAGATTTGCCTGTGAGTAATCAGGAATCTCACATTTCTCAACGGTACCGTCATCCTTCCAGCGCTTTGCACGTTGCTGAATGACATTGACATATCCTACAAACTGCTCATTCTCGCGGATCGGCAGATGGAACGGCGCGATCTTCTTGCCGTACATAGCCTGTAAATCCTCCACTACCTGACGGTAGCTTGCGTTATCTATATCCATATCGGTCACGAATACCATGCGGGGAAGCTTATACTTTTCGCAAATATCCCATGCCTTCTTCGTACCTACCTCGATGCCAGCTTTACCGGAAACAACAATGATCGCTGCGTCTGCTGCAGATGCTGCTTCCTCAACCTCGCCCACAAAATCAAAATATCCGGGCGTATCCAAAATATTGATCTTATTGCCTTCCCACTCGATGGGAACTACGGATGTACTGATGGAAAATGATCGTTTGATCTCCTCTTTATCAAAATCACTAATGGTATTGCCTTCACTTACCTTACCCATGCGACTTGTCTGTCCAGCCAGATATGCCATTGCTTCTACCAGGCTGGTCTTACCCGCCCCTCCATGGCCTAAAAGAACTACGTTACGAATCTTGTCAGTTGTGTAAACGTTCATATAAAGATACCCTCCTAATTCATTCTCTATCCGGCAAATCAAACTGATTTCTTTCCCCCTTCCGGACAGGATTAGTAATATATGTATATTCTACTAAAACCTCACAAAAAAAACAACCTTTTTATTCAATTTTCACAAATAAACGCCAGATAACTTTTTCACTTTAAAGCGCCGATGTTTTATGTTATAATGGAAAACAGTGAGTCAGTCTATCTGACAAACGACATAGCTTCACGATGGCTGTTTCTGTCATCAGGAAGATATCTTTGAGAAAAGGAGCATTTTACAGATGTCTTTTGAAAAAATAGGCTTTATCGGGCTGGGACTGATCGGCGGTTCCATCGCAAAAACGCTGAAACGTCTGTATCCCGACAAACAATTATACGCTACCTCCGGTCATCTGGCAACCGTGACGGAGGCATTTCACGATCACACCATTGAAAATGATACACTGCTGTCACTGGAAGAGATCGGCAGCTGTGATCTGATTTTTTTATGTACGCCGGTGCAGCAAAACATCGCATATCTGGAGCAGTTAAAGCCTGTTCTAAAAGAAGGAGCCATCGTCACCGATGTGGGCAGCGTCAAATCTGATATTCACGAGGCTGCGATCCGGCTTGGCATGGAACACTGCTTTATCGGCGGTCATCCCATGACCGGCTCGGAAAAGACCGGTTATGCAAATGCGACTGCCTATCTTTTAGAAAATGCTTACTATATTATTACGCCAACGTCACAGAGTCCTGCGGACAAAGTAACAGAATTCACAAAGCTGATTCGCTCCCTCGGTGCAATTACGCTGGTGTTAGATTACAAGGCACATGATCACGCCACTGCAACGATCAGCCATCTGCCTCACATTGTTGCCGCCAGCCTGGTCAATCTGGTACAAAAGCTCGATGATGAAAAAGAAACAATGAAGACGATCGCCGCCGGAGGCTTTAAGGATATCACACGCATTGCCTCTTCCTCCGCAGTTATGTGGGAAAATATCTGCCTCTCCAACCGGGAACAAATCTTAGAGATCATGGATCGTTTCAGCGAGCAGCTTTCTTTCATACGCAACGAGATCGCAAACTCCGATGGAAGCTCCATCAACGGATTTTTCCAGTCTGCCAAGGACTACAGAGATTCCATCACGATCAGCAAATCCGGACCGATCAAGAAAGTTTTTGAGCTATACTGCGATCTGATCGATGAAGCCGGTGGAATCGCCACCATTGCAACCATTCTTGCCAGCAACAACCTGAGCATCAAAAATATCGGCATTATACATAATCGTGAATTTGAGGACGGCGTCCTCCATTTGGAGATGTATGATAGCGAATCACTGCAAAAAGCGGTGGAGCTGCTGCGAAAATATCATTATACTGTATATGAACGATAAAGAACTTCACATACAGAATCGCCAAATTTATGGCGCATGCACATTTATGCGCGTATGCTGCAGTAAATGCCTGCTACTGTTAAAAAAGCAATAAAAAATACTCGAAAGGAAATGAACTGTTTTCACTACAGTTGTAATAGGTATCTATCTATGGACATGAACATCAAAAAATCAGCCGGACTTCGGGGAGAACTTGTAATCCCCGGCGACAAATCGATCTCCCACCGGGCGATCATGTTTGGCGCACTGGCAGATGGCACGACAGAGATCACCAATTTTCTGCAGGGCGCAGACTGTCTCTCCACAATCTCCTGTTTTCAGACAATGAGGGTAACTATTGAAAATGGAAATGACCGTGTTTTGATTCACGGTGTCGGTCTGCACGGTCTGCAGACTCCGGAAAAGATGCTGGATGTGGGCAACAGCGGTACGACCACACGCCTGATCAGCGGCATTCTCGCCGGCCAGTCTTTCACATCCACCTTAAATGGCGATGCTTCGATTCAAAAACGCCCGATGAAGCGCATTATAGATCCACTCACGCAGATGGGCGCGAATATCCACAGTTTAAATAATAACAGCTGCGCACCACTGGAGATACGCGGGGGCAATCTTCACGGCATTGCCTACCAGTCTCCCGTAGCATCCGCACAGGTAAAATCCTGCGTGCTTTTAGCCGGATTATATGCAGACGGTACAACCTCCGTGACGGAGCCGGTGCTCTCACGTAATCACACTGAATTGATGCTCTCCGGTTTTGGGGCACAGGTGACTTCTGTGGGCACAACTGCCACAATTAATCCGGAACCGGAGTTACACGGTCAGCAGATTGCTGTCCCTGGCGATATTTCATCTGCCGCATACTGGATCGCAGCAGCCCTTGCCGTACCTAATTCTGAGCTTGTTTTGCAAAATGTCGGTATCAATCCTACACGCGATGGAATTTTACGCGTTGTAGAATCGATGGGCGCAGACATCACCCGCGAAAATGTGCATACAGTCTCCGGGGAACTGGTCTGTGATCTGATCGTCCGCAGTAGCACGCTCCATGGAACGACCGTTTCCGGCGAACTGATCCCGACACTCATCGATGAGATCCCTGTCATTGCCGTTCTCGCCTGCTTTGCAGATGGAGAAACCGTGATCAAAGACGCACAGGAATTAAAAGTGAAGGAATCCAACCGTATTGATACGGTCGTTGAAGGACTTCTTGCAATGGGCGCAGATGCTACTGCCACTGATGACGGCATGATCATCCGCGGCGGCAGGACGCTCCACGGAGCCACGATCGACTCCCACCTGGATCACCGCATCGCCATGTCCTTCGCAGTCGCGGGACTCATGTGCGATACACCGACCACGATCCTCAACGCGGACAGCGTTGTGATCTCCTATCCGGACTTTTATGAATCATTAAAGAAAATATCGGTATAGAACGCAAAAAAACACTCCACGAGACATTCTCATGGGGTGTTTCTTCTGTCATTTCATTGCTACCTGTCACCATTTTTTATCGTTCCAGCAACCTATTCTTCTGGATTTAACATGCTGTAGATATTGATCTTCAATGCATCCGAACTCATCAGTCCGACAAAGGTCGCACCGCAATGATACAGATTGTCCGTAATCTTTTCACAGCGCACAATTCGGATCACCGCCT
>JALFNQ010000214.1 GCA_022773965.1 Lachnospiraceae bacterium
ACATGGATCGGACTTGGAAACGCTGTGATCGGTTCCCTGCTGGCATGGGTTATTTTGGGACGCCGTACGCGTGTCATGACCCAGCATCTGGATTCTGCAACCATGCCGGAGTTTTTTGGCAAGCGTTTTGACAGTCCGGCATTAAAGATCTGTGCATCTGTCATCGTATTTATTTTCCTGATTCCGTATACAGCATCTCTTTACAACGGACTTTCCCGTCTGTTTGGAATGGCATTCAACATCGATTTTAAGCTGTGTATCATTATCATGGCAGTGCTTACCGGAATTTATGTCATTGCAGGTGGCTACATGGCGACAGCGATCAACGATTTTATCCAGGGCTGCGTCATGCTGATCGGTATCGTGGCAGTCATCGGTGCTGTCTTAAATATGAATGGTGGTCTGATGGGTGCTCTGGATGGACTGGCACGTATCGAGGATCCTGTGGTCTCAACGACACCGGGCGTATTTAATTCTTTCCTCGGACCTGATCCGATCAACCTTCTAGGTGTTGTCATCCTGACTTCACTTGGAACATGGGGACTTCCTCAGATGGTACAGAAGTTTTATGCAATTAAGAACGAGAATCAGATCCGTAAAGGAGCAGTGATCTCGACATTTTTTGCATTGGTTGTATCCGGTGGATGCTATTTTCTGGGAGGATTCGGACGTTTGTTCTCTGATAAGATCGACATTGCAGCGAATGGGTATGACTCTGTGATCCCTACAATGCTTTCCGGTTTGCCGGATCTTCTGATCGGACTGGTTGTGATCCTTGTCCTTTCAGCGTCCATGTCAACGCTTTCATCACTGGTTATCGCTTCCAGCTCTACGCTGACCATCGACGTGTTGAAAAACCACGTGATCAAAAAGATGGATGAGAAAAAGCAGCTGTTTTGCATCCGCGTGCTGATCGTGGTATTTATTGCGATTTCTGTAGTGATTGCGATTGTGCAGTATACAAACAATGTGACGTTTATCGCACAGCTCATGGGTGTTTCCTGGGGAGCTCTGGCAGGTGCGTTTCTTGCACCGTTCCTCTACGGATTGTACTGGAAAAAGACCACAAAGCTGTCTGTATGGGTCAGCTTTGTCTTTGGTGCAGGCATTATGGTATTGAATATGCTTGTGCGTAGTTCTTTCCCGACACTGCTGCAGTCACCGATCAACTGTGGTGCTTTTGCGATGCTCGCAGGACTTGTTATTGTGCCCGTTGTCAGCCTGATCTCACCGAAGCAGGATGAAAAGGAAGTGGACGAGATCTTCTCTTGCTACAACAAGACCACACAGGTGCGCAAGTCACAGTCACTTGGCAACGACTAGACTGGTATACTATAAAATGAAACATTTTAAAAACACCACCCGCTATGCAGGAAAATGTGTAGCAAGGTGGTGTTTTTTTGACCGGATACGACACTATTGCTGCTTCTGCCACAGTCTGCACAATTGCGTTAATTGTTGCAGCTGGTTGGTGGCACAGCGCTTTGCCTGGGAGGAAAGTGTGCGGTACATCTCCAGCAGCACCTGTTCATCGTCAGGCAGACGGGAAGGGTGCTTTTGATTGGAAAGACCAAGCAGATAATCAGTGGAGGTATCCAGATAACGGCTGATCTGACAGAGCAGATCAAGGCTTAGCCACCGTTTGCCGGTGAGATAATTGTTAAGAGAAGTGCGGGAGACTTGCAGTACCTCTGCAAGAGTTCTCTGGGAAATGTGTTGCTGTTTCATGAGTTCGCGGATGCGCTGAATCGTTGCTTCCATTATGCTAATGCCCTTTCGCAGCGGTTCGCGGCCGTTCTGGTCCAAAACCGCCGCGTCCTTTCTTTTTTTAAAGAGCATAGTTCATAATGTGAACAAAACAGGTCGAAGCCACCGCCGCCGGGCTCGGAAAACATGATTGGATGACACGAAAAAATGTTGCTAGCAGGGAATGGTCACACGTTATTGCCAGCCGCCATCGATCGTCAGGATCTGACCGGTCAGATAGGTCGGTGCAGAAGCTAGCTGCCAGGCGAGTGCAGCCACCTCCTGGGGTTCCCCGTAGCGTCCCATAGGGATCTCTTTTTCCAGTTCGTTGCGCTCCTCTTTATCAAAGCAATCATTCATGCGTGTATCAATAATTCCGCAGGCGATGGCATTGACGGTGACATTGCTGGGAGCGAGCTCCTTGGCGAGAGCTTTTGTAAAGCTGTTGACACCGCCCTTGGAGGCTGAGTATGCCACCTCGCAGGAAGCGCCCACATTGCCCCACACAGAGGAAATGTTGATGATGCTGCCTGATTTGCGGCGCACCATATAGGGAATTGCTTCGTGGCAGCAGGAAAAGACACTGGTCAGATTGGTGGCGATCACACGGTTCCAGTCTTCAATGGAAAGATCGGTGAGCAGTCCGATGTGGGAAATACCTGCATTGTTGACAAGTACATCGACTCCGTCAAAGGTATCGTGTATCTGGGCGAACATATCGCATACAAAAGAGTGGTCACTGATGTCACCGGGAATGGCCAGCGTCTGTACCCCGCAGGTGCGGCTGAGCCTGTCTGCGTAGTCCTGCAGAAGTTCAATGTCATTTTTGCAATTTAATACGAGAGAGAAGCCTTCTGAGGCGAAACGAGCGGCAATCGCCTTTCCGATGCCATGGGAGGCACCAGTGATCAATATCGTTTTTGATTTCATGATTTTCTCCTAAAGTTTATATATTTTTTATATATTTTATATCAAAAAGACTAGTTTTGAAAGAGATTATTTGGTAAAATTATATTACTACAAGTGAAGTGAGTCAATAGCTGTGCAGGATTGATTTGCATCGCAGGTAGATCATGGCAGAGCACGTCATGATGTAAAATAAATCTCAAAGGAGATGGTCATTTATGAGAATAACAATTAGTGGAAAAAACATCAATGTGACAGAGGGACTTCGCGCTGCAGTAGAAGACAAGCTCGCAAAGCTGGAAAAGTATTTTACTCCGGAGACTGTATGTAACGTGACACTCAGCGTAGAAAAGGATCGACAGAAAATGGAGGTCACGATTCCTATGAAGGGTCATATCATCCGTGCCGAGCAGCAGAGTGATGATATGTATGTGACGATCGACCTTGTTGTGGATGTCATCGAGGCACAGTTGAAAAAATATCGCAAAAAATTGATCAACAAGCAGCAGAATACCGACAGTCTTCGTAAGGAATTTGTAGAGGAAGAAGTAGCGGACGAGGAGGAGATTCGGATCGTTCGTGCAAAGAAGTTTGGTATGAAGCCCATGTTTCCGGAGGACGCATGTGTGCAGATGGAGCTTCTGGGACATAATTTCTTTGTATTCAGCAATGCAGAGACAGGAGAGGTTAATGTGGTTTACAGACGTAAGGATAAGAGCTACGGTCTGATCGAACCGGAATTTTAAGCTGTGAAGTGATCGTTGCGCTCACAGGAGCAAAGAATTGTGTGCAGTTCACATAATTTTGTCGAGAACAGTCGAAAATAAAAATGTTTTCATTTTGAAAATTTTTGGCAAAAATGGTTGAAAAAGTACACAAATTGAAAATATTCTCCCTGTATGGTGCTGGCTATACTGGTTACATTACATACATCTGGGGGAGGATATGAACATGGTATATTATAGATTGGGCGATGTGATCAGAGAATTGCGTGATCGGTTGCACATGACACAGGAGGAACTGGCGTCAGGTATATGCTCCGTCAGTTCCATTGCAAAGATTGAAAAGGGCAGACAGATGCCTTCAGGTCATGTTGCGGAAGCAATCTTCCGCAGGCTGAAGGATTCTGGCTGCTTTTTTACTGGATTTGCACTGACGGAGGAGCTTCTGGCGATGAAGAGTTGGGAACGTGTGCTGACGCTGGCGAAAGAAAATAGAACGAGCGGTTCCCTGTTTGAGGAGCAGTTTTATGCATATGTACGTGTGTCAGAACGTATGGGGAACGGTACGGATCACGCGGTATTACTGCTGGAGCTGATGGAGATACTGGTAATGTCCATGCCGTTAGAGGAATTGTATAATGAAACTGCCAGACGCCGGACGTACACTTATCTGGAACTGTATATTTTGAACAGCATAGCTACCCAGTTCTATTATATGGAGAGCTTTGAATCTGCGAACCGGATCTTAGAGCGCGTGTATGAATATCTGCAGGAGTGGCATGTGGGTGGTGAGATGGCTCGTTATCTTTTGCCGGTTGTCTGTAACAATCTGGCAGTAGTGAAGATGAGCAGTGGGCTGATTTATCCGGCGCGCCTCCTTTGCGATACAGGAATCAACTGCTGTCTGAATACCGGGCTGTTAGTGCCGCTGCCGGCATTGTATGGCAATCTCAGCAATGTGCTTTTTGAATTGAGGGAGACGGCAGCGGCCCAAAAGGCATATTCCCGGATGAATGTGCTGCGCGGGATGCTGACAGAATGCGAAGAGGCGGAAGGACCAGTGGAGCTGGAGCTTTTAAAGAATAACCTGTTGCGGTTTACAGGGTTACATTTCAAACCGTAGCAGGCTTTTTTCGCAGGCGGCGTGCCAAAGACGTACATGAGCCATGAATTTGGCGCTGCCGCGTTCCGGTAACGTGGCAGAAAAAGACTTGTCATCCATTACCAAAAGGAGTAGGATAGGAGAAAGAAAAAAATGCATATACTTTTAAGAAATAGAAGCGCTGTTGTGGCTGGATATGATGAAACAGCCGGAACAGGCAGATAGGAGAAAAATATGAATATCGTAGTTTTAGCAGGCGGACTGAGTCCGGAGAGGGATGTATCACTTGTAACGGGAAGCAATGTGTGTAAGGCTTTGAGAGAGAACGGTCATAAAGTGATCCTGATGGATGTTTTTATGGGGCGTGAGGGAAATGACGTGGAACACTGGTTTGAACGATCAGAGGAGGTCAGTGTGACGGTGAGTGGTATCGCAGAGACAGTACCGGATCTGGCAGCAGTCAAGGCGTCCCGGGCAGACCAGTCAGACTGTTTTTTTGGGCCGAACGTGATCGCATTGTGTCAGATGGCAGATATTGTATTTATGGCACTGCACGGAGAAAATGGGGAAAATGGAAAAATTCAGGCAGCCTTTGACCTGTTTGGTATCCGGTATACAGGTTCTGATTATTTGTCCAGCGCGATCGCGATGAATAAGGAATTGACAAAAAAAGTGCTGGCAGCAGGCGGTGTACCTGTACCCCGTGGATTTTCAGTGAAAAAAGGTGTGGAGACTGCCAAGCAGCCGGGCTTCCCGTGCGTGGTAAAGCCCTGCTGTGGCGGATCCAGTATCGGAGTGTCGATCGTCAATGATCAAAAGGAATATGAGCAGGCACTGGAAGAGGCATTTCGCTGGGAGGAAGAAGTGGTTGTCGAGCAGTATATTCAGGGAAGAGAGTTTTCGATCTGCGTAATTGACGGTAAAGCATTGCCGATCATTGAGATCGCACCGATCAGTGGATTTTATGATTACAAAAACAAATATCAGGCAGGCAGCACGATAGAGACATGTCCGGCGATGCTTCCCGAGGTACAGACAAAGGAAATGCAAGGCTACGCAGAGCTGGCGGCAAAGGTGATCGGTCTGGACACCTATTCCCGTATGGATTTCCTGATGGATGATGATGGACGTATGTATTGTCTGGAAGCAAATACGCTGCCCGGCATGACACCTACCAGCCTGATCCCGCAGGAGGCGGCAGCGATGGGTGTGAGTTATCATGAGCTGTGCGAGCAGCTGATTCAGATATCTTTAAAGAAAATGGAGAAATGTTCATGAAAGGTATGACATTAGAGCGTATGGAACAGGCATGCCATGCGCGTTTGTGTGGTGCCCCGGCAGATCAAAAGACGATCGGGCAGGCAGAGGCGGCTGGTATCGTCATTGACAGCCGTCAGGTGAAGGAAGGATTTGTCTTTGTGGCATTGCCGGGAGAGCGCGTGGATGGTCATGATTTTATCCCGCAGGTATTTGCAAAGGGTGCCTTTGCGGTGGTGTGTGAGCGTGAGCCGGAGCAGGCAGAGGGCGTATGTCTGCTGGTGGATTCCTCAAAAGAAGCGCTCAAACAGCTGGCTGTGCTCTATCTCGATGAGCTGGATATTCCGGTGGTCGGCATAACGGGAAGCGTTGGCAAGACCAGCACCAAGGAAATGATCGCATCGGTATTATCGCAGAAATACCTCGTACATAAGACCGCAGGTAATTTTAATAATGAGATTGGTCTGCCACTCACCGTTTTTGGCTTGCGGCAGGAGCATGAGGTTGCGGTACTTGAGATGGGTATCTCTGATTTTGGCGAGATGAGCCGTCTGGCAGCAGTCGCGAGACCCAGAGTGTCTGTGATCACGAATATCGGTATCTGCCATCTGGAAAATCTGGGCACGAGAGACGGCATTTTAAAGGCAAAAACAGAGGTATTTGATTATTTGAGGGACAATGCCACTGTAGTATTGAACGGCGATGACGACAAATTGTGCACGGTGGCAAAGGTGCAGGGAAAAGCACCGGTATTTTATGGCATGGGTGAGACCAGGCCGGATGGTGCTGCTTATGACAAAAAAGCGATTTTTGCGGATGCAGTTGAAAACAGGGGCCTTAGGGGAATTGATTTTGATCTGCATATGCCGCAGAGTACTCATCGTGTGCATGTGGCAATACCGGGAGCGCATAACGTGTACAATGCAATGGCAGCAGCGGCAGTCGGTCTGGCGATGGGACTGTCTGAGGCAGAGATCTGTGCAGGCATCGAGGCGGCGCGCACGATCGGCGGGCGCACCAACCTGATCGAAGCCGGTGGCTATCTTGTCATTGATGACTGCTATAATGCAAACCCGGTATCGATGAAGGCTGCTCTGGATGTGCTGGCACAGGGGGAAGGACGTACCATCGCTGTGCTGGGCGATATGGGTGAGTTGGGAGCAGATGAAAAGCAGCTGCACTATGAGGTGGGAGTTTATGTGGCTAAAAAGCAGATCGACTGGTTGTTTGCGGCAGGTGAGCTCTCCCGGGAGCTGGTGCGCGGTGTCTGTGAATATCCTGATTTTACGACACAGTATGACTATTTTGGTACTGATGTGGAGACGTTGTGCGCGCGGGTGTGTGAATTTGCGCAGCCGGGTGATACAATACTCGTAAAGGCATCACACTTTATGGACTATCCGAGGATCGTGAAGGCACTGACGGAAGAAAAATAAATAACAAAAAATAAAAGAGAAGCGATCCCGCTACTCGATTGCCCTTTCACTCGTCAGGCTCGTACGGGCAAATGGTATCGGGATATCGCTTCTCTTTTTGTCTGCAATTTTTCTATCTATTACATCTCTTTATGCTTTTTCAACATCTGTGCAATCTCGGTCTGGCAATAATTTCCAAGCTTCTTTTTCTCTTCTTTGGAAAGTGTGTTCACATCAATGGGTGCACCGTATTCCAGAATGACACGCGATCTGCGGATATAGGGAATGTGCTTTTCAAAAATATCGGCAGAGCCGGTCATCGCCATGGGAACGATCTTGCAGCCGGTTTTTTCAGCAATCTTTAAGCTGCCTTCCTTAAAGGGAAGCATCTCCAGCTCGTCGGCACCCTTACCTCTGGTGCCTTCCGGATAGATACACATGGAAATTCCGTTTTTTACATTTTCAATGCCGGCAAGGATCGTCTTTAAGCTCTCTTTGATATCATCACGATTGATAAACAGGCAGTTGAGCCTTTTCATCCACGTGGAGAGCAGCGGGATCTGCAACATGCTGTCCTTGGCGATATATCCGGTCAGACGCGGACAGCGCGCATAGGAGATCACGATGTCAAAATAACTGCGGTGGTTGCCGATGTAGAGAACCGGTTCATCCGTGGGAACCTGTTCCTCGCCGATCACCGTCAGCTTTACGCCTGAGATCGCGCAAATGCACCGGAATGCCCATTGCACAAGACGCAGCTGGGCAAGGGCAGCGGATGCCTTCCATTTTTCATTTTTGGAGATCAGCCAGAAAATGCCGAGAACGGGAATTCCCAGGATCAGATACAAAAATACAAACAATACTACAAAAAATGTACGAATCATAATTTATAACCTCACATATATATTAAAAAATTATAACATAAAATTTACCAATCTGACAATATGTAAATGAGAGGGAGGGTGCAATGAAAAATATGAAAAAAAAGAGAATGGTGTTGTTGGCAGGTCTTTTGGCGTGTCTGTTTGCTGGCTGTAGTATAGAAACAGGGGAGCGTCAGAAGCTGTCGGAACCGGAATATACACTGGTGGCACAGGAGGATATTCCACAGGAGCTGATGGAACAGATTGAAGCTGAAAAAACAGAGGATATGAAACTGACTTATGCGGATGATGGGGCTCTCTATATCGTGAGGGGCTATGGCCCGCAGCCGGGAGGCAGCAGTATACAGGTTCTGGAATTGTATTACACGGATGACGGGATCGTCTTTGATACGCAACTCGTCGGAGGTGGCGAAAACACGGGGGATGAGACCACAAGTGCATATCCATATATAGTGGTAAAACTGCTGTGTGGTGAACAAAATGTTGTGTTTGAGTGATTTTTGGAGATTGACACAACACTAGATGTTGTGGTATACTAGTCCTGGCTGTCGAATACCCTGTTCGGCTTGAAGCATATGGTTGCTGCGAGCGTGAGAATATGATCCAGGTGTGCAATTTAAAATGAATTTTTGCATCAAAGAGGGGGAAACTGAACAGCTATGAAAGAATTCAAAACAGCATAAGGGAGGAATAAGGATGAAACAATCTGAAATCAACAAAGTGCGTGCTTCTGTGCACCAGCGTTGTGGCAACAAGGTTGTGATTCAGTTAGATCGCGGACGCAACAAGGTCGATATCCAGGAGGGTGTCATTCAGAACGCTTATCCCAGTGTATTTACTATTCTTGTAGACAGCACCGATGGACAAAATCCACCGCAGCTTCTGTCCTTTTCCTACACTGATATCATTACCAGAGATATCCGAATGAAATTGTGTTAATTGCTTTGGAAGGGCAATACACACTTATGCAAAAAAGAATCGGTTAGATTCGCATAAAGACCTTCATTTTTGAATACTTATAGTTAAGTAAGTCAAAAATGGAGGTCTTTTTGTATGGAAGCAGCAGAATATTTAGAGTGTGAACGCCGCCAGATTCACGTGATCTGCGAAAAAGGCAAAGCGATCACACAGATCACACTGGACGACGACTACAATCTGGCGGAGTATAAGCCGGACATTTTAAAGATCATTGAAGACAAAGGGCAGGTACGCATGGAGGAGATCAAGGTGGAAACGGATCTCGTGCGTCTGCGGGGAGTACTGCACTTTGAGGTGCTTTATCGGAGTAATGGTGAGGACAGTTATTTCGGAAATCTTCAGGGAGAGATCCCCTTTCAGGAAAATGTACGGATGGAGGGAGCAGGGGAATATGACCTGGTCTATGTGGATCCGCAAATTGAGGATCTGTCTATTGGCCTGATCAATTCCCGAAAGCTGGAGATACGATCACTGATCACCATGCAATTACAGCTGCGGCAGCCCTGCGTGCATGCACTGGCGACAGACCTTAGCGGCAGTCCGGGAGAACATGTGCAGGTGCTTCGGGAGGAGATCGAGGCGCTGGAGCTTTTGGGTCAGAAAAAAGATACAAGCCGTTTCCGCACAGAGGTGTCTCTGCCCTCCAATAAGCCGGGAATCCGGGAGATCCTGTGGTATTCCATTCAGCCGCGGGGCGTGGAAAGCAGGTTAAGTGACGGGAAGATCGAGCTGGGTGGGGAATTGTTTGTACATATGGTTTATCTGGGGACGGAGGAATCAGGACAGCTGCAGTGCCTGGAACTGGCGGTGCCCTTGCAGACGCAGGTGGACGCGGAGGAGGCAGATCCGCAGCTGCTTTCGTGGGTGCGTGTGAGGCTGCTGAGCGGAGAACTTGAGGCGGCGGAGGATTTTGACGGAGAGGAACGCATGCTGCAGCTTTCGGCAATGCTGGAGGTGGATTATACATTATGGCAGGAGCAGACACTGACATTGCTGCAGGATGCATATGCCACAGACCGGGATCTGAACTGTGTCAGAGAGGATGTGACGCTGCAGCATCTGCTCGTAAAAAATGATTCACGGTTTCGGATCAATGAGCGGATGAAGCTGGATACTGCCGCACAGGTGCTACAGATCTGTTCCTGCGCGGGAAATGTGCAGGTGGAAGAGGTGACTCCTGCGGAGGGAAGGCTGGAGGTGTCCGGAATACTGAAAATGAAACTGCTCTATATCGCTGCCAATGATGAGATGCCCCTTATGACCGTAGATGAAACGCTGCCGTTTTCCGAAGTGATCGAGGTGCCGGGGCTTCTGCCGGAGATGTCAGATATCAGCTATGAACTGGAGGCAGGGATTGACCAGCTGACAACGGCGCTGATCGACCAGAGCCAGGTAGAGTGCAAGGCACAGATCCGTCTTTGTGTGATCATTTTTGAAAATCTCCATGTGAAAAATGTGGAAAAAATCGATGTATCAGAGATGGATGAAAAGCAGCTTCGGATGCAGCCTGGAATGATCGGATATATTGTGAAAAATGGCGAAAAACTGTGGGATATCGCCAAGGCGCACCGGGTGACAATGAGGCAGTTAATGGAGCAGAACGGGCTTGCAGATGAGACGGTTCATCCAAAGGATAAGCTTATGATCGTAAAGACCATTGGTTGAAATTCGCAGGTGGGCGTGTTATACTATTACTGTATGCGGAAAAATTGATTTTCCGCATACAGTTGAGGGTTTGAAATGGATTTTTGCATCCGACTGCAAGGGGTTTCACAGGAGGAACAAATAGAATGATACGAGAGAAAAAAGGCAAGAGGATTATTGCAGCTGCACTGGTAGTTGCACTGGCGGGAGGCATGTCTCAGAATATCGGAGCATCTGCCATCCGGGACGCACAAAATAAGATCAATGAGGCAAATGAGCAGCTTGACCAGACAAACAGTAAGATTTCTGATATAGAGAAAAAACAGAATACATTACAGCAGGAGATTGATTCACTGGATTCAGAGCTTGTGGCACTTCTTCTGGATATTGAGGTCTTAAAGGATGAAATTGCACAGAAGGAGGCAGATATCGAGCAGGCAGAATCAGATCTGGAAGAGGCGCAGAAGACGGCAGATAAGCAATATGACAGCATGAAAAAGCGGATCCGTTTTATGTATGAGCGGGGGGATAATGCGCTGGTGGAGTCATTGCTTGGTGCGGGAAGTATGGCGGACTTTTTGAACCGTGTGGAATATTTTAACCAGATCTATGACTATGACCGGACGATGCTGACCGAGTATCAGGAGACGGTTGAGCAGGTGGCAGAGTTAAAGGACACATTGGAGCAGGAACAGCAGGACATGGTGGCATTAAAAGAAAATCAGGAGCACCAGTCCGAGGAATTGCAGACGATGCTGACGAAAAAGCGTGCCACCATGGATGATTTTGACACAAAGCTGGCACAGGCAGAGGCGCTTGCGGCACAATATAAAGAGACGATCAAGGAACAGAACGACATCATCGTTGCAGAGCAGGCGCGGATCGCCGCTGAGGAAGAGGAACGCAGACGTCAGGAAGAATTAAGACGCCAGGAGGAGCTGAAACGTCAGGAGGAAGAACGACGCAGACAGGAGGCACTGGCGCAGCAACAACAACAGCAGCAACAGAGCAGCAGTTCGGGGGAAAGCTCCGGCAGCAGTTCCGGTGGCAGTGTGGATGATGGAGGGGCAAATCCCAGCTACCAGACGAATGTCAGCGGTCAGGAAGTAGTTAATTTTGCTATGCAGTTTGTGGGAAATCCTTATGTTTGGGGCGGAACCAGCCTGACAAACGGTGCAGACTGCTCCGGTTTTGTGATGAGTGTTTTTGGACATTTTGGCATCAGTCTTCCCCATAGCTCTTATGCATTGCGCAGCTGCGGACAAGGTGTCAGCTACAGCAACGCACAGCCGGGAGATCTGATCTGTTATAGCGGTCATGTGGCAATCTATATTGGAGGCGGCCGTATCGTGGGTGCGCAGAGCTCTGCGGTGGGTATCGCTACACAGA
The DNA here is from genome assembly GCA_022773965.1 of Lachnospiraceae bacterium. Classification (GTDB taxonomy): domain Bacteria; phylum Bacillota; class Clostridia; order Lachnospirales; family Lachnospiraceae; genus W0P33-017. Next base: position 12,044 of record JALFNQ010000214.1, read on the forward strand.
ATGCTACTTACCGGACGATCCTCGCAGTGCGCCGTGTCCTGTAACATGCGTGGTTGCGGGCGCGGAAGCTGTGGGGTACATAGCAGTACGAATGAACCGGGGTGAATGTGATGAGAGAACACCATATTGCGCAGCGGATAGGCAGGTGTCTGGCAGCAGTGCTGCTTGTCTGTGCGCTGTTCGGACTGGAGGGCTGCGGCCCCCGTATAAAGACGATTACCTTTAACGAGCATCTGGATGACACGGTGCTGGAGCTGGACGGTCAGAAATATCCCCTCCGTGAGCTGGCATTTTATGTGGCTTATGAGGAACAGATCATTCAGGAGCAGGCATTAGTTTATGATGCATCCAATCCAAATGCCTACTGGAATACGCATATCAATGGCCATTTTATGCGGGTGCAGGCGCGGGATGAGGCCATGAGTCAGGCGATCCACGATCTCATTTTTTATGGGATGGCAGGCGAGCTTGGCATGGAGTTGGATCAGGATGAGATCGATTATGCCACAGGACGCAGTGAGGATTTCTGGATGGATCTGGGAGAAAAAGCCCAGAAACGGCTTGGCATTACACAAGAGGAGCTGACAGAGGATCTGCTGCGGATGGCGCTGGCGCAGAAATGCCAGCAGCTGTATGCGGCGATGCAGGATGCATTGGAGGAGGACTACAATGCGGATGGTGCCGCATATGAAACATTATTGGAAGCGCATACATACAAGATCAGAGACCGGATTTGGGAAGGGGTTTCCATGGGGCATGTTACGCTGGATCAATAACGAAAAAATATGAAACTAGAGGAGACAGATAAAAATGAACATGCAACGAAACCGAATCAACATGGTATCAATGAGAAAACAGATCCGAATTGGGAGAAATGATCCGTGCTGGTGCAAAAGTGGCAAAAAATATAAACAGTGCCATATGGGGATGGATGAAAAGATCCAGAGGATACAGGACGCAGGACACATTGTTCCCGACCACTCGATCATCAAAAATCAGGATCAGATCGCGGGCATCCGTCAGAGTTCAAAGATCAATATTGCAGTGCTGGATTATGTGGCTGAGCATATCAAAGAGGGCATTACCACGCAGCAGATTGATGACTGGGTATATGATCTGACGACGAAGATGGGCGGTATTCCCGCTCCCTTGAATTACCAGGGTTATCCAAAGAGTGTCTGCACATCCATTAACAACCAGGTCTGTCATGGAATTCCGGACGAGAAGGTCGTGTTGAAGGAAGGCGATATCATCAACGTAGACTGCTCTACGATCCTGAATGGCTATTTTTCCGATTCTTCCCGTATGTTCTGCATCGGTGAAGTCAGTCCGGAGAAAAAGCGGCTGGTAGAGGTCACAAAGGAATGCTGCGACATCGGTCTCAAAGAGGTAAAGCCCTGGGGATTTCTGGGAGATATGGGGCAGGCGATCCATGATCATGCCTATGCAAACGGTTATACGATTGTGCGGGAGATCGGCGGACACGGTGTCGGCATAGAATTCCACGAGGATCCGTGGGTCAGCTACAATTCCAGACGGGGAGAAGAGATGCTTATGGTTCCCGGAATGATCTTTACGATCGAGCCGATGGTCAATATGGGCAAAGTAGACATCTTTATTGATGATGACAACGGCTGGACCGCATATACGGAGGATGGTATGCCCTCCGCCCAGTGGGAGTACATGGTACTCGTCACTGAGGACGGGGCAGAGGTTCTGTCCTACTAATTTAATATATCTTCTGAATGCTGATCTTTATTTTTGGCAAATACGGTCAGCTTATTATTCAGATCACAGGTGGCAAGCAGTACATCCTTGACGTCCGGATATCCGAGGGCGCTAAGCTGTGCCGTGAGCCACTTTTTTTCTTTCCCTGAATGATGCAGATTGTGTTCCATGATCCTTCCATCAAGTACAAGGGCAGCCGTCAGATCCTCCGTTTCCGGTTTTAAATTCAGGTCTGCAGGCGTGACGGGATGCTCCTCAGCCTTTGGCAGAAAGCTGAGTCTGCCATTTCCCTCCAAAATGACAGCCTGGAGCTTGGATATATCAAAATAACCGCTGACACGGCATTGTTCGAGAAATTCGTTAAGATCGATTTTTGCTTTTTTCAGATTTTTCTCGTAAAGCGTGCCGTGATGGAGAAGAACCAGAGGCTTTCCGTTAAAAAAGCGCCTTGCCCAGATGGATTTTTCCGCGAGCATGGACAGGAGTACGGTAGTCAGGCCATAGATGATCATTGCCAGAAGCGGGCGGTGATAATCCTCCAGATTTGTTGCCAGCTCTGCGGCTATGGAGCCAATGGTGATGCCGTTGATGTAGTCAAAAAGACTCATTTGGGACATCTGACGGTAGCCCATGAGCTTTGTCAGTAAAAACAGAATGACCAGCGATGTGACGGATAAGATGAACGTGTGAACAAGTTCCTGTGTCATGATGGATTCTCCTTATCTGGCTTTCGTGGAAGATGCTCCGAGCTTTGAGAGCTTTTGCGCCTCGGTCAGCTCTTCACGTTTTCCAAGGCATCTCGGCGGCAATTCCCGTGAAATGTGCCGGTAAATATCTTTGGCATCCGCTCCTTCAGAAATGGCGGAATACTGAAGATCCGGGTCTTCTTCATATATAGTTTCATCGTAGAGTGACTGGTCAAAAATATCCTTGTAGGACATTTTGTGCCCGCATACATTGTCGTAAGAGCCCTGTCTGATCTTTTTTCGCATATTTTATCCAAACCTCCTTTTGGCACCTGTGCAGGTGTGAATCATATTCTTGCTTTAGTATTTGATTGATAAAGATTACTTATACTGGAAAAAACAGGTTGCTGGAACGGGGTACGAGTGAACTGCACCAAAAACAGTGAAAGATAGTGTTTTCATTGTTATCAAACTATGATATTCTAAATATATGTATGCTAAAATGGAGTAGTGTAAAGTCAACTATGAAAATAGAACAGGCATAAGGACTTCATCACCTGCGGTGACACCTTATGTCAAAATTTGGAGGAGTGACAGTGAAAAAAAACCAGGTGACGATTCTCGGAGCGCGGGGAAGTATTCCGGTCAGCGGGACGCAATATGCAATCTATGGCGGAGCGACATCATGCGTTTTGCTGGAGACGGATTCACAGGCAGTGGTGTTTGATGCGGGAAGTGGTTTATTGAATCTTCCGCAGAGCGTGTGGAAAGAACATAGGAAAGTGCATGTTTTTTTATCACATTTTCATCTGGATCATCTGATGGGGATACCGATGAGTCCCATGATGTACGATGAGACTGCAGAAGTGGTCTTTTATGCGAAAAACGGAGAGAAAATCCCTCAGGTGTTCCAGCAGATGATGGCGGAGCCCTTGTGGCCCGTGGGACCCAGCTCGTTTCGCGCAAAGCTGGACTATCGCAGCATTGGCACGCAGCCGGTGATCTTGCGGGAGGAAGGTCAGGCAGAAAACCCGCTTGTGGTTGCGTCATTTCCAGTGACGCATCCGGGCGGCGCGCTGGCATTTCGTGCAAACTGGGACGCACACAGCGTTGTCTATGCTACGGATTGTGATCCGGACGAGGGAACGGGACGCCTGCTGGAACGTTTTGCGGCAGACGCAGACCTGTTTGTTTTGGATGCGCAATATACGGATGAGGAATACGAGCGGTGCAGGGGGTTTGGACATCCGGGCATGAGAACCTCCGCGCAGATCATCACAGCCAGCGGGGCGGCGCGGGGATTGTTTTTCCATCATGCACCGAACCACACAGATGCGCAGCTGTATGAGATGGAAAAAAGCCTGCAGCAATATCGGGACAATATTTCTTATGCCAGAGAGGGAGAGGTCATCCCATTATGAAAAACGATACACTGCAGAAAATATTGAATATCGGTATTGCATTTTCAAAGGAAAAGGATAGGGAGCGGCTGTTAGACCAGATACTGACAGCAGCCATGGACATGACACGTTGTGATGGCGGAACGCTGTATATCAATAACGGAGATGCGCTGGAGTTTAAGATCATGATCACGCGGTCCAAAGGTATCCACGAGGGTGTGGGGGAGAATCAGACAACGTTGCCGCCGGTGCCTTTGTCAGAGAAAAACGTCTGCGCGTGCGGAGTATTATACCGCAGATTGATCAACATACCAGATGTATATCGCAGTGAGCGGTATGATTTTTCCGGACCGAAGAATTATGATGCGATGACCGGGTATCACACACAGTCGATGATGGTTGTGCCGCTGGAGGACGATAAGGAACATGTGATCGGCGTTGTCCAGCTGATCAATGCGTTGGATGATGAGGGGGAGATCATCCCCTTTCGGGAGGAATATGAGCAGATCCTGTTGGCGATGGGCTCGCAGGCGGCGATCTGTCTCGTAAATATGAATTATGCCCATCAGATCCGCGAAATGCTGGATTCCTATGTCAAGGTAATGTCTACGGCGATCGATGCAAGAACGCCTTACAATGCGAACCATACGAAAAATATGGTTACCTATGCAACGCGTTTTATCTCCTGGCTGAAGGAAAAACATGCAGTTTGGGGATTCGACGAGAAAAAAATACAGGAATTTCTGATGAGTGTCTGGATGCATGATATCGGAAAACTGATCACGCCACTTGAAATTATGGATAAGCAGGACCGGCTGGCTGGAAATTATTTTCTGGTCATGAACCGGCTGCAAAAGATCCGTCTGCTGACGCGGATCGCCCGGCTGGAAGGGCGGCTTGATGATGAAGTGTATGAACAATGTCTGGCAGAGATCAAACAGGCAGAGGAACTGGTGGTAAAGGTCAATGGGATCGGCTATCTTACGGATGAGCTGGCAGAGCAGGTGGAGCGTCTGGCAGAGCGTACTTATGAGGATGAGGACGGTAATATACAGCTGTGGATCACACCGGAAGAGAAAGAACAGCTGCTGATACGCAAGGGAACATTGACACAGGCGGAGCGAAAGATCATGCAGGATCACGTGGAGAAAACGCGCATGATGCTGGAACAGATGACGCTCGGAGATGACTATAAGGATGTGCTTGAATGGGCACCGCAGCATCATGAGCTGCTGGATGGCAGTGGTTATCCGAGGGGATTAAAGGGGAATGAGATATGTACAGAAGTGCGTTTGCTCACGATTCTGGATGTATTTGAGGCGATGACGGCTATCGACCGGCCATACAAAAAGCCGATGCCTGCGAAACACGCGTTCCGGATCCTGCATCAGATGGCGGATCAGGGGCAGATAGATGCAGATCTTTTGAATTTATTTGAGCAGAGCAATGCATGGGTTTCTGATGAGAGGAGCAGAGAGGAGCAGGAATGAAAAAAAGACAGAATACGAACAGATGGAAACGGGCTGCGAGCGTTCTGACAGCGGTTGCAGTTACGTGTGCAATGGTGCTGACTTCGGTTGCACCAGCGTTTGCGGCGACAGCGCGTGCAACAACGATGAAGCTGGAAAAGACAGAGGGCACGGTTTCGCTGAAAACACAGAACGGGACGGCGCGCAGGATTACGAGCGGCATGCGTCTCTATAACGGCAATACGCTTGAAACAAAGGCGAAAAGCTATGCCTATGTCAGTCTGGACAGTGCGAAAGCGGTAAAACTGGATCAGAGTACACTGGCAACGCTGCGTCAGAATGGAAAGGAACTGGAGCTTCTCGTAAAGAGCGGCAAGCTGTTTTTTAATGTCAGTCAGCCACTGACAGAAAAGGAGAGCATGAATGTCCGCACCTCAACGATGGTGACAGGTATCCGTGGAACCTGCGGTATCGTTGAGCATGTGACATCCACGACATCAAGGTTGTATCTCCTGGAGGGAAAAGTGACGCTCGGTTCCGGAGAGAATGCCACAACGATTCAGGGTGGACAGACGGCTACAATTGTGGTGCAGCCGAAAAAGGAGACTTCGGGCGGTGGCAAGCCGGGAGAGAGCGAAAAAGAGCCGGTGAAGAAGATTACTGTCGAAAAGATGACAGAGGAAAAGGTGCCTGTTTTTGCGATTCAGGAGATCGTGAAAGACCCGGTTCTGCAGGAAAAGATCGAGAAAACGACCGAACTTAAGGTTGAAAAGCTTGAGGTTGTGCTTGAGGAGGCAAAAAAAGCCGAAGAAGCCGGAAAAGATCCGGAGAAGGAGTCTGAAAAGGAAGAGGAGAAAGAAAAAGAGCCGGAGCAGACGATTCCGTCAGGTGGCGGTTCTGTGACGGTGGATCCGGCGCCGGGCAATCCGGGAACGAGTGATCCAAAACCGGAGGATCCGACACCGGAAGAGCCGGGAAAAGATGACCCCGAAACGGAAACGCCCGTCGACCCGGGGACACCGGAAGAGCCCGAGCCGGATACGCCTGTCGATCCAGGTATGCCGGAAGAGCCAGACACGCCGAAAGACCCGACAAGAGCAACGCTGACAGGAAATGTCACATTTGCACAATTGAACGCGGCACTGGCGGAAAACGATGAGGTGATACTTGAGGGTGCGGTGACGTTAGACGCAGGTGAGCAGCTGCTGATCCCGTCCAATAAGACATTGGCTGTCAATGGCAGTATTTCGGGCGAGGGAACGATCAGCCTTGGAGAGGGAAGCACCCTTGCAAATAATGGAACGATCACGGCAGCAGATATGAATGATGCGGCGGCGCTCAGCAGCCGCGTCCGTACACTGACAGTGAGGTCTGTCAAAAATTCAGGGTGCATCCAATTGTCCGGTACTTATGCATCGGATGCAGCGTATACCTATTCAGAGGATGCGGTGTTGATCTGTGGAGATAAGGTTTCTGCGCTGTACGATGAACTGATGATGGTCGATTCAATGGGAGCTGTCACCAGCGGTACAAGTATAAAGTGTAATTATTTATATGGATCATCTTTAAATGCGTATGTGGCAGATTATCTGTATGAGCGTTCAACGACCGGTTATGTCAGCGGATCGTTCCAGCGGGATATTACGGTAAATTCTGATGTTACGGTGCGAGGTGCAGGAGGAATACATGGTGGCGTGCAGCTGTATATGTCCGGATATACGATTTGTGTTGCTGACGGAACATTGACACTGCATGGAGACATCAATGTCACAAGCAGTGGCAGCAAGCCCACCATGTCCCTGCAGGGTGGACACTTGAAGATGACGGGAGTCAGTGAGACAAACAACGCGATCATCCACAATATGGGATCAGGCTATGCGATTGCCGTGTCAAATGGATCCACGATCACGTGGGAAAATCCGAATATGCTTGTTGCCGCAGAGGGCGGAAATGGCCGTATCATCGAGGGTGTAACGCTGAATGAGAATCAACAGCCGATTGTTCCCAATTTTATGACTGTGGCAACTGGAACGTTGGAGCTGACAGCAGATCAGACGATGTTGCGGTGTAATACACAACCGACAGAAACATCCTTGTATGGCGAAGTGACGCTATCAACAATAAAGGAAGCCTTTGGCGAATATGACAAGGTGCATATTCGTGAGGATGCAACGCTTCAGATTCCGCAGACTGAGAGTGAGCTTCTGATCCCGGCAGGCAAAGAGCTTGTTGTGTGGGGAACACAAAGTATCCCTACCGGAACAGCCATTCAGGTAGGCGATGGAAGTAAGCAGGCACTGTTATGTGTGACAGAAGGCTCTGAATTGACAGCAGGAGAGATCCATGTGTCAGCAGGAAGCCGTTTAGAGGATCATGGTACGCTGAACTGTATCGGATTAACTGGTGGGACAGGCTCGGAGCTAATCAATAATTATAGCCTGAATGTGAATGGGACTATGCAGCTTTCAAATGGTGCAGTCTATGAAAATCATGGCGAAATGAATGGAATAGATCTGACCAGTGAAGGCGGCGCTGAGATAATAAATTCAGATGTTATCAAGCTGAGTGGTGCGTATACTTCCAAGGGAACGGACAGCTATGATGATGGCGCTGTCGGAACGCTCATCAGTGAAGGCGAGTCGACTGCGATGCCAGGAGATCGATTGCTTTTGAAAGATTGGATGGTGTTAGAAGATTCTTCAGCGTCACAGAACTGTGTATATTCATTTGGTTTTAATCAGAATGTAGCTGACCATCTGGAAGAGCGTTCGCAGCTGCAGACTGTTACTGCATACGCTTGTAAAAATTTGATTGTGGCATCGCCCGTCAATATTAGAAGCAATTCTAATGGGTTGGAGCTGCAATTGGGAAGCTATACGTTACAGATATCAAATGGTGGGGGACTGACTCTAGGCAATAATGTCAAGATTTTAAGTGAGAATTCCCGACAGACAGTATTGCTTTCGGGTAATGGAAGCCTTGAGCTGCTAGGTGGTACACATGGTGCCTGGATTTCTAACAACGGTGGCGGGTATGGAATTGCGCGTGCAGATGATGCTACAGGAAAGGTTACATGGAGTTTCCAGTATAGTGGAGAGAAAGATCTTGGTATCACCGCAAACTCACTGGAATATACGATCCAGGGGTGTAGCATGAACACAGATGGCAGCATCGCAATGCCGGAATATGTGATCACAGAGGGTATTATGTATTATGCGGATGGCAGTCTGTATCAGCTGTATCCGTTACGTGCGACAACATTATCTGGTGAAGTGACGGCTGAAACACTGCAGAAAGCATATCTGGAATATGGAGTGATTACGCTTGATGAGGGTGCAACACTGAAGCTTAATGATGATGATGCATTTGTGATTCCGGGTGGTAAAATACTGAATATATATGGAGATCAGTCAATTCCGACATCGATAACGATTCAGGTGGGTGACGGACGAAAAGAAACACAGTTAAATTTTAACGGTACCGCGACTGCCGGAGCTATTCGTGTCATGGCAAAGGGCCAATTTGATTCTGGAAAAGTGCTGAATTGTACAGAACTGACTTGTGCTGCAGATTCAAAAGCAAGTAATAATGGAGAACTGAACGTAAGTGGAACCGTACATCTGATGAGCGGTGCGTATTATGCAAACTATCAGACATTAAACGCGCAGGCATTAGAGAGCGAAGGCAGTGCTACGATTTATAATACCGGTTATATTGGATTGCAAGGAACATATACATCAGCCGGAACAGATACATATGAAGAGTGTGGGCTTGGAATATGCGTTTGCGGAACAGCGTCCAAAGCAATGCCGGAAGGACTACTACTTGTGAGGGAGAAGACAACGCCTTCTACGAATGTTTCAGAGCCGGAAAATTTTGTGTATGCATCAGTTTTAAATCAGAGAGTAGCAAATTATTTGTGCGGACGTGCAAAAACAGGAAATGTGAATGCAAGTTTTTGCAGAAATGTGCAGGTGAAATCATCTGTAGAACTGGATGTAAAGCAGGATCAATCATCTACTGCCCATTATGGTATATATTTGGTGCTGGGAGAATATTCTCTGGAAGTAGCTGCTAACGTATTGACGATTGGATCAGATGTTAGTATTGGAAGTATTCATCCTGATCAGACGATTCTGCTTTCAGGTAACGCCGGGTTGGAGCTGGTTGGAGGGAGTCAGTTCAATGCCCAGATCAGCAATACGGGCGATGGCTATGTGATTGCCCGTGCCGATGATGCGACAGGAACTGTGTTCTGGCGTGACACAGGTATGGGTATGTGCTCCAGTGCAGATAAATTCGTACCGGACTGCAGCATAAACGCGGCAGATGGCACGGTATCTATGCCGGATTATGTAAATGTGCAGGGCATGGTAACGTACAAGGAGGGCACTCTGGGACTTACGGCGGTGCCGGATACGTTTACAGCTGCAGATGAAGTGACAACTGCGAAGCTGCAGGCGGCGTTACGGGCATACCGTTCAGTCACGATTGATCAAACAGCAAAAGCGACCATGAGCGAAACAGATACACTGACGATTCCGTCTGGAAAGGTACTCTACGTGAATGCTAAGATGACGCAGGTGGGTACAGCATATTCCGGTGGTTTTTCTATGAATAAGGGTTCCAGGATCGTAATAGAGCCGGGGGCGTACATGGAGGTCAGTGGTATTGTGATGGGAAACGGAACGATTGAAGCCCGGACAAGCAGCACCAGTGGAGGGGCTGCGCTGACCGTGCACACCGGAGGGCAGGTTGTTGCAGAAGAGATCAATATTGGCAGCGGGGTAACGTTTACCAATAATGGAATCGTTGATATCGGAGCCCTGAATAGCGCCGGAGGAGCGACGATCAACAACACAGAGCTTATAAAGATTCATACTGCATATAAGTATACGACAGAGGGTGTGACAGACACCTATACAGGTACTTATGCCAGTGTGCTGATCAGTAATGCAGAGTCCACAGCCATGCCTGCGGGGTCAGAGCTGTTAAATGCATATATCACAGGTGACAGCGGTACGAAGGAGCATGTGCAGTATTATTATGCGGATTATCTCAATACGCGTGCAGGTGATTATATCAATAAGATCATAGGAACCTACCGTGATGATAAACAACAGAAGCTTTGGTGGGATTTCCAGAAAAATGCACCTGTGAAGAGTGCTACAACGACCACACTGACTGATTTTAATGCTGATCTGGGAACTTATTCCATTCAGGTTTCAGGTAAGCTGGTGCTGGATAACCAGACGTGCGGAACGATCACCGGCAGCGGAACGACGCTCTTTGACATGCAGGGTGGAACGCTGGACCTGACAGGAACGACAGGAACGCTTCAGTCTGGCATGACATCCACCGGAGAAATCACACCGGCAGACAGCTATGTGATCAAGGGCTCACAGTCGCCTTACCAGATCTACTGGAATAATCCGGGGCTTACGATGAGTGCGCCGAATGGATTAAATAAAACGGTAGACAACCTTTACCTCAATTCGGATGGATCGGCAGTTGTAAATCCTGACAATGCATATTTGGGAATTTTAAACGAATATCAATTAGTATGGGATGCACCAACAAATACACTGGCAATAAGTCCGGTATCTGGTTCTTAATAGTACTTTTTATGTGATACAACAATATGAAACAGCGAGAAAGAACTGGTGGAATGAAAAAGGAACAAGCTTCAGCGAACAAACGCCCCTTTTGGCGTACACTCCTCGGCGGCGTAGCCGCCGGGGCACTCTTTGCCGGAATCTGCGCATCGAATCTCATGTATGCGCAGGATTCCTTTGTGGCGGACGCACTTTATCAGCACGCAACGCCGCAGGACGGACAGATTGTGCTCATCAATATCGACCAGAAGAGTCTGGATGCCCTCGGACCCTTTGCCTCATGGGGCAGGGCACTTATGGGCGATGTGATCAATACATTAAATCAGGATCCGGAGCAGTCACCGGCAGTGATCGCACTCGATGTGCTCTATGTCGGAGAATCTGACGATCCGGATGGCGATTCCTATTTGGCAGAAGCATGCGCAAACAGCTGTCCGGTGGTGACAGCGTGTGCAGGCACCTTTGGTTCACAGCTTGTGGAAAATGCGGACGGCAGCTTTTACATGGACGATTACGCGCTGATCGCATATGATGAACCATATGAAGAACTGAGAAACGCCACCTGGCAGGGGCATATCAACTCCATGTTCGATGCGGACGGTATTCTCCGCCACGGAATCTGGCAGATCGACCTGCCGGACGGAGAGGAGATCCCGTCCTTTCACCGGCAGATCTACGAGCTGTACTCGGAACAGACCGGGCAGCAGGCAGAAGCGGTGCCTGTGACGGACAGCCATTATCGCTATTATATCCCGTTTCAGGGAAAACCGGGTGCCTACAGCGACGGTTATAGCGTGATCGATCTTTTAAATGGGGAGATCGATCCGTCGGCGTATGCCGGAAAGATTGTGCTGATCGGACCCTATGCGGCAGGTATGCAGGATGATTTTGCCACCGCCATCGATCACGCCGGAAAGATGTACGGTATCGAGTATCAGGCAAATATGATCGATGCCCTGCTTCACGGGCAGACAAAGCGTGAGGCAGGCCGGGCACCACAGGTCGCAGCAGTGTTTGTGGTGACGCTTTTGTGGGCACTGCTCTTTTCCAGACGCAGGCTTCGCACAGTGATCGCAGGGTGGATCTGTACCGTGGCAGGCTATATTGGCATCTGCGTGGCAGCGTATGGAAAAGGCATCGTTTTGTCGCCGTTGTATATACCGTTGTCCGTGACGATCCTGTTCGTGTGCAGTATCGCTTCCGGGTATCTGCGGGCAGCGCTGGAAAAACGGCGCGTAACGGCAACATTCCAGCGTTATGTGGCACCGGAGATCGTTGCGGAATTGTTAAAAGAAGGCTCCGATGCGGCAGCGCTTGGTGGAAAACTGTGTGACATTGCAGTGCTTTTTGTGGATATCCGTGGCTTTACAACGATGTCGGAGATCTTAGAGCCGGAGGAGGTCGTACAGATCCTGAACAGATATCTGACGCTGACCAGTACGTGTATTTTCGATAACGGCGGCACGCTGGATAAGTTTGTAGGAGACTGTACGATGGCATTCTGGGGCGCACCGCTGCCGCAGGAGGACAGTATCTATAAAGCGGTGAAGACGGCATTTGACATGATCGAGCGCTCGGCGGCATTGCAGAAGGAGCTGGAAGAAAAGTTTGGAAGAACGGTGAGCTTTGGTGTCGGCGTCCATTATGGACCGGCAGTCGTAGGAAACATCGGAGCGCCAAACCGCATGGATTACACCGCCATCGGTGATACGGTCAACACGGCGGCGCGGCTGGAGGCAAACGCTCCGGGCGGTTGCATTTATGTCAGCCATGCGGTGGCGGAGGCGCTGACAGGGCGGGTAAGCTTCACTTCCCTTGGTGATACGGTGCCGCTCAAGGGCAAGGCAGCAGGTTTCGAGGTGCTGCGTGCGGAAAAAATTCTGGAAAAATGAGGATGACCGATAGAGACACAGGAGAAGCAGGAACATGAAAAAACAAGGATTAATTTTTATTTTGACATTGGCACTGACATGCGCCGGAAACCTTTCAACGCTGTCTGTACAGGCAGCAACGGATACACAGACGGAGGCAGCAGCTGACCAAGCCTCAGAAGCGTTTGCGGTGTCCGGCATCGCAAAGGATGGGAAAGGCGGCATGTATCTGGCAGACCGTGTGCACCATGTGTTGCGTATCCGCACCAAAAACGGGACATATCAGGTGCTTGCAGGAAAGGCGGACAAGTCCGGATATAAAAACGGGAGTGCCGCATCGGCGCGTTTTAATGCTCCGTGGGATGTGGTTGCCTACCAGGGTGGATGGCTGATCTCTGACAGCGAAAATCATGCGTTGCGGCTGTACAAAAATGGGAAGATAACAACCATTGCAGGTACAGGCAAGGCCGGATACAAGGATGCCACCGGGAAAAAAGCAAAATTCAACCGTCCCACCGGAATGGCGGAGGGGAAGAACGGAGAGATCTATCTTGCAGATACCGGAAATCATGTGATCCGAAGGATCGATCAGAACGGCAGGGTAACGACCTACGCCGGAGGGAAAGCCGGCTGTGCGGACGGCACCTTGAAAAAGGCGCGTTTTTTGGAGCCCACGGGATTGTATTACTATCAGGGAGCTCTGTATGTGGCCGATTCCGGTAACCACCGGATCTGCATGATCAAAAATGGTAAAGTGACCACAGTAGCCGGCAGTGCGAAAGGGATTGAAGGTTCACAGGATGGAAGTGCATTAAAGGCGCGTCTGTCCAATCCACAGGATATTTTTGTGACGAAACATGCGGTATACATTTCTGATACCGGAAACGGATGTGTCAGAAAACTGTCCAAAGGAAAAGTAACAACATTGATAGATGCGTTTTCCATGAATGATGGTCGTACACCGGCAGAGCCTTGCGGACTGACCGTGCAGGGTGGAAAACTGTATGTAGGAGATATTTTTACAGAAGAATTATTGGAACTGGAATTATAATGAGTGCTGATCGTGACCGGTTATGTCACGATCAAAAGAGTATTGTTGGGGGAAGGTCATATGAAAATAGGAGAAATACCGGTGAACGCCACGATCCAGATTCGCGTGATAAAGGGTGAAAAACGGTTTGAATGTATAGGCGTTGTGGTAGCCACAAGGGATGACGGACTTTATCTGACACCTATCAAATACGAGGGGCAGATGTTGGATTTTTCCAGTGACAAAATACAGATTCTGGTGTTTTATGTCAACTCTGACCGACAGGCCTTTGGCTGGAGCGGTTGTCGGATCCGAAAAGATATTTATCAGGGAAAGCTTTGTCATCTTTTGACAACCAAGCGTGACAGCGTCCGTGTGAACCGCCGTGGAGAACCCCGGATCCGCACAGAGTTGAATGCGGTGTTGCGCATTCTTTCAGATGATAATGAACGGGAGATCGTTGTGCGAAACTACAGTGAGAATGGAATTGGATTTGTCTGTGCAAAACCGATTCAGGAGCGTGACTGGAAACCTGTCTCGATCATTTATGAGGACAGGTTGTATCAGCTGCGCATCGGTTTGCGTGTGAATATCCTGCGGGGCATGGAGCTGCCCAATGGTCTGTATAAATATGGCGGGCACATTATACAGCCGGAGGAGGCGTGGCTGAGCTATGTCAGAAATAAACTGGAAAAGATCAGACAGAACGAACAGAAGGACGGAGATCTGAAATAAATTCTACTGTTGGCATTGACACCGGCAAGTGGCTGTGGTAGCATGTCACCGAGGTAAAGTGTTAGAAAACACATGACAACAGGAGGGAAAATATGAAAAAGAATAAAGTATTAGCGGCACTTCTGGTTGCTGTGATGACTGCCAGTGTATTGAGCGGGTGCGGTTCCAAGGAAGATGACAAGACATTTACGGTAGGTTTTGATGCAGAGTATCCGCCTTACGGCTACATGGATGACAACGGTGATTATACCGGATTTGATCTGGAGCTGGCTGAGAAAGTGTGTGAGATGGAAGGCTGGACACTTGAGAAGAAGCCTATCGACTGGAATTCCAAGGATATGGAGCTGGATAGCGGTGCCATCGATTGTATCTGGAACGGTTTTACCGTAGATGGCAGAGAGGATGACTACACATGGTCACAGCCTTATGTAGATAACAGTCAGGTGATCGTTGTGGCAGAGGATTCCGGTATCAGCACACTGGCTGATCTCGCAGGCAAGACTGTCGGCGTGCAGGCAGCAAGTGCGGCACTGACACTGCTTCAGGAGGATCAGGCTGAGCTGGCAGCTACCTTTGGCGGTCTGCAGGAGTTTGCTGATTATAATAGTGCTTTCGTAGAGCTGCAGGCTGGTTCTGTGGATGCGGTTGCGATGGATGTCGGTGTGGCAAATTATCAGATCAAGACCCGCGGTGAGGGATATACTATTTTATCTGAGGTATTAAACTCTGAGAAATATGCCGTTGGCTTCAAGAAGGGAAATACCGAGCTCTGTGATATCGTGGATGCCGATCTGACCAAGCTGGCAGAGGACGGAACTATCGAAAAACTGGCTGAAAAGTACGATATTGCTGATTTGATCTGCATCGGAAAATAATTGAGAGAAAAGGAAGGAGCGACCACGCTCCGGGAGGAATACATATGTCTACCGCTATGATTTTTCAGCAGCTGGCGGGAGGAATGCTAAAGTCCATCAGTATTTTCTGTTGGACTTTACTTTTCTCTCTGCCGCTGGGACTTCTGATCGCCTTTGGACGCATGTCAAGGGTGAAGATTTTTGGGCGTTTTCGCATTGTAAGAGGTATCACAAAATTGTATATTGATATCATGAGAGGTACGCCCCTTATGCTGCAGCTGATGGTCGTTTTTTATGGCCCCTTTTACCTGTGGGGAGCGGATATCGGTGGTTTCCGTTATCCGGCCATCATTATCGCGTTTTCCATCAACTATGCGGCATATTTCGCGGAGATTTACCGTTCGGGCATTGAGTCTATGCCAAAGGGACAGTACGAAGCGGCAGAAGTGCTCGGTTACACGAAAGCGCAGACCTTTGTATTTATCATTCTGCCGCAGGTGATCAAGCGTATATTGCCTGCAGTGACGAATGAGATGGTGACACTCGTCAAGGATACATCCCTCGCCTTTTCGCTGGCATATATGGAGATGTTTACGATCGCAAAACAGATTGCTGCAAAGGAGACGACCTTTGTGCCCTTCGCAGTGGCAGCTATCTTTTACTTTGTATTCAACTGGATCGTGTCAGCCGGAATGACAAAAGTGGAAGAAAAACTCAATTACTACAGATAGGAGAGGCATGAAATGGAAATTTTAAGAATGGAACATATCAAAAAAAGCTTCGATGGTCTGGACGTATTGAAGGACATTTCGCTGTCTGTCAAGGAGGGCAAAGTGTTAGCGATCATCGGGCCTTCCGGCTCCGGTAAATCCACGATCATGCGCTGCGCCGTCATGCTGGAGACGATCGATGGCGGAGAAATTGCATATGTGGGCGGAAAAGCTGCGTGGACCGATGAATCCGGGGACGTACATTATGCAGACAATGCTGCGCTAAAAGAGATACGGCGTGATTATGGTATGGTATTTCAGAATTTTCAGCTGTTTCCGCATTATTCCGTTTTGAAAAATGTGATGGATGCACCGATCCGGGTGCAAAAACGCGAACGGACAGAGGTGGAAAAAGAAGCCAGGGAGCTTTTAGAAAAGATGGGACTTGCCGATAAGGCAGATGCCTATCCGTATCAGCTTTCCGGTGGTCAGCAGCAGCGCGTATCCATCGCCCGGGCGTTGGCGATGAATCCTAAGATTTTGTTTTTTGATGAGCCCACATCAGCGCTGGATCCGGAGCTGACCGGAGACATTTTGCGCGTGATCAAAGATCTGGCAGCGGAGCATATGACGATGGTCATTGTCACCCATGAGATGAACTTTGCAAAGAATGTGGCGGATCACATCATCTTTATGGAACACGGTGTGATCGTCTCAGAGGGAACACCGGAGGAAGTATTTGACGCCGGAAATACGAGATTGCAGGAATTCCTTGGAAGATATGAGGCAGATTAAGAAAAAGATGGTATCTGCGAAGATACAAAGAAAAAGGACGGTTGTTCGCCGAATCTCATGTTGATCGTGAGACTGGCTGGCTGCCGTCCTTTTTGATGCTGCAGGGATGCCAACCCGCAAATATGAAGTATATGCTTCACATCCAGATTGGGAGCGAAATAGTTGCGTGAGACGCTTTTTCCTTATTTCTGGCTTGCTTCAAGTGCAGCGCGGCACGCCTTGGCGAGCTGGTCGCCGCAGGATGTATTTTTAAAGCCGCAGCGGATACCGCCGATCTTCTGTTCTACTTCAGCGACAGTCAGTCCCTCCACCAGTGCAGGGATCGCTTTCAGATTGCCGTCGCAGCCGCCGGTAAATTTTACATTGTGTACCACATCTCCATCCAGATCCAGCTGAATCTGCGAAGAGCAGGTGCCGCTTGTTTTATATGTGTAGCTCATTGTGTGTCCTCCTTTTATTGTGTATCGGTGTTGTTCTAAACGTTGGTTATTGTAACACGCGCAAAGGGATTATTCAAGGGGCCTATCTTTACAAAACGTTTACAAAAGGTTCACAGGACTTATACTTGTGAAATGCGCGCAATCGTGTTAATATAAAACAGATAATGGTTATTGATCACATCTACAATGCGAGTGAACAATAACAGATCATGTGTATCATAGATGCATATCTAAAAAGGTATGAAACATTACCGGACATAGTTAGGAGTATTTTTATATGAACCTGATAGAAAAAATGTTTGGAACCCATAGTGAGCGTGAGATCAAGCGTATTCTGCCGCTGGTAGACAAGATTGAGGCACTGCGTCCCCAGATGCAGGCATTAACCGATGAGCAGATGGCAGAAAAGACGAAGGAATTTAAGGAGCGTCTGGCAAACGGTGAGACGCTGGATGATCTTTTAGTAGAGGCATATGCGCTTGTCCGTGAGGCAGCTGTCCGTGTGCTGGGCATGGAGCATTACCGTGTGCAGCTTTTGGGAGGTATTGTACTTCATCAGGGCCGTATTGCTGAGATGCGTACCGGTGAAGGAAAAACGCTGGTAGCAACGCTGCCCGCATACCTGAATGCCCTGGAGGGCAAGGGTGTCCACATCGTTACCGTGAATGATTATCTGGCAAAGCGTGACGCGGACGAGATGGGAAAGATCCATGAGTTTCTGGGCTTAAAGGTCGGCTGTGTATTGAACAGCATGGACAATGATGAGCGCCGCGAGATGTATAATTGTGATATTACTTATGTGACGAACAACGAGCTTGGCTTTGATTATCTGCGTGACAACATGGTCATCTACAAGGAACAGCTGGTACAGCGCGGTCTGCACTATGTCATCATTGATGAGGTAGACTCAGTTCTCATCGATGAGGCGCGTACACCGCTGATCATTTCCGGACAGAGCGGCAAGTCTACCAGGCTGTATGAGGCCTGCGACATATTGGCACGTCAGATGCAGCGCGGTGAGGCCAGCGGCGAGTTTAACAAGATGGATGCCATCATGGGCGTGGAGATCGAGGAGACCGGAGACTTTATCGTCAATGAGAAGGACAAGGTGATCAACCTGACTGCGCAGGGCGTGGAGAAGGTCGAGAATTTCTTCAAGATTGAAAACCTGGCAGATGCAGAGAATCTGGAGATCCAGCATAATATCATTCTGGCGCTGCGCGCCCACAACCTGATGTTCCGTGACAAAGATTACGTAGTAAAAGATGATGAGGTACTGATCGTCGATGAGTTTACCGGACGTATCATGCCCGGACGTCGTTATTCTGACGGTCTGCATCAGGCGATCGAGGCAAAGGAGCATGTAAAGGTAAAACGCGAGAGCCGCACTCTTGCAACGATCACCTTCCAGAATTTCTTTAATAAATTTGACAAAAAAGCCGGTATGACCGGTACTGCACTCACAGAGGAGAAGGAGTTCCGTGATATTTACGGCATGGACGTTGTGGAGATTCCCACAAACCGCCCGGTGATCCGTGTCGACCATCAGGATGCTGTATATAAGACAAAAAAAGAAAAATTCCATGCAGTTGTTGAGGATGTAAAGGCTTCCCATGCAAAAGGACAGCCGGTGCTTGTCGGTACGATCACCATTGAGACCTCGGAGCTTTTGTCAAAGATGCTGAGTCGTGAGGGCATCAAGCATCAGGTATTGAATGCAAAGTTCCATGAGATGGAGGCTGAGATCGTATCTCATGCCGGAGAGCATGGAACAGTTACGATTGCTACCAACATGGCAGGTCGTGGTACCGATATCAAGCTGGATGAGGAAGCGGTTGCAGCCGGTGGATTAAAGATCATCGGTACAGAGCGTCATGAGTCACGCCGTATCGATAATCAGCTGCGCGGTCGTTCTGGACGTCAGGGGGATCCCGGTGAATCCAAGTTCTACATTTCGCTGGAGGATGATCTGATGCGCCTGTTCGGTTCCGAGAAGCTCATGAGTATGTTCAATGCGCTGGGCGTTCCCGAGGGTGAGGAGATCCAGCATAAGATGCTCACAAACGCCATTGAAAAGGCTCAGATGAAGATCGAGAGCAACAACTTCGGTATCCGTAAAAACTTACTGGATTACGACCAGGTCAACAACGATCAGAGAGAGATCATTTACGAGGAGCGAGCTCGCGTACTGAACGGCGAGAGCATGCGCGATTCCATCTACAAGATGATGACAGATTTTGTGGAGAATGCGGTGGATACTTGTATTTCGGACGATCTGCCCCAGGAGGAGTGGGATGTGAATGAGCTGAACCAGATCATGATCCCGGTGATTCCGATGGAGCCTGTGACACCCGATGAGGTAAAAGGTTACAAGAACACGAAGGAGTTAAAGCACACCTTAAAAGAGCGCGCAGTCAAGCTGTATGAGGCAAAAGAGGCAGAGTTCCCGGAGCCGGAAGCAGTGCGCGAGCTGGAGCGTGTCGTACTGCTAAAGACCATCGACCGCAAGTGGATGGCACATATCGACGATATGGATCAGCTCCGTCAGGGCATCGGTTTACAGTCCTTTGCACAGCGCGATCCGCTGGTTGAGTACAAGCTGGCAGGCTTTGAAATGTTTGATGCCATGACAGCAGCGATTGCAGAGGATACACTGCGCCTGCTGTTCCACGTGAAGGTAGAGCAGAAGGTAGAGCGTGAGCAGGTGGCAAAGGTGACCGGTACCAACAAGGATGAATCACTGGCTGCTGCACCGAAAAAACGTGAGACAAAGAAAGTATATCCGAATGACCCCTGCCCTTGCGGAAGCGGCAAGAAATATAAGCAGTGCTGTGGCCGGCTGGGCTAAGATCGTGTTTGGTTGAACCGGATATGATTTATGGAGATAAGATGATGAGAAAGCGATGGTTGCGGCAGATAATTTTTTTCGCGGTGCTCGTTTGCGTGCTTTTTGCGGCATGTCTGCCGGCGTTTGCAGCAACTGCATACGATGAAACAGACATTCGCCAGATCATGGAGCAGGCATTTGCCAATGGTGATCCGGAAGTAGAGATTACGATTGACCGGACATTTTCGGTGAATCAGAATCAGGCAAAACAGGAGGCGGACGCGTATGCCCGTGAGTTGATCGTATTTTTGGAGGAAGCTGCCTTAAAAAACGGCAGGCTGATGAACGGCACTTCCTATACCATGGTGATCGCCGGGACACATACGGTCACTTACAAATTTGATATTTCTCCGCAGTTTACAAAAAAGGTGACGGTGCTCACCTCAGAAAAATCTGCATATAAGCATGCGCTGAAAGCATTGAAAAAACGTGATTACGTCACCTGCTTTTACGCAGAAGACGCCATGTACTATGATACCTTTGTGCTGGCATTGCAGCACCATCCGGAG
>JALFNQ010000216.1 GCA_022773965.1 Lachnospiraceae bacterium
GGGGAGATCCGGCTACACTCCCTGTATCATTTTGTGGAGGTTGAAGAGAAGGATGGAAAGATCATAGGTGAGTGGCAGCGGCAGGGGAAGCTATTGCATCGCGAAAAGCTGGCTGCCGCCGGATTGGAGGAAGATCATGCGTGATTATCACAGGTATCGTTATTCGCTTCATGAACATCTGCGGTATTTCCTGGAGGCGCTGTTTTTGATCCTGCTGGTGAGCTATCTGTTTTATCATTCACTGATCGCAATATTGCTTATGATTCCCTTTTATCCTGTGTTTTTGAAGATTAAGGCGAAACGCCTGCTGCAACAGCAGAAACAGGAACTGGGCCAGCAGTTTAAGGAGACCATAGCTGCTGTGGCAGCTGCATTAAATGCCGGTTATTCTGTGGAAAATGCCTGGCGGGAGGCAAAAACAGAAATGGAGCAGATGTATGGAGCACATGCATTGATGGTGCAGGAGCTTGGGCATATACAGATACATTTATCCATGAATGTAGCACTGGAAGAACTTCTGAATGATTTTGCAAGGCGTAGTGATATGGAGGATGTGAGCAGTTTTTGTCAGGTATTTTTCTTTGCGAAGCGAAGCGGTGGGGATTTTATTGGAATCATTCGTGCAACAGCGGATCGGATCGGGCAGAAAATTGAATTACAGAGACAGCTGATGGCAGATTTAGCTGCCAGGCGTTTGGAGAGTCAGATCATGAATATCGTTCCTCTGGTCATTCTGTTATATTTAAATCTGACTTCGCCAGGTTATTTTGATGTACTGTATGGAAACCTTACCGGAATCTGTATCATGAGTGTGTGTCTGATGATCTATCTGGCGGCTTATGCTTTGTCTGAACACATGTTACAGCAGATTTTGGCTATCTAAAAGAGCGTATGTGATGGAGGAAGTATGTTTTTATGCATTGGGGTAATGCTAGCGGGACTGATGGGATTTGGTGTGTGTGCCATGAGAGGCAGACGAAAAGTGTATGGTATTTATTGCCTGATACTGGCGCTCAGCGGCATGCTGGGAGTATTGGTCTGTCTGAACGATACAGATTGGTCGCAGTCAGACCGCATCGCGCGGCCGGATCCGGGTGAAGAAGCTGTTAGAAAAGAATATGTGTTGTCGGTGGAGGATCTTTCTATCAGTGAACCTTATCAGGTGACCGTAGAAAACAGGCATTTGACAAAGCAGGAGCTGGAGAATCTGTTTTCGGAAGCAGCAGCACAGATTGAGCATGCATTTCTGGGGGAAAATACGTCTCTTGATCATATCACAAAAAATGTGGAGCTGGTGGACGCCGTGGTGGATGGCAGTGTGGAGGTAAGCTGGAGCTTTGACAGCTATGAAGCAGTCAATTTATCCGGAGAGCTTCAGGAGGAAGCGCTTACGAAAGAAGGTTCACTTGTGCAGGTCACTGCGACGATGGAGTACGAAGGTGCACAGGCAGAGCACCGGTTTTCCATGATGGTTTATCCGCCGGATCAAACGGTAACGGAACAGTTTTATGAATTGTTGGAGCAGGAGCTGAATGATAGAAATGCAAAGACAGGAACAGAGCTTTTGCTCCCGGAAAAAGTGGCGGGTCATGCACTCATATGGGAGAAGCGGCCGCAGAAAAAACAGTATCAGGTGCTGTTGATGGGATTGCTTGCGATGGCAGGTGTTGCAATCGGAAGAAAGGAAGATGCACGAAAGGCCAAAGAAAAAAGAGATGAAAAGCTGCTGGCAGAGTATCCGCAGATGCTTAGTCAGCTGGCCTTGCTGTTGAGTGCCGGAATGACAGTAAGCCATGCATGGGAGCGCATCGTGACCGGTTATGAAAACAGATGTGCCGGTCAGTCCGGAGAGTTGCAGGAAGTACCTGTATACGAGGAGATGCGGATCACTTACCATCAAATGAAGGATGGATTAAGTGAACGGACTGCCTATGAGCAATTTGGAGAACGGATCCGGTTACAGGTATATCGGCGGCTTGCCACTTTGCTGGTACAGAATCTGCGGAAAGGAACGGCAGGACTGAGCAGATTGCTGGAAAAGGAAATGCAGAATGCTTTTGAAGAGCAGGAAAGTGAGGCAAAAAAGCGGGGTGAAGAGCTTCAGACAAAGCTTCTTCTGCCGATGATGCTCATGCTTGGACTGGTGATCGTGATCATTATGATCCCTGCCATAGCAAGCTTTCAGCTATAGGATGATTGCAAATTGGATAAAAATGAGTGACGAAAAGAATGATTGGGACACAAAAGGAGAAAAAAATGAGAAACATAAATTTATGGGCGATTAAGGCACGGATCCGCTGGATGAAAATGGTGGATTGTTTGAAAAACGAGGATGGAATCGGAACTGTTGAGATGATCCTGATACTTGTGGTTTTGATCGGACTGGTGCTGATCTTTAAGGAAAAGCTGACATCGTTGGTAGGGGATATTTTCAAGACGATCAGCTCAAAGAGTAAAAGTGTATAGACATCGGCCGGCTCTTGGTGGAAGCATGACTGTGTTTGCCAGCTTGTCGCTGCTTTTAGTAGCGTCATTTCTTCTGACGTTACTGGAAGCGGCGCGCGTGAAAGGTCTGGATGCATATAGCCGGATGCAGCGGATCAATGCAATGGAATCGGTGTTTTCTGAGTATGACAGAGAATTGTTTGAACAGTATGGGATATTTCTTTTGGATGGAAGCTATGGCAGTGAGACATTACAGTTTTCGCAGATCAATGCGCGCCTGCAGTCATTTAGCCAGCAAAATTTAAGTCCTGTAAGTTCTGTTTCTCTTTGGCAGAATACACAGAACTTTTACCGGATGGATGTCCCGAATGTGTCTGTGACAGGGTATTTACTGGCGACAGACTATGAGGGGGCGCCTTTTCGGCAGATGGCGGTTGCATCCATGAAAGCGCGTTATCCGGCAGAGCTGGCAGAAAAACTCTATGATGGATTGCAGTCGGCAGAGGGTGCCATGGCACGGGCACAGGAAAGTCAGGCCACTATGGATGAAGCACAGGAGCAGATCCGGGTGGCGAAGGAAGAGCAGGCGCGTCTGGCACAGGAACAGGAGGAGACAGAAGAGCCGGAACAAGAGCTACCGCCGGATGTGTCTGTAGAAAATCCGATGGATGTGGTGAAATCCTTGAAAGATGCGGATATTCTTACATTGGTCATGCCTTCGGGGAGAGCTGTTTCTTCCAGGTCGATTCAGGGAATAACGACACTGGAGCACCGTTCACTGCTTCAGGGAAACGAGACATGGAATAAGACAGGTGGATGGTATGAGGCAGTTTTATATCAACAGTTCTTGCAGACGCAGTTTGGTTGCTATGGATCAGAGAGCGCTCACCGGGGGGCATTGGACTACCAGCTGGAATATATTCAAGCCGGAAAGCAAACCGACCGGGAAAATTTGAAAAGCGTTGTCAGGCAGCTATTGCTGCTTCGCGAGGGTGCCAATTTTATATATCTGCAGACAGATGTGCAAAAGCAGCAGGAGGCTTACAGTGTGGCAACTGCTTTGGCGGCAGCAGTGGGGATTGCACCGGCAGCCGGAGTCATTGCACAGGGAATTCTCGCAGCGTGGGCGTATGTTGAGAGTATTTTAGATGTGCGGACACTGCTTGCAGGGGGAAAAATTGCATGGATGAAGACAGCTGAGGGCTGGAGCAGCAGCTTGTCCGGACTGGCTAGTCTGCTGGCAGGCAACGCACGTGCGAAGGAACAGGAATACGGAGATGATTATAAAGATTACCTGCAAAAACTGCTTTATTTGAAATCAGAGCGTATTTTGAATTACCGGGCGATGGATCTGATAGAATTAACGACCGGTCCGGAGCATTCCGGGTCAAGGCGTATGGATGCAATGATCCTGGCACTGCGGGCAGATTTTTGTTATGAGGCGGAACCCATATTTTCTGATATGGTCACATTGCAGAACATGCAGGTTGAACGGTGGGAATTTGCAGATTCTTCGTATTACAGCTATTTCTTAAAGGAGTAGAAGGGTATGTATCATAAGATGCCTCTGTTAGAAAACAACATGAAAGAACAAACCCTGAAAAAGATACACAACCAACCAATGTTACTTTGTATTTTTAAATATTTCCATTTACTTTTCCAATGTTTCTATCGATTTTTCGAGCAATTTCATTGTCAAAGAACTCACTCCTCAAAGCAGATGATGAAGCGAAGAAAAAAAGGGGCATCTTATGATACATATCCGCTCAGGCCGGGGCAGATCCGGGCAAATGGATCAATGACTTTGGAAATGGTCGTTGTGCTACCGTTGTTTGTTTCCTTTATGGTATTTTTTTTGTTTCTGTTTCGGATTTTACTGGTTCAGGAATGTATGGAGGAAACGCTGGTTTATACTGCGCGGACGCTTGCAGTTACCTGTTTTGCAGAATCGCCGGAGGAACAAAAAACACAGGCAGTCCTTTTCGCCGAGGCACAGCTTTTGTTTCGAAAGGGGTTAAAGGAAAGTGGCTGTCCGTCAGATTTGATACAGGGAGGAGCAGCCGGAATATCGTTGCTTTCTTCTGAATTTACAGGAGACGATATTATTTTGCGGGCTGCTTATGAAATACGTCTGCCATGTGTGCTGCTTGGAAGCTATCGCTTTCATTTTGTACAGTGTGCACAGAGCAGAAAATGGATCGGCAATCAGTCACTGGAGAAAAATGATCATTTGGATGAGCAGTGGGTATATATTACTCCTCATGGAGCTGCTTATCACTGTTCAAGGACATGTTCTTATCTGGATCTCAGCATCCATGCAATCCGGCGGCAGACCTTGTACATCCAGCGGAATGCACAGGGGGAGATCTATCATAAATGTGAGAAATGCGGTGTGTCGGGAACAGATATGGTTTATGTGACGGATTACGGAACGCGCTATCATGGGAGTCTTGCGTGTTCAGGCTTAAAGAGGACGATTTATATGGTGAAACGATCACAGGTGGGAGGAAGAAAGGAATGCAGCAAATGTGGAATCAGGCAGTCGTGATGGGAATGCTTACGATCTGCTCAGCAGAAGATATCAAGAAAAAGAAAATTAGTTTAAATTCCGTGCTTGCTTTTGGAATTTTAGGCATTTTATTTCATATGCTATGGAGGATACAGCCAATTGAGAGTGTGCTGCTTGGCATGTCTGTGGGAGTGGCGCTGCTATTTTTTAGTGTATTAACAGGGGGAAAGATTGGCTCTGGCGATGCGGTTCTTCTGATCGTGACGGGGATCTATCTTGGACTGGAACAGAATCTGGAATTATTTTTTTGTGGTTTATTACTCTGCAGTGTGTGGGCTCTTGCGCTTCTGGTCATACGAAAAAAGAGTCGAAAGGACAGCATACCCTTCGTTCCGTTTTTGTTGGCAGCATATATGGGAATGCTGGTGTGTGCGCTATGAGAAAAGGAATGATACCACAAAAAACGGTATATTTACAGGCGAGTTATACGATTGAGGCAGCATTGCTGCTGCCACTTTTTCTCTTTGCGATCATGAAAGGACTTTTACTGGGGATCGATTGCTATCAGGACGTGTGTATCGTAGCGGAGAGCATGCAATTATTGGAGAGGATCGAGCCAACGGATTGGATATGGAAGATGCAACTAACACAGAAGGGAGTAGATTTGATTCATGAACATACAGTATCAGAGAAATCTAAAGAATAGTTATATGGTGGTGATCGAGCAGGGACAGCCGCTAAATATAGATGGTCAGCTGGCTGAAAAAATGATGCAGCGGCAGCAGATACCGGGACTTTTGCATTGGGTGACCATGGAGCATGAAGGGGATATGACATTCTGGTATCAGATTACCGGCTTACAGAGTCTTTCCGACTGGCTGAGTCACCATACGCTGGATCATAAGCTGTTTGGCCATCTTTTATCCGGGCTTTTGGCATTGCAGGAGGAGCTGCCCCGGTTTTATCTGAAAACAGAACATCTCCTGCTGCAGGCGGAACAGATTTTTCTGGATACCTCCGGAGAGAAGGTCGCCTTTTGTTATGAGCCTTTGTGGAATAAAGATCCCCGGCAATCGCTGCAGGAATTGATGCAGGAACTCCTGCCGCAGATCGATCATACGGATAAGGATGCGGTGCGTCTGGGTTACGGGCTGTATGAAAAATGCCAGGAAGAGAATGCAGATGTGTGGCACTATGTGCTGGAGCAGAATAGGGAAAATATATCTATCTGTCAGGAAACGGAAGAGACATGCGTGGCAGATCGCATGGAGCAGGAGATCACTGAGAAGAAGGTAACCGGGAAAAAGACAGCTGTACAGAAGACAATCGGGCAGGATCATTCCGTTCAGGAGTGTATGACGCACTCTTTTATCGGAAAAGGAAATACACAGCGCAAGTCTTTCGGTATCCCGGAAAAAATGTTTGAAAAGCTGCCGGTGATCTCTGCATTGTCGTGGGTTCAAAGTCTGGGCAAGAAAAAGCAGGAGAAGACAGAGACAGTTTATCTGTTTGAACCGGAAGAAAAAGCAGTAGTCTGTGCCAATCCTACGGTTTGCTTAGGGACGCAGGAGACTGCAGAGGGCAGGCTGCTTTATCGTGGTGCAGGTGAGGAGCAGAGCTTTGTGATAGAGGGAGATTCCTTTTTGCTCGGCGGGAGAAATGAGCAGGCAGATGGTCAGTTATTTGCCTCTGGTGTAAGTCGTAATCATGCGCGTATCACCAAGGAGGACGACCAGTATTATATCGAAGATCTGAATTCAAGGAATGGTACCTATTTGAATGGAAAATTACTTGCATATAAACAGAAATGCCCGGTCAAACCGGGTGATCATCTGCGTTTTGCAAGGGAAGAGTATGTGTTTTATTAAATCTGAGTCTAAAACTATCAGGACAAGAGGGGGCAGGTGCTACTAATTATTTTTTAACGGTAACAGTTACCTTTACGGTCTTTTTGTTTGCTTTTACGGAGATAGGTGCTTTTCCTGTTACAATTCACACGTCAGCCAGCTGACCTGTGAATTGCAACGAATTTGGCGATGCTTCGCATGCAAAATCGCCAAATTCATGGCTCATGTACATTTTTGGCACGTAGCCCGCAGTAAATGCTGGCTACTGTGTCAAAAGTAACATTTTCCTGCTTTCTGTCTGCGAAGAAAGAAATGCTTTATTGACAGCGCTGAGGGGGAGTGTTATGGTTTTTCTATGGATAAAGTACATGAAAGTATAAAAAAATGGTTGAATATCAATAGTATCCTTATTGTGGTCAATATCCTTGTGTGGCTGGTACTATGCACGCTGGGAGATACCCGCAGCGCGCAGTTTATGTATGAGCATGGCGCGTTGTATCCGATGGATGTGCTGAACGGAGAGTGGTATCGCTTGTTCAGTGCGATGTTTTTGCATTTTGGTGCGGAACATCTCATCAGCAATATGTTCATGCAGTATTTTCTCGGAGACATGCTGCTGCGTGCGTTCAGTCAGTGGCAATTTGCACTGATCTATCTGTTTGCGGGGATAGGCGGAAATATAACCTCTCTGCTAATGATGCTTGTGACAGGGGATGTTGCGGTGGCAGCAGGCGCTTCGGGAGCGATCTATGGGATTGTTGGAGCACTTTTATGGGTGGTATTGCGTAATGGTGGAAAATTTGAGTCGATTAGTGTTCCGAGAATGCTGCTTGCAACAGCACTTTACATTGGCTATGGGTTTACTACCGAGGGTGTTGACGCATGGGCACACCTTGGTGGAGCATTGATAGGATTTTTGATGGCAATACTTCTGTACCGCAGAAAAGTGACTGTACAGATCGAACAGTGGGATTCATAGAAAAACTAAAAAACAGCATTGAGTTTTGTTCGCAGATTGACTATACTGATTTTAGTGCTGGAGATTCGTTGTAATTGCGAGTGATTTTTCCGGCAGAGTGTCTGTTTGTTACATTTCAGACCCCAGCCTGAAATGTAACGAATTTGGCGATGCTTCGCATGTAAAATTGTCAAATTCATGGCTCATGTACGTTTTTGGTATGTAGCCCGCAGTGAATGCTGGCTACTGTGTGAAAAGTAACGTCTTGTTTCTCAGTATAGAAAAAGGATAAGCGAATGATGAAAGTAAATATTTATTATGGAGGCAGAGGGGTTCTGGATGATCCGACTCTGTATGTTCTGGATAAAATGGAGGAAGTGCTGGTAGAATTGCGTGTGAATGTAGACAGGTATAATATCTATGAGCATAAGAGCAGTATTTCGACACTTCCGCAGACCATGAAGGATGCAGATGGAATTATTTTGGCAACAACGGTAGAGTGGCTTGGCATTGGTGGATATATGCTGCAGTTTCTGGATGCCTGCTGGCTGTACGGAGATAAGGAGAAGATCGCGCATACCTATATGCAGCCGATCGTAATGTCTACGACTTATGGAGAGCGAGAAGCAGAGTTGAGCCTCACGAATGCGTGGGCGACGTTGGGCGGGTTACCATGCAATGGGCTGTGCGGATATGTGGAGGATCTGGTAAGCTTTCAGATGAATCAGGATTATTCACTGATCATTGAGAAAAAGGCGGAAAATCTTTACCGCACGATTTCCCAGAAGATGAAGAGTCTGCCGACGAGTAATCAGGCGGTCACACAATCGGTACTTCGCACACCCCAGATGGAACTGACTCCTCAGGAGAGTGAGCAGTTGTCCCAATATGTGTCTGATGACACCTATGTCAAACAGCAGAAAGAGGATATTGAACAGCTCGCAGAGCGGTTCCGGGGAATGATGAAAAAAACTGCGCCTGATGATAGTCTGGCTTTTGTGATTGATTTTGAATCTCATTTTTCCGGTAATTCGGACGTGGATGTCAATTATCTTTTTATTATAGACGGAAAGAAGAAACCGTTGTGTGTTCAGATCCATAATGGGGAGCTGGTCTGCCATTATGGGCAGCAGGAGCATACAGATGTATATGTAAAGCTGACACCGGAGGTGTTGGAGTCAATTATCGGTGGCCGTATGACGTTTCAGCGGGCATTTATGACGGGAGAAATGACAGCCAAGGGTAATTTCAAGACACTTCGACAATTGGATGATCTGTTTACGTTTGCAACAACTTAAATCAAGCGAAAGGTAAAAGGAGAACGAGTATGAGAGATGAGAACTGTATTTTTTGTAAGATCGTAGCAGGGGAGATCCCTTCACGCACATTGTTTGAGGATGAGGATTTCAAGGTGATGCTGGATGTAGGACCGGCTGCTAAAGGACATGCGCTGATCGTGCCAAAGGAGCACTATGCAAATATTTATGAGCTTCCGGATGAGCTTGCAGGTAAGGCGATGAGGCTGGCAAAGCGGATGGCAACACATATGACGAAGATTCTTGGCTGTGATGGATTTAATATTTTACAGAATAACGGAGAAGTGGCAGATCAGACGGTGTTCCATTATCATATGCATCTGATTCCCAGATACAAGGGTGGCGATGAGATGATCCTATGGAAGGCAAATCATTTTAGTGATCAGGAGATGGACGCGCTCGCAGAGCAGCTGAAGGTTCAATAGGCACAATCAAGGTATTAACAATGAAAAGGGTAGATCTATGTGAATGATACGCATAGGTCTACCCTTTTTGTCTTATCTTGCAATCGTCTGAATGAGATTTACGATCATATCAATAGAGTCCATCTGCTGGCTTGCTTTCATCGCCTCCACATATTTGTCACGGTCAGCATACAGCTGTTCCACGGAAGAGATCAGTGATTCTGTAGTCAGATTTTCTTCCATCAGAACCATGGAAAAGCCCTGTTTCTCAAAGGAACCGGCATTTAGGATCTGGTCTCCGCGGCTTGCTGCTGCGGAAAGTGGAATCAGCAGGTTGGGCTTGTGCAGCGCTAGCAGTTCACAGATGGAGTTTGCTCCGGCTCGGGATACTACCACGTCAGACATGGCAAAAATATCCCGCAGCTCTTTGCCGATATATTCGATCTGATGATAGCCCTTTGTGGGAGCCAGAGTGGGTTCAAGATTCCCTTTGCCACACATATGAACGATTTGGAATTCCTTCAATAAGGTTGGAAGTGCTTCGCGTACAGCATTGTTGATAATCACGGAGCCGCTGCTTCCTCCGATCACAAAGAGAACCGGGCGGCTTTCATCAAACCCACAAAGAGTGCGCGCGGCCTGTGCATCTCCGCTTAATAGCTCGCGGCGGATCGGTGAGCCGGTAAGGACTGCTTTTTCTGCCGGAAGGTATTTCATCGTCTCCGGGAAGTTGCAGCAGACTTTGGTGGCACAGGGGATGGCTATTTTATTTGCCAGGCCCGGTGTGATGTCGGATTCATGAATGATGGCAGGCACATGGCAGAATTTTGCTGCCAAAACCACTGGTACAGAGACAAATCCTCCCTTGGAGAAGACAACATTCGGTTTCAATTTATGTATGAGGTGGATCGCCTGTCCGAGACCCTTTATGACCTTAAAGGGATCAGAAAAGTTTTTAGGGTCAAAATAGCGGCGCAATTTGCCTGAGGAGATCCCATAGTAGGGGATATTTTGAGCTTCGATCAGCTCTTTTTCCATTCCGGTGTAAGAACCAATATAAGAGATGTCATAACCTGCCTCCTTCAGATGGGGAAGCAGAGCAATATTTGGTGTTACATGTCCGGCTGTACCGCCGCCGGTAAGCAAAATTTTCTTCATAGGAAAACAAAGCCCTCCTTTGTTGTTCTTATCTTATATGTTTATGCATCTAACACTTATCATATACAACGATCAAAAAATGTCAAGCAAAGATACTTCCCACACAGTACTTCTCACACAGTAGCCGGCATTGGCTACGGGCTATGTGCCAAAGACGTACATGAGCCATGAATTTGGCGGTTTTGTATGTGAAGCATTGCTAAAATGGGTTACATTCCAGGCTGGGAACCGGAAATGTAATCAGGCAAAAACCGTGTCGAAACATGCGATGAAAAAAGCTGGAAAAGCGATTGGAGCAGAGATATTATTATAAAGAAAAGATTCAAACAAAAAGGAGGGACGCATTTTGGCAACACAGATTCTGGATTTTCTCACGGCGCAGATGGATATGCTTGTGCTGGCGGGAATGCTGGTACTTATTATTTTGTCTGCTTTGCAGCTTGCAAAAATGAGCCGGACAAATCGCCAGCTGAAGTATTTGACCGAGAAACTGGCAGGTTACCTGAAAGCAGTTCTTACAGATGAGGAAGACGCGGAATACGAAGAGGAGGAGCTTCCTGAGAAGCAATTTGTTTCCCGTCAGGAGCAGGACATGAGAGAGGCGATTGAACTTCAAAAGCAACAGAAAAAGATGAAAGATGCGCAGGTGATAGATGCAGTGCTTTCAGAAATTTTTCCGTAAGGTATGGCTGCAGGGACGAGTAGTTGAATTTTCACTTTGTTCATAGTATAATGAACGCAAGCGAGTCAACGTGCGTGCATGATTGACGAGCGGCGAGTGTTGATCGTGACAGGCTTTGTCACGATATCATGCAGAAAAATGCCATGAGAAAGTATCATATGAGCAACATAGGAGGAGTCAATCATGATTAACTGGAACAATTTAGACACAATTCCTGCATATCAGGAGCTTTTTAAGGTAGCAAAGGTAAATCTTGCTGAAGTGATGAGTGGTGAGAACGGAGCTGACAGAGTGAAGAAATATACCGTTCCCATGGGCGAGGGACTTGCACTTAACTATGCTGCAAAGCAGGTGGATGATGAGGTGCTCGCAGCGCTTGAAAAACTGGCAGAGGAAACACAGCTGGTAGAAAAATTTGAGGCACTTTACAATGGAGAAGTGATCAATACCGGAGAAAAGCGTCTGGTGCTTCATCATATGACACGTGGACAGCTGGGTGACGCTGTAGTCGTAGATGGAGTGGACAAGCGTGCATTCTATACCGAACAGCAGAAAAAGATCGCAGAGCTGGCAGAGAAGGTGCATGCTGGAACAATCACAAATGCAGCCGGAGAAAAGTTTACAACCGTTGTCCAGATCGGTATCGGTGGCAGCGACCTTGGTCCCCGTGCAATGTATCTGGCACTTGAGAACTGGGCAAAAGCAAACAATACCTTCAAAATGGAGGCTAAATTTATCAGTAACGTAGATCCTGATGATGCGGCAGCAGTTCTGGACGGAATTGACGTGGCGCATTCACTGTTTATCCTTGTTTCCAAGTCAGGAACCACACTGGAGACATTAACAAATGAAGCATTTGTAAAGGATGCATTAAAGAATGCAGGACTGGATGCCTCTAAGCATATGATCGCCGTGACAAGTGAGACTTCTCCTCTGGCAAAGAGCGATGATTATCTGGCCGCTTTCTTCATGGATGACTATATCGGAGGCCGTTTCTCTTCTACATCTGCAGTGGGGGGTGCAGTATTATCTCTGGCATTTGGACCGGATGTTTTTGCGCAGTTTTTAGATGGTGCTGCGGCAGAGGACGAGCTGGCGAAAAATAAGAATCTTCGTGAGAATCCTGCAATGTTAGATGCTCTGATCGGTGTGTATGAGCGCAATGTTTTAGGATATGGCACAACTGCTGTGCTTCCGTATTCACAGGGTCTGAGCCGTTTCCCCGCACATTTGCAGCAGCTGGATATGGAGTCCAACGGAAAGTCTGTGAATCGCTTTGGAGAGCCTGTAAACTATGTGACCGGACCGGTGATCTTTGGAGAGCCTGGAACGAACGGACAGCATTCCTTCTATCAGTTGCTCCATCAGGGAACGGATATTATTCCGTTGCAGTTTGTCGGATTTAAGAACAACCAGATGGGAACAGATGTTGTGATCGAGGACAGCACAAGTCAGCAGAAGCTGTGTGCAAATGTAGTTGCCCAGATCGTGGCATTTGCATGTGGTAAAGAAGACGAGAACCGCAATAAGAATTTCGAGGGAGGACGTCCTTCCAGCATCATTATTGGAGATCAGTTAAATCCCGGAACACTGGGTGTGCTCTTAGCGCACTTTGAAAATAAAGTCATGTTCCAGGGCTTTGTATGGAATATCAACAGCTTTGATCAGGAGGGCGTACAGCTTGGAAAAGTCCTTGCAAAGCGCGTTCTTGCCCATGATACGGATGGTGCGCTCAAGGCTTACAGCGATCTGTTGAACATTTAAAATCAAAAGATTTTAATAAAAATTTGACAAAATGAAATTCCTCTGTTATAATCGTGCGTAACAAATTTGTAACATTTTTAATATTTCTTAACAAAGATGAATAAAAACGTTACAATTTGCGTAAAATATTAGAAAAGAATCCAAAACTTTTCTGTTGCGGAGGCAAACGCATGATTATAACGGAGGTTATTTTATGAGCAAAAATAAAAAACTTACGCAAGGAATCATACTGATGATAAGCACATTGGCGTTGGCGGCTACAGCAGTATATACCGGCGCAGATGTGACAGAAGCACCTGCAGATGTGAATGTAGCAGCATGGAACGGTAAGGCAGGAATTGTTGCATCGTTAGAGCAGACGGAGAGCAAAATGCTTGATGAGGTACAGCTTGCAAATGTGACAGTGGAAAAGACGCAGACACCGATTGTTACAGTTGCATCAAAGAGCGAGGCAGAGGCTGCTGTCCAGGAAAAGCAGGAAGAGAAACAGAGTGAAGAGAAAATAGAAGAGGTCATGTCCAAGACAGAGAAAGAGTGGCAGGATAAGGTCATGGCGGATGTAGAAGATTTTCTGTGCATTCGCAAGGAGGCGAACGCAGATGCACAGATTCTTGGAAAGCTGTATCCCACATCTGTCGCAACTGTTGTGAAAAAGGGAAAGACCTGGACAAAGATCAAATCGGGTTCTGTGAAAGGATATGTAAAAAACGAGTATTTAGTATTTGGCTCTGATGCCTACGACAATGCAAAAAAGGTCTGCAAGAAATATGCATATGTACAGACCAACGGATTGCGGGTCAGAGAAAAGGCAAATGAGGACGCAAAGGTGCTTGCTGTCGCAGATAAGGGCGATCAGCTGGTGTTTAACAAAAAAGCAGATAAGAAAAAAGGCTGGGTGGCAGTTACTGTTAAGGCTGGCAGCGGATATGTTTCTGATGAATATGTCAAAGTAAAGTTAGGAACGACAGAGGCTGTTTCCATTGAGGAAGAGCTGGCTGCGCAGAAAGCAAAAGAGGCAGCAGAGGCAAAAGCGAAGGCAGCAAAGGTTTCTGAGAGTTCTGCAGCAACACAGAGCGCACCTGTGAGCGCATCAGTTGATGATACAACTTTACTGGCAGCGATCATTCAGTGTGAGGCCGGTAGTGAGGGCTATGAGGGAAAGGTTGCAGTCGGTGCAGTAGTGTTGAACCGTAAGCGTAGCGGCAGTTATCCGAATTCTATTTCCGGTGTGGTTTATCAGAGCGGACAGTTTAGTCCTGTGAGAAACGGAGCGCTGGCAAGTGTATTATCAAGCGGGAATATTTCCAGCTCCTGCAGACAGGCTGCTGCAGATGCATTAGCAGGCTCGGATCCTACAGGTGGAAAATTGTATTTCCACCGCGCAAATGGCAGAGACGGACTGGTTATTGGCAATCATGTATTTTATTAAACCGAATATGAAAATAAGAAAAACAACCGGTTCGGTTGTTTTTCTTATTTTCGGTTGTTTTTCCATGATTATTTTGCTATAATGCGTGTATATATTTTTATACTTTTTAGGAGGTAATTCACTATGGGACCTATTATAGCAATTATTGTTTTGCTTGTTGTCGTTCTGGCAATCGTGGTATCGTGTATCAAGATCGTGCCTCAGGCACATGCAGTTGTTGTTGAGCGATTAGGTGGGTACTTGGATACCTGGAGTGTCGGACTGCATTTTAAGACACCGTTTATTGATCGTATTGCAAAGCGCGTGAATTTAAAGGAGCAGGTTGTAGATTTCCCGCCCCAGCCGGTAATCACAAAGGATAACGTAACGATGCAGATTGATACGGTTGTCTATTTCCAGATCACGGATCCCAAGCTGTTTGCATACGGTGTGGAAAATCCGATCATGGCGATCGAGAATCTGACTGCTACCACACTTCGTAATATCATCGGTGATCTAGAGCTGGACGAGACACTGACTTCCCGTGAGACGATCAACACCAAGATGCGTGCATCCTTGGACGTAGCGACCGATCCCTGGGGTATCAAGGTCAACCGCGTAGAGTTGAAGAACATCATTCCTCCGCAGGCGATTCAGGATGCCATGGAGAAACAGATGAAGGCAGAGCGTGAGCGCCGGGAGGCAATCCTGAAGGCAGAGGGTGAGAAGAAGTCAACGATCCTTGTTGCAGAGGGAAAGAAGGAGTCTGCGATCCTCGATGCAGAGGCAGAAAAGCAGGCTGCTATCCTCCGTGCAGAGGCACGCAAGGAAGCAACGATCCGTGAGGCAGAGGGTCAGGCAGAGGCTATTTTAAAGATTCAGCAGGCAAATGCAGACGGTCTTCGTTTCTTAAAGGAGGCACAGCCCGATGCCGGCGTGCTCCAGTTAAAGAGCTTGGAGGCATTCGCCAAGGCGGCAGACGGAAAGGCCACTAAGATCATCATCCCTTCCGAGATTCAGGGAGTGGCAGGTCTTGCAAAATCTGTTGTAGAGATTGCATCAGAAAAATAAATAGGAAAAATGAGCGGGCTGCCTGAGCGGTAGCCCGTTTTGTTCATTGTTTCACACAGTTTTACAATACTCACAAAATCCAGGAGGAGCAGACATGAATTTACAGGGCAGAGACTTTTTGAAATTGTTGGATTATTCACCGGAGGAGATCTTGTATCTCATCGATCTGGCGGCAGAATTAAAGGAAAAAAAGAAAAATGGTATTCCTCATGATGAGTTGAGGGGAAAAAATATTGCATTGATCTTTGAGAAGACGAGTACGCGGACGCGTTGTTCCTTTGAGGTAGCAGCTCATGATCTGGGTATGCAGGTAACTTATCTTGATCCGTCAGGCTCTCAGATCGGAAAAAAAGAGAGTATCGCGGATACCGCACGAGTGTTGGGCAGGATGTTTGACGGTATCGAATACCGTGGTTTTGGGCAGGATATCGTGGAGGAGCTGGCACGCTATGCAGATGTTCCTGTATGGAACGGCCTGACAAATGAGTTCCACCCCACGCAGATGATCGCTGATATGCTGACCGTGCGCGAGCACATTGGACATTTAAAGGATGTCAAATTCGTATATATGGGTGATGCCCGCTACAATATGGGCAATTCCCTGATGGTGACCTGTGCAAAGCTGGGTATGGATTTTGTGGCATGTACATCCAGAAAATATTTTCCGGACAAAAAGCTGGTAGATATCTGTGAGGAGATCGCCCGAAAGACTGGAGCAACGATCACACTGACTGAGGATGTGGAGGATGCGACAAAGGATGCGGACGTCATCTACACAGATGTATGGGTATCTATGGGTGAGCCTGCAGAGGTATGGAAGGAGCGCATTGATGAGTTGAAGCCTTATCAGGTCAATGCGGCAGCGATGGCAAATGCAAAGCCGACAGCTATTTTTATGCATTGTCTGCCTGCATTCCATGATCTGAAAACGACGATTGGACGGGAAGTCTATGAGAAATTTGGCCTTTGTGAGCTGGAAGTAACGGATGAGGTATTTGAGAGCGAGCAGTCTGTTGTCTTTGATGAGGCAGAAAACCGCATGCACACGATCAAGGCGATCATGTATGCAACGATGCCGCGCTAAAAGGAGCGAAAAACGTGAAAGCGAAAATATTACAGGCACTGCGGGAGACTGACGGATATGTCTCCGGGCAGCAGCTCTGCGAACAGTTCCAAGTTTCCAGAACGGCTGTGTGGAAAGCAATCAATCAGCTGCGTGAGATGGGTTATGATATAGACTCGGTATCGAACAAGGGCTATTGTATTCGCAGTGCGCCTGATTTATTGAACAAAAATGAACTGATGAGCCTGCGTAAGACAGCGTGGATCGGGCAGCGTCTGGAGTGCTTTGATGTCATTGGCTCTACGAATACCACTGCCATGCAGATGGCAGAGGAGGGCGCGCCGAACGGTACGCTCGTTGTAGCAGACCGACAGGATAGTGGAAAAGGCAGACGCGGCCGCGGCTGGGTGATGCCCGCGGGAATAGCGATTGCCATGAGTATTGTGATAAAGCCGGAGGAATTGCAGCCCGGCAATGCACCCATGCTGACCCTGGTGAGTGCCCTGGCAGTTGTGCGTGCAATTGAGGAACAGACGGGGTTGCAGCCTGGGATCAAATGGCCAAATGACATTGTGATCAATGGAAAAAAGGTGTGCGGAATGCTGACAGAGATGAGTACACAGATCGACTATATCAATCATATTGTGGTGGGGATTGGCATCAATGTGCATAATGAACAGTTTCCGGAGGAATTATCTGACCGGGCAACCAGTCTGTATCTGGAAAGTGGAAAGCATTATAGCCGAGCCGCACTTGTGGAGGCGGTTTGTGAATATTTTGAGCATTACTATGAGATTTTTATGCGCACACAGGATCTGAGCGGCCTGAAGACGGAGTATGACAGCTTTCTGGTGAACAAAGACAGGCAGGTGCGCATTTTGGATCCATTAGGTGAATATGAGGGAACGGCTCTGGGCATCACTTTGCGGGGAGAACTTTTAGTGGAAACGCCGGAAGGTGTCCGGACGGTGGATTCTGGAGAAGTATCGGTGAGAGGAATTTATGGGTATGTGTAAAGATTCAGAACTCCAGTAGAATGGAGATATGTTCTGAGTGCTCACATATGGAAGGAAAAAACATGTATAGTGACGAGATGATATTGTGTGGGTCCAGCTCCTACACGAAAAAGTTTTACTTAAATGAGAATTTTGAAGGATTGCCCCAGAGTATCAAGGATGAGTTAAAGATCATGTGTGTGCTCTACACAGAAGATGTTGGAGGAACACTGCAGCTGGTGTATGACGAGGATGGTAATCTGGAGTTTCGCACAGAAGCGGAGGAAGGCGATCTGCTCTATGATGAGATCGGAAGTGTATTAAAGATCAAACAATTACAGAATACCAAACAGGAATTGCTAGAGGCACTGGAATTATATTTCCGTGTATTTTTTCTGGGAGAGGATATGGAGGAGGAATAGAGATGCTGTTGGCATTAGACGTAGGAAACACAAACATCACAATCGGTGTATTTGATGGGGAAAAGCTGTTGCGCACGCTGCGTATCACAACAAAATTACCCCGTACATCTGATGAATACGGCATTTTGCTCAAAAATCTGATGCGTGACAACGATATTGATCCGGGTCAGATTCATGCGGCAATCATTTCATCTGTTGTACCGGCAATCATGTACTCACTGCGTAATGGTCTGTACAAATATTTGCATGTTGATCCTCTGATCGTGGAACCGGGAGTAAAGACCGGCATCCGTATTGTGACAGAAAATCCGGCACAGATCGGGGCGGACCGTATCGTAGATGCAGTAGGGGCCTATGAAAAATACGGCGGACCGGTGTTGGTGCTGGACTTTGGAACAGCGACCACCTATGATCTGGTGGATGAAAAAGGGCAGTTTTTGTGTGGGATCACAGCACCCGGTATCCGCACGGCAGGACGTGCCTTGTGGCAGGATGCGGCGAAGCTTCCGGAGATTGAGATCAAGAAGCCGAAGAGCATTCTGGCAAAGGAGACGATCAGCAGTATGCAGGCGGGTCTTGTTTACGGTCAGATTGGACAGACGGAATATATCATCGATAGAGTTCGGGAAGAGTCGGGTTTTGCTAACATGAAGGTGGTTGCTACCGGTGGATTGGGAGCCATGATCGCAGCAGAGACGAAAAAGATCGATATTTATGATGCAAACCTGACGCTGGATGGTATGCGGTTTATTTATGAAAAGCAGAAAGGAAAGTAACATTGCAGACCTTACAGATCGGAAATGTAACACTGAAAAATAATCTGATATTAGGACCAATGGCAGGCGTGACAGACCTGCCGTTTCGTCTGTTATGCGCTGAGCAGGGGGCCGGGCTTTTGTGTATGGAGATGGTGAGCGCCAAGGCGATCCATTACAATAATAAAAACACAAAAGCAATGCTCGCGATCGATGAGCGGGAGCATCCGGTATCCCTGCAGTTGTTTGGCTCAGATCCGCAGATCATGGGCGATATCGCGAAACATTTGGATGATGAGGGCGTTCCCTTTGATATTCTGGACATCAATATGGGCTGTCCGGTGCCGAAGGTTGTAAATAACGGAGAGGGCTCTGCACTCATGAAAAATCCTCTCCTTGCGGGGCAGATCATTGAGGCGGTGGCAAAGGCAACGAGCCGTCCTGTGACTGTCAAGATTCGAAAAGGTTTTGATGAGGAACATGTCAATGCGCCGGAGCTTGCACATATTGCGCAGGAATCCGGCGCGGCGGCGGTAGCCGTGCATGGGCGGACAAGGGAACAGTATTATTCTGGGAAGGCAGACTGGGCGGTGATCCGCAGGGTGAAAGAAACAGTGACGATACCGGTCATCGGAAACGGAGATATTTTGACGGCAGCAGATGCGATTCGCATGAAAGAGGAAACCGGGTGCGATGGTTTTATGATCGCGCGCGGTGCGCAGGGGAACCCGTGGATCTTTGGGCAGATTTTGCATGAATGGGAGACGGGGGAGCCGCTGGCAAAGCCCTCAGCTGTAGAAATGGCAGAAATGATGCTGCGCCACGCCCGGATGCAGATTGCATTCAAGGGAGAATATGTAGGCATTCGGGAGATGCGAAAGCATGCGGCCTGGTACACGGCGGGCTATCATGGGGCCAGTCACCTGCGCCGCTCGCTCAGTGAGGTAGAGAGCTATGAGCAGCTGGAGGAATTAATGGGCAGATTTTTGGAGAACTGAGATTTTTGGATGGTTGTTTTGCGCGAAATCTCGCGGGATCGTCCTTGACAGTGCTGGCACTTTCAGCTATAATACATGGGTTAAATAGGCTCTTTTTAAGAGGCGCACCGTACAGAACAGCACACTGTGGGGGCACCACGTTATATTAAAAATAGAAAGGTGAAGTAAAATGGCAAAGAAAAACATTTTAACTTACGAAGGTTTACGGAAATTAGAGGACGAATTACAGGACTTAAAGGTTGTAAAGCGTCGTGAGATCGCACAGAAGATCAAAGAGGCGAGAGAGCAGGGAGACCTTTCCGAGAATGCGGAGTACGATGCAGCCAAGGATGAGCAGCGCGATATTGAGGCACGTATTGAGGAGATCGAGCTGATCTTAAAAAATGCGGAGGTCGTTGTAGAGGATGAGGTAGATTTAGACAAGATCAGCGTTGGCTGTAAGGTACGCATCCTTGATATTGAGTTTGACGAAGAGTTAGAGTACAAGATCGTGGGTTCTACAGAGGCAAACAGCTTGAAGGGAAAAATCTCTAATGAGTCACCTTTAGGACACGCATTGCTCGGCGCGACTGTTGGCGAAGTAGTGAAGGTTGAGGCACCGGTCGGAGAGTTATCTTACAAGGTGCTGGAGATTCAGAGATCTAACTAATCATATCGGAGGAAAACATGGCAGAGAAAAATCAGCAGAATGGCGGACAGCAGCAGGATATCAATCAGCTTTTAAAGGTGCGCCGCGATAAATTAAAGGATTTACAAGACGCAGGCAAGGATCCTTTTGTCATCACAAAATACGATCAGACACATCACAGCACAGATGTGAAGACAGAGTATACCGCACATGAGGAACAGCTTCTCGCAGGCAGACAGGAACCGAATGTGGAAGGTATGGAAGATGCCCAGAAGAAGGAAGTACTGAACAACGATTACAACGAGCGCAGAGCGATCATGGATGCATCTCCGATCCCGGTGAGCATTGCAGGTCGTATGATGTTCAAGCGCGTGATGGGAAAAGCATCTTTCTGCAACATTCAGGATCTGAAGGGAAATATTCAGGTATATGTCGCAAGAGATGCCATCGGTGAGGAATCATACGCAGCATTCAAAAAAGCGGATATCGGTGATATTTTTGGTATTAAGGGCTTTGCATTTCGTACAAAGACCGGTGAGATCTCCATCCATGCAGAAGAGATGACGATGCTGACAAAGTCACTCCAGATCCTGCCGGAGAAATTCCACGGCCTGACGGATACCGATATGCGTTATCGTCAGAGATATGTAGACCTGATCATGAATCAGGAGAGCAAGGAAGTATTTATTAAGCGGTCACAGATCTTAAAGGAGATCCGCAATTTCTTAGATGCACGTAATTTCATGGAGGTTGAGACTCCGATGCTCGTATCCAATGCGGGCGGTGCAGCGGCAAGACCCTTTGAGACCCATTACAACGCGTTAGACGAGGATGTTAAGCTTCGCATTTCACTGGAGCTGTACTTAAAGAGACTGATCGTAGGCGGGTTGGAGCGTGTCTATGAGATCGGACGCGTGTTCCGTAACGAGGGTGTGGACACCCGTCACAATCCTGAGTTCACACTGATGGAGCTGTACCAGGCATACACAGACTATGAAGGCATGATGGAGCTGACCGAGAGCATGTTCCGTTATCTGGCAGAAAAGGTATGCGGCACCACAAAGATCTCCTACAATGGCATTGAGATCGACCTTGGTAAGCCTTTCGAGCGTCTGACCATGAACGAAGCCATCAAGAAATATGCAGGCATTGACTTTGATACCGTCGCAGATGACGCAGCGGCAAAGAAGCTGGCAGACGAGCATCATATCGAGTACGAGGATCGTCACACCAAGGGCGATATCGTGAACCTGTTCTTCGAGGAATACTGTGAGAAAGAGCTGATCCAGCCGACCTTTATCATGGATCACCCGATCGAGATCTCTCCGCTGACCAAGAAGAAGCCCTCTGTTCCTTCAAAGGTAGAGCGCTTCGAGTTGTTCATCAATACCTGGGAGATGTGTAACGCATACTCCGAGCTGAACGACCCCATCGACCAGCGCGAGCGTTTCGCAGCGCAGGACGCAGCTTTCGAGGCAGGCGATGAGGAAGCAAACCACACCGACGAGGACTTCTTAAATGCGCTGGAGATCGGTATGCCACCGACAGGCGGCATTGGCTACGGCATCGACCGTCTGGTGATGTTACTTACTGATTCACAGGCGATTCGCGATGTATTGTTGTTCCCGACGATGAAGTCATTAGACAAATAAATCCAGTATTTATGCGGGTTTGCGGACTTTTAAATTGTATGGTACGACAAGAGTACGACAAAATAACCTGTCTTAAAGGGTTAAAATAAGCGATTTTAAATTAAAATCGAGTCAGTTCAAGTTAATATTTTGTACTATAAGGACATTTTTCTAAAAGAAATTTTAGAGAAGTGTCCTTTTTTGCGTGTAGCAATGAGCCAAGTGCCATGCTTGCATGAGCATTTGGCGAATGCCGCGACAGCGAGCAGCTATGCTGCGAGCGTTATGGTCAGCAAAGCAGAAATGGAGGAAAAGAATATGAATAGTACAGCGTTAGGAGCAGGAGCCGAAAAAGCTCAAGAACTTATTTTTATCAGCGAAGCACATGAGAAATTCTACTATGAGAAATTGAAAGAGGTACGGTATCAGGATGTATACCACAAGGCACTTTGCTATTGTCTTGGCATTAGTGATGATACCAGAAGAAATGTAAACCGCATTTATGATTTTAAGACAGGCTGTGTAAAGACAGAATGTTTACAGGAAGGCTGGCAGACCAGCGGAAGCGTCAAAGTAGTCAGAATGGCGTTTAATCTGTACTGCAACGGTACACCAAGCGTTGACGATTACAAGGACGCAGAGGAGCAGATCAATGAGTGCAGGCAGTAT
>JALFNQ010000241.1 GCA_022773965.1 Lachnospiraceae bacterium
AATTTATGGACATGCAGGAAAAATCAGAGATTATAATATTACGAAAAAA
Organism: Lachnospiraceae bacterium; assembly: GCA_022773965.1. Lineage (GTDB taxonomy): Bacteria > Bacillota > Clostridia > Lachnospirales > Lachnospiraceae > W0P33-017. Next base: position 50 of record JALFNQ010000241.1, read on the forward strand.
GAATGGGTCTTAAATGGGGCAAGCGTTCTTTATGGAAGTGCGTCAGAACTTCGTGCAACACTTGAATACGATTTTTCCGAAGAGAAGAAATTCAGCTATAAGAATCTGTCCATGGAAGAGATTATTCATCATCTGGCTTGGTTTGTGTCAAGACTTTGGCAGATTCACGTTTTTGGTGAGGGAAACACCAGAACAACAGCCGTGTTTTTTATAAAGTATGTAAGATCGTTAGGCTTTGAAGCGACAAATGACATATTTGCAGAAAATGCATGGTATTTTCGAAATGCACTTGTGAGGGCAAATTATAATGATCTGAAACATGGTGTGTATGAGACAACAGAATATCTGGAGTTGTTTTTGAGAAATTTGCTGCTCGATGAAACTAATGAACTCCACAATCGTACGATGCATATTAGCGGAATGTTCGATATGAAGCCTAAAGCGGGTATTGAAGATCAAAAAGCGGACATTGAAGATCAAAAAACGGACATTGAAGGTCGAAAAGCGGATATTGAGGAAGCAAAAACGAACATTCATGATAAAATGGAGAATTTTATGCCGGAAGTTTCAAAAAAGACAATTGATCATATTATGCTAATTTACGATCAATATGGAAATGAAACATTTTTTGGAAGAAACAATGTGGAAGCGATAACAGGGCTTAAATCTACGAGGGCATCTGAACTGTTAAAACTATTGCTGCACGCAGGAATTATTCAGCCCGTGAAAGGACACGGAAAGGGCAAATATCGATTTTTTTAATTTATAAGTCAGGGTGCCTTTGAGCACAAGGCATTTGATCACTGTCTAAAAAGGCAGTTCCCCAATTGCACATAGCATCCAGAACGGGGATAACACTTTTTCCGAAATCGGTCAGGGAATAGAGTGTTCTGGGTGGCTTTTCCGGGATCACTTCCCGATGGATCATTCCGCAATCCTCCAGATCATGTAGCTGTTGGGAGAGCATTTTGGGCGTGGCGTTTGGTATTAATCGTTGCAGTTCCATGTAATGCAAGGGATGTTCTATGAGATGCCAGAGGATCAGAGGCTTGTATTTTCCACCAATCAAAAATATAGTAGCCTCTACGGGACAGTTAAACTGGTTTTTATCGTATGTCATTAGATAGTAATTCCTTTCCTGTGTCCGGTACTTCCCTTTTGGGAAGTATCTACCTTAAAAGTGCATTCTTGAAGAGTATTTGAGTCGTGATAAAATAAATTTGTCGATGAAATAAACACGTTAAGTATACAACACAAAGAAAGGATTGACTACTATGGATTTTCTTGAAATTGCAAAGAAGCGTTATTCTGTCCGCAGTTATTCAGACAGAAAGGTTGAAACTGAAAAACTGGAGAAAATATTGCAGGCGGCACATGTGGCTCCGACAGCGGCAAATCTCCAGCCGATACATCTGATCGCTGTTCAGGGTAAGGAAGGGCTTGAAAAGATCAGTAAAGCTGCAAATATCTATGGTGCGCCACTGGCGGTGATCGTCTGTGCAGATCATGACAAAGCGTGGGCTCGACCGTTTGATCATAAACAGACGGGGGATATCGATGCTTCCATTTTGACCGATCACATGATGCTTGAGGCAACTGAATTGGGCTTGGGTTCTGTATGGATCTGCTATTTTAAACCCGATATCATACGAAAAGAGTTTGATTTGCCGGATCATCTTGAACCGGTCAATATTCTGGCAATTGGATATGCGGATGAAACTGCTGCTGATCCGGAACGGCATTCACAGACCCGTATTCCGATAGAAGAACTGGTATCATACGAGAAGATATGAGGTGATACAATAGTTATAAAAGAGGGAGCGACAGTCGGAGAGGCTGTCGCTTTTGGCGTATATAGTTATATCTTGCGTTTAAAGTCGCAATTTTCGGCTTTAAACACTTTGGATTATTAAAATTGACATTGTCCTGTAAAAAACATAATATGTAGTTATACGTAATCATACAGGAGGACAAATGATGTTATTTATACAATACCCCAAGTGTTCCACCTGCCAGAAGGCAAAGAAATGGCTGGACGGACATCAGATCGAATACACAGACCGCCATATCGTGGAGGACAACCCTACTTACGGCGAATTAAAGGAATGGTATGAAAAGAGCGGGCTGCCGCTGAAAAAATTTTTCAATACCAGCGGCATGCTCTATAAGGAGATGCAGTTGAAGGACAAGCTGGGGGCTATGAGCGAAGACGAACAGCTGCAGCTTTTGGCAACGAACGGAATGCTGGTGAAACGTCCGCTCATCGTTGACGGTACGACCGTCCTTACCGGATTCAAGGAAGCAGAG
>JALFNQ010000093.1 GCA_022773965.1 Lachnospiraceae bacterium
GGATGGGATCTTTGACTTTTCTCATGTGACACGTGTGTTGGATGTGTGTGAGCGTGAAGGAATTTCTGTGATCATCGGAACTCCCACCTATGCGGTTCCGACCTGGATGGTGAAAAAATACCCGGATATTTTAGCCGTGACAAAGCAGGGACCTGCGATGTATGGACATCGGCAGAATATGGATATCACAAATCCGGATTATCTGCGTCACTGTGAGCGCATCATCCGCAAGCTGATGGAGGTGACTGCCCACAGAAATTGTGTCATCGGTTTTCAGCTGGACAATGAGACAAAATATTATGGAACGGCCGGAAAAAATGTGCAGGTAGAATTTGTGCGTTATCTGCGCCGCAAATTCAATCAGGATCTGGATGCGATGAACGAAACGTTTGGCTTGGACTATTGGAGCAACCGGGTCAATGACTGGGCGGATTTTCCGGATGTACGGGGAACGATCAACGGCAGCCTCGGCGCAGAATTTGAAAAATTCCAGCGCAGTCTGGTGACACAGTTCCTTGGATGGCAGGCAGATATTGTCAGTGAATATAAGCGCAAGGATCAGTTTATCACCCATAATCTGGATTTTGCGTGGAAAGGCTATTCTTATGGTGTCCAGCCGGAGGTGGATCAGAAAGATGTCGCAAAGCACCTGACCATTGCCGGATGTGACATTTACCATAAGACACAGGATGAGCTGACCGGCAGAGAGATCGCTTTTGGTGGTGATCTGATCCGCAGCCTGAAACAGGATAACTATCTGATCTTAGAGACAGAGGCGCAGGGCTTTCCGGGATGGACGCCCTATCCGGGACAGCTGCGGCTGCAGGCATTTTCTCATCTGGCCTCCGGTGCAAATGGTGTGGAGTACTGGCATTGGCATTCGATCCACAATTCCTTTGAGACCTATTGGAAGGGTGTGCTCAGCCATGATTTTGCGGAAAATGCCGTGTACCGGGAAGCCTGTGTGATCGGCCATGAATTTGAGCGCCTGAGCCCTCAGCTGATCAACCTGAAAAAACATAATCAGGTGGCGATTCTGGTGAGTAATGAAGCGCTCACTGCGCTGGACTGGTTTGGTATCGAGGCAACTGCCGCTGATAATGGTGAGGTGACATATAATGATGTGGTACGCCGTATTTACGATGTGCTCTATGATCACAATATTGAGTGTGATTTTCTGTTTCCGGATGTCACGGCAAAGGAGCTGGCAGCATATCGCCTTGTGATCACGCCTGCGCTTTATGCCGCATCTGAGGAACTGCTTTGTAAGCTTCGGAATTATACAAAGGCAGGTGGCGTACTGGTCTCTACTTATAAAACCGGTTTTGCAGATGAGTATGTAAAAGTGTATCATGACACGCAGCCTCATATTTTAAAGGATGTGTTCGGAGTGCACTACCATGAATTTACATTCCCGAAGCAGGTTGGATTAGACGGCGTGTTATTTGAGAAAGCGCAGCACCTGTCCGATGCGCTGACAGGCGTGGCAGATAAAACTGCGCAGGACGGAAGAACCGTTTTACCCAAAGCAGAGATCTTTATGGAGCTGTTGGAGACAGATACGGCAGAGGTACTTTTGAATTATGTGCATGCGTACTGGAAGGAATATGCGGCAGTGACGAGAAATACCTTCGGAAAGGGCAAGGGCTATTACATCGGCTGTGGCTGTGATCCGGATACACGCTGGCTCATTTTACAGGAAGCATTGCGGGATGCACAGATCCGGATCCCGAAAGAGCAGTATCCGCTCATCCGAAGAACCGGAACAAATGATCTTGGAAAACAGATCACCTATTTCTTGAATTACTGTTCAGAGCCCGGCGCCTTCATCTATGATGGCGCAGAGGGGACAGAGCTGATCAGCGGCGAAACATGGGAGAATGGACGGACATGTACGGTTGGTGCATGGGATCTGTGTATTGTGGAGGAGTAAATAAAGATGAAATCATCAAAAGATTTGCGTAATTTATTGGAAACCATCGATCACCGGGGCTATCCCGCCTATAAGGAAGCTGCCGGAGCATGGCGTTTTGACAATTATGTGCTTGGCATTGACCACGTGCAGGGAGATCCCTTTGCCGCGCCCTCAAGGCTGCATGTGGAAGTACCTGCAAATGTGGCAGGGCTTCCAAAAGAAATGTACGATACACCGGAAAAGAAAACGGCGATGGAAGATCATATGCTGCGGCTCTTTTTCGGAAAAGCGGGAAAATATTCCTTTCAGGCAAAGGGCTCCGGAAAGAGCGGTGTGATCGCAGTGCTGCGTCCCGGTCAGGAGGTATTGCCGCGCAGTGCAGTGGAGATCAAAACGGATGGAACGGTGATCGCACGGTTTGAAGTGGGATTTCCTGCAAACGGACGCACGATCAATGCAAGAGAGCTGATTAAAATCCTGTATCAGTTTTTGCCACAGTGCGTGGAGCAGTCATTTTTTTATCGCAATATCGATGCGAAGGCAGCTCAGGGCGCAGTTCGTCTGGCAGCCGATCAGGCGCTTCTTCGCAGGCAGATGGCAGAGCAGGGGCTTGTAGCCTTTGTGGCGGATGGAGCCATATTGCCGCGGGCATCGGGAGTATCGGACAAGCCCATGAAGCAGGCGGTGCCCTTTCGCTCTCCGGATTCTTTACGGGTAACGTTAAAATTAAACGATGGGCGCACGATTGATGGAATGGGTATCCGGCGTGGGATCACATTGCTTGTAGGTGGCGGTTACCATGGAAAATCTACTTTATTAAAAGCGTTGGAGCGCGGGGTGTATGCGCATATCGCAGGTGATGGCAGAGAGTATGTGCTGACGGATGCAGATGCGGTAAAAATACGGGCAGAGGATGGCAGGAGCATCTGGCATACAGATATTTCCATGTTTATCGGTGACCTTCCAAATAAAAAATCCACGGTCTGCTTTGACAGTGAGGATGCCAGCGGCAGTACCTCCCAGGCGGCAAATGTGGTGGAGGCAATGGAATCAGGGGCATCGGCACTGCTGATCGATGAGGACACGAGTGCCACGAATTTTATGATCCGGGATGAACTCATGCAGCGGGTGATCGCCCATGACAAGGAACCCATCACACCGTATATTGAGCGCGTGCGGGAATTAAAGGAAGAATATGGCATTTCAACGATTCTTGTGGCCGGCAGCTGTGGCGCTTATATTGATGTGGCAGATACGATCATTCAGATGGACAGCTATCTGCCCTGCGATATTACGGCTTTCGCAAAAAAGCTTTCTGCGGACTATCCGGCTGTAGCCCAGGCACCCAGGCGGGATGCATGTCCGTCCTTTGACAGACGGCCGGACAAACATCCGGATGTGTACTACAAGGGACATATCAAAGTAAAGACGCAGGGAAGGGAGAGTGTTTCCATTGGACAGGAGACCATCGACCTGCGCTATGTGGAGCAGCTGGTTGACAGCGGGCAGCTGCAGACACTGGGACTTGTGATGAAATATATGGAGGAGAGCGGCTTTGACGGAAAGCATACGGTTCAGGAGCTGGTTCGTCTTCTATATGAAAAAATGGAAACACAGGGATTTGGTGCGCTCTTTGGAAAGCAGGGCTCCCGCAGTGAGATGCCGGGTAATCTGGTCATGCCACGGCGCCATGAGCTGTATGCGTGCCTGAACCGGTATCGGAAGCTGTTGTGAGCTTTTGCGTGAAAAGTAGTACACATTTCCATATTTGTAAAAAACGCACAAAATACAATTTGAATACGGTTCATGCCCGTGCTAAGATATGATTGTAGGGTGTTACAAACTATATCAAATCATGGGTGGAGGTATTTTCAATGAAAAAACTTATCAACAGCGTAGAAACAGTGGAAGATGAGATGATTCAGGGCTTGGTAAAGGCTTATCCTCAGTACCTGAAAAAGATTGACGGGCACAATGTGGTTGTTCGGGCAAACAAAAAAGAAGGAAAAGTGGCACTGATCAGTGGTGGCGGCAGCGGACATGAACCGGCACATGCAGGATACGTTGGAGAAGGTATGCTGGATGCGGCAGTTGCAGGAGCGGTCTACACTTCACCGGCATCTGATGCAATATTAGAAGGCATCAAAGCGATCGCTACGGATGCGGGTGTTCTGATGGTTATCAAGAACTATACCGGAGACGTGATGAACTTTGAAATGGCAGCAGAGATGGCAGAAATGGAGGGCATCAATGTCAAGCAGGTCATCGTCAATGATGATGTGGCAGTGAAGGACAGTTTATATACGGTTGGGCGCCGCGGTGTGGCAGGAACCGTTTTTGTACATAAGATCGCAGGTGCGCTGGCAGAGACCGGTGCAAGTCTTGACGAGGTGCAGGCAGTGGCACAAAAGGTCATTGACAATGTGCGCACGATGGGTGCGGCAACGCTTCCCAGCACGATTCCTGCAAGTGGCAAGCCCGGTTTTGAGCTGGCAGAGGATGAGATGGAGGTCGGCATCGGCATCCATGGAGAGCCGGGAACACATCGCGAGAAGATGATGACTGCCAATGAGATCACCGATCATCTGCTAGAGAAGATACTGGCTGATATCGACTATAGCGGCAGTGAGGTGGCAGTGATGATCAACGGCTCCGGTTCGACACCGCTGATGGAGCTCTATATCATCAATAATCGTGTGGCAGATGTGCTGGCAGAAAAAGGCATCAGGGTCGTACAGACCTTTGTGGGAGAATATATGACTTCGATTGATATGGCAGGATTTTCGATCTCTGTTCTGAAGCTGGATGACCAGCTGAAGGAGCTGTTGGCAGCAAAGGCTGATACACCAGCAATGAAGGCATAATTGGAATGTGACAGTATCTGACAGCTTTTAGCAGCGAAGGTACTGGGCAGTAAGGACATAAAGGAGTGACGGGAATATGACAGACCGGAAAAAAGTAGTTGAGATCCTGCTTGCGATGGCAAAGGTGCTGGAGGAGAACAAAGAGTTTCTGACAGATCTGGACAATGTGATCGGAGATGGCGACCACGGTATCAACATGGCAAGGGGATTTTCAGAAGTAGAAAAACAGGCGGACAGCCTCGGGCAGAAGGATATCGGTAATCTTTTAAAAACGGTTGGAATGACGCTTGTGTCAAAGGTGGGCGGCAGTTCAGGCCCGCTGTATGGAACAGCTTTTATGAAAGCCGGAATGACGATCGGCGCGAAAGATGAGATGGATATGACAGACTTTCTTGGTGGACTTGAGGCTGGTATCGAGGGGGTCAAGCTACGCGGAAGATCCACCACAGGGGAAAAGACCATGCTGGATGCTATGGTGCCCGCATTAGAGGCAATGAAGGAACAGCAATCAGCCGGCGCGGCTACGAAACAGATACTGGAAGCCGGTGTGGCGGCCGCACAGGCGGGTGTAGAGGCAACGAAACCCATGGTAGCCACCAAGGGACGTGCAAGCTATCTCGGAGAGCGCAGTATCGGTCATCAGGATCCCGGTGCGACATCATTTATGCTGATGTTACAGGTAATCGCGCAGGCATATGAATGAAAGGAGCAGAAGAACTGTTTACCTTTCATGATAAATATGAAAGAATAGAACAGTTTGCGGAGACATATGGTAGGAATCGTAATTGTTTCGCACAGCGAAAATCTGGCGAAAAGTATTGTGGATCTGACAAAAATGATGGCAGACGGTGCACAGATCGCCGCTGCCGGAGGTCTCGAGGACGGAACCTTTGGAACCAGCTATGAAAGGATCAAGGCGGCGATCGACAGCGTGTATTCGGAGGATGGCGTGATCATCCTTATGGATATGGGCAGCGCAGTCATGACGACGGAGATGGTGCTGGAGGAGTACGACAGCGAGAATGTGCGTATGGTAGATGCGCCGATCGTGGAGAGTGCGGTGGCAGCATCTGTCAGTGCCATGTGTGGGAGTGATCTGACTACGATCCTGGAAGAAATCGAGGAGACGAAACAGACACCGAAGTTTTAATGAGTAGGAGAGCGGGGGCTGTGCCTTCAGGCACAAAAACAATGCGGTAGAATGGTTACAATTCACACGTCAGCCAGCTGACCTGTGAATTGCAACGAATTTGGCGATGCTTCGCATGCAAAATCGCCAAATTCATGGCTCATGTACGTTTATGGCATGTAGCCCGCAGTAAATGCTGGCTACTGTGTGAAAAGTAACGTAGAATGCACTATTTTGTTTGTCGAAAATTGTAAATAGGGGTTGCTTTTTTTCTGATCAGAAGTTAGAATATTTTTATGGGAAAACGCATATAGTAGCCGGGAGAATAGAGCAGGGCGTGACGAATAGCAGAAATGTTATATATTCGTTTACGTTCTTTTTTTTATTCTTTTGAGGAAAGCGGAATGAAAGAGGACGGACTATCGTATATTGGGTAAGGGGGAATGGAATGAAGCAGCAGTTATATGACGCATTGTCAGACAATCCGATCATTATGGCGATCAAGGATGAAGAAGGCTTAAAAACTTGTCTGAACATGCACGATGAAACCGTTGTGTTTGTACTTTATGGGGAAGTGGCAACGATCGCAGATATTACGGCGAAGCTCAAAGAGACTGGAAAACAGGTGATGGTGCATATGGATCTGATCTCGGGTCTTAGTGCAAGGGAGGAAGCTGTTGATTTTATCGCAAAATATACCAGGGCAGACGGCATTATATCCACCAGATATGAACAGATCAAGCGGGGAAAACAGTTGAATCTGAGTACCATCTATCGTATTTTTGTGATTGATTCCAAGGCTTTGTCCAATGTAAACCGCCATATCGGAGAATATGCGGATATTGTAGAGATACTGCCGGGACTGATGCCGAAGATCATCACAAGGATGAAAAAGGCGCTTGGAGTGCCGATCATTGCCGGTGGTCTGATCGCGGATAAGGAAGATGTGATACAGGCGCTGGATGCAGGGGCAATCGCGATTTCGACAACAAACAGGGAAGTATGGGAGATGTAATGGGTGACGAAGCCTGGCCGGGATATGGGGGTGTCACGGTCATGTGAGAAAGAAGCATGGGGAGGTAGAAGAATATGTGCTATGCAACGAAACGAAAAATAGCTGATTGTGTGAAACATTTGATGAAAAAGAAAGAGATACGCAAGATTACGATTCAGGATATTATGGATGCTACAAATATGAGCCGCCAGAGCTTTTATTATCATTTCAAGGATATCTATGATGTGCTTGAGTGGATTGAGCGCAATGATTTTGCGGAACGTATCATCTGTGAGCCGGATCAGACATTGGAGGAGTGGACGCTACACCTGTTTCATGTACTGGATGAAGAACGGCCGTTTTTGGAACGTGTGGTCAATGAGGTTGAATGGCCAAAGCTTCTTCCTGTGATCTCTGCGCCGATACAGGAGCAGATGCGAAGCATACTTGTTCGTTATGATCGTGTAGGTACTTGTGAAGCGGATCTGGATTTTTGTGTGAAATTTGCGACAAATGCCTACTGCTATATCCTGATGGACTATGTCTATCGCAGAAAGCATAAGACAGACCAGCAGCTGAGAGAAGAGGTGCACAGCTTTCTTGCCATGATGGATACAAAACCGATGTTTCACTCGCTGGACGGAGCTCCCGTGGAATCACGTTTAGTAGGATAGGTGATCGCGGTCAGATTCAAAGAATAAATAGAGTGTGTGCCGGGGATATGGAACATAGTTCTTACATGAGAGCATCAAAAAGGGACTTCGATCGGAAGTCCCTTTTTTACGTGTAGTTTCAAATTTTTGCAATATCCTTTGTTGCGATAATGTCCACGCCCGTGTCTGCGGCATTTGCCACGATTACATCACCGATCTTTACCGGAGCAGCGACGGTCACATGCTCAATACTTGCCATGATATCCATGATCTTTTCCTTGGGGATATCATGAGCGGTTTTTACGGACACCATCGGAATCGTGCCGCCTGTCACATAGACAGAGCTGGTCACGATACGGGTTGGATGAGTGACCTCTTTTCTTGCATAATCATCTCCGCGCTTGCATGTATTTCCGGTGACGCTTGTTACTTCACCATTTTCCATTTCTACTGTCATCAGACAGCCCATCGGGCAGCCGATACAGGTCAGATTTCTTTTTTCCATGGTTTACGCCTCCTCGATCTTTACAGTAATGTTTTCTAAGCCGTCAAAGCCCTCTAACTGTTCTTTTTTCAGCTTGATCTCTTCCATCTCGCCCGGTGCCATGATCTGACGTTTTCTGTGGATGATCCGCTCATCGTTTAGGTAAGCGGAAATGTAGCAGTTTTTATAAACGGCACCTACACGGAAGCGGACAACCTGCTCCTCTGCCATGCGGTTGATGTGGATCTTCTTTGGAACAGTGTAGCGTACGCCGTCGATGGCTTTGATCGGAATCTCTTTGCTCTTCTCACCGAGCGTTCCGCCAGCCTTTACATAAGCAGCAGCGTTCCGCCCTGCAGCAGCAGCTTCCTCGGATACGAAGTCAACAAGGTCATGCACGTGAAGTACATTGCCGCAGGCAAATACACCCTCTACGCTGGTTTCCAGGCTCTCGTTTACGATGGGGCCTGATGTGACGGGCTCCATGTCTACGCCGATGCTGCGGGAGATCTCATTCTCGGGGATCAGCCCACAGGAGAGCAGCAGGGTATCACAGGTGTATTCCTCTTCCGTACCGGGGATCGGCCTGCCTTTGTCATCGACAGCTGCGAGGGTGATGCCTTCCAGACGCTCTTTTCCTTTAATGTCCACAACCGTGTGGCTGAGCTTTAACGGAATACCAAAGTCATCCAGACACTGCACGATATTACGTTTTAAACCGCCGGAGTAGGGCATCAGCTCAGCAACTACCTTGACTTTTGCGCCCTCTAAGGTCATACGTCTTGCCATGATCAGTCCGATATCACCGGAGCCTAAGATGACAACCTCGCGACCGGGCATAAAGCCTTCGATGTTTACCAGACGCTGTGCGGTACCTGCGGAATAGATGCCTGCGGGGCGGTAGCCAGGGATATTTAATGCACCGCGGGAGCGCTCACGGCAGCCCATGGCAAGAATAATAGATTTTGCCTGAATGTGAAACAGTCCGTCGGTGCGGTTCATGGCGGTAATCTCCTTTTCGGGAGTGATATCCATGACCATCGTATTTAATTTATATTCAATCTGTAATTCTTCTACCTGATTAATAAAACGCTGTGCATATTCGGGACCGGTCAGCTCTTCCTTAAAGGTGTGGAGGCCAAAACCGTTATGAATGCACTGGTTTAAAATACCGCCAAGCTGTGTATCGCGTTCCAGGATCAGAATACTGTCTACGCCTTCTCTTTTCGCTGCAGCAGCTGCTGCCAGACCGGCAGGACCGCCGCCAATGATTACGATATCATATGAACTCATACTTATGCCTCCTCAATGCTTTTCTTGCTGTAGCCGACAACCATATTGGATCTGCCGCCGTTCTTGGTAATTTCAAGCTGGGAAATGCCAAGTTCGCGGGAAATGATCTCCATCGTTCTGGGAGAACAGAAGCCGGCCTGACATCTTCCCATTCCGGCGCGGGTTCTGCGCTTCACACCATCTAAGGATTTCGCGCCAAGCGGACGGTTGATGGCATCTATGATCTCCCCCTCGGTGATCATTTCACAGCGGCAGATGATGTTGCCGTATTCGGGCTTTTCTGCAATGAGCTTTGCATAATCTTCCTCGGAGAGTGTCTTCGGATCAAGCACACCCTTTCTTGTGCCATTAAAATCCGGATTCTTTTCAGGTTTTAACAGGTCCGCTACAATGCCGGCTACCTTTACGCCGATGGCGGGAGAACTGGTAAGCCCGGGAGATTCGATGCCGGCAGCATCAACAAAGAACGGCGCATCCTCAAGCTCTTTGATGATGAATTCGTGATGATCCTCATGGGCACGATTTCCGGAGAAAGAGGTGATAACCTGGCGAACCGGAACGCCCGGAACAGATCTGGTGGCAGCGGAGATCACATGTGCCAGCCCCTGAGCGGTTGTATTGGTTGCTTCTCTGTCATCATGATCATCCGCTGTCGGACCGATCAGGGTGTTTCCGTGAACAGTAGGTGTTACAAGGATTCCTTTGCCGTATTTTCCGGGCAGCTGGAAGATCGTATTGCTTACAATTCCACCGGTGGTCTTGTCCAGCAGACAGTACTCTCCGCGTCTGGGAGTGATATGGATCTTGTTGGCACTGACCATATTGTGAAAGATATCGGCGTTGACACCGGCTGCATTGACCACAACCTTTGTCAGGATATCGCCATTGTTGGTAGCCAGCAGCCAGCCCTTGTCGGTCTTTGTGATTTTGCGGACTTCGGTGTTAAAACGGAATTCTACGCCGTTTGTATAAGCATTTTCGGCCATTGCAATGTTTAAACCGAAGGGGCAGACGATTCCGCCGGTAGGGCAGTAGATTGCTGCGATCGCCTCATCAGAAACGTTGGGCTCCATTTCGTGTAACTCCTCTTTTTCGATCATGCGGCATCCGGGCACACCGTTCTTTTCTGCATGAGCAAAAAGGGCTTCCAGATTCGGACGATCTTCTTCGCTGAAGCATAAGATCAGTGATCCGTTGCGCTTGAAAGAGAAGTCCAGCTCTTTGGACAGAGGCTCCATCAGTTCATTTCCTTTTACATTTAACTCTGCCATCAGAGTACCCGGTGCACAATCGATGCCTGAGTGAACGATGGCACTGTTTGCCTTGGATGTTCCTGCGCAGACATCTTCTTCCTTGTCTACGACACAGATGTTTAATTTGTAACGGGACAGTTCCCGTGCACTGGCACTTCCGGTCACGCCTGCGCCAATGATTACTACATCATACATACTTTTCCCTCCTAAAAAAAGCCGCGCTTAAGAGATACCGTTCCCGGTATCTCCTAGCACGGCTCTCATCTCTTGCTAGATATGAAATTTTATAGACCTGTATTACCAGGGGATAATGTTGAATAAACCAACTGCTAATAAACCACCAATGATCGGTCCGACTACAGGAATCCATCCATATTCAAACTTAGAGGATCCTTTACCCTTGATCGGTAATACTGCATGTGCAATACGAGGTCCTAAATCTCTGGCTGGGTTGATCGCATATCCGGTCAGACCACCGAGGGACATACCGATGGAAACGATCAGGCCAAATACGTACAGATTTCCAATACCGCCGGCAGCGTCTACATTGCCAAAGCCCTTGATGGCGAATACGAGTACAAATGTACCGATGATCTCGCTGAGCAGGTTCAATCCGGTATTCGGGATGGAAGGACCGGTCGAGAAAACGCCAAGCTTTGTTCCGGGGTCGTCCGTTGCATCGAACTGTCCCTTGAACAGAACGTATACACAGCATGCACCGAGGAAAGCACCAATAAACTGAGCGATAATGTAGCCGGGAACCATGCTCCATGCAAGGCTGCCTTCAGCAGCGAGAGCGATGGTCAGTGCGGGATTGAAGTGCGCGCCGGAGGCTGCACCGAAGATACATGCGGGAACCATAACTGCAAGACCCCAGGCAAATGTGATCTGGATCGATCCTGCGCCCTTCATACCTGATTTATTCAAAGTTACGTTGGCAACAACACCGTCGCCTAAAAGGATCAGCATAAATGTACCGATCAACTCTGCTATATAAGGTAACATATAAATTCCTCCTGCCATCATTTTTTTTAGATCCGTAAATTACAGAACCGGTCGGATCAGTCTTCCTTTGCCCAGTTGAATGCGTAGGTAACTGCTTTCTTCCAGGTCTTTACCTTCTTTGCAGCATCGTCTGCAGAGATCTCAGGTGTGAAAGTACGGTCAATTGCCCAGTTCTTGATAACGTCCTCTTTGCTTGCCCAGTAGCCGACTGCCAGACCTGCCAGATAAGCAGCGCCCATAGCGGTGGTTTCTACACAGACCGGACGATCAACGGGAGCCTGAATGATATCTGCCTGCATCTGCATCAGCAGGTTGTTCGCGGATGCGCCGCCGTCAACCTTTAAGGAAGCCAGCTCGATGCCGGAATCAGCCTTCATAGCTGCCAGAACATCATTTACCTGATAAGCAAGTGACTCTAACGTTGCACGGATAATATGGTATTTGTTGACACCGCGGGTCAGACCTACGATGGTTCCTCTTGCGTACTGATCCCAGTAAGGAGCTCCAAGGCCGGTGAAAGCGGGTACAACGTAGCAGCCGTTTGTATCCTTTACCTTCCGTGCCATGTACTCGGAATCGGGAGCAGAATCAACAAATTTCAACTCGTCGCGCAGCCACTGGATTGCAGCTCCGGCAACGAAGATAGATCCCTCTAATGCGTAATTTACTTTGCCGTCCAGTCCCCAGGCGATGGTAGTAACCAGACCGTTGTTGGAGAATACAGGCTTCTCGCCAGTGTTCATCAGCATGAAACAGCCGGTTCCGTATGTATTCTTTGCCTCGCCTTCGTTGAAACAGGTCTGTCCAAACAGAGCGGCCTGCTGGTCGCCTGCAGCACCTGCGATCGGGATCGGTCCACCGAAGAATTCAGGATTTGCTTCGCCGTATACACAGCTGGAAGGCTTCGGTGTCGGAAGCATGCACTTCGGAATATTTAATTCTGCCAGAATTTCATCATCCCACTCTAAGGTGTTGATGTTGAATAACATGGTTCTTGCTGCGTTTGAGTAATCGGTTACGTGAACATTGCCCTTGGTCAGCTTCCAGATGAGCCATGTCTCCACCGTACCAAACAGCAATTCGCCCTTCTCAGCTCTTTCACGTACCCCCTCTACGTTGTCGAGAATCCATTTTACCTTGGAACCTGAGAAATAAGCATCGATGACAAGTCCGGTCTTTGAGCGGAAAGTGTCGGTCAATCCTTTCTCTTTTAAAGAATCACAATACTCGGAAGTTCTGCGGCACTGCCATACGATTGCGTGGTACACAGGTGTTCCGGTATTCTTATCCCATACGATCGTGGTCTCACGCTGATTTGTGATACCGATCGCTGCGATGTCTGCTGCAGTTGCATTCACGTTCGCCATCGCTGCTTTTGCGACCTCTAACTGTGTAGACCAGATCTCTTCTGCATCATGCTCTACCCAGCCGGGCTTCGGAAAATACTGGGTAAATTCTTTCTGAGCGACGCTGCACATCTCTCCCTTCTCATTAAAGAGAATACAGCGGTTACTTGTTGTGCCGGCATCCAATGCCATAACGTATTTTGCCATAATAATTACCCCTCCATTTACGTTTTTTTTGTTAAATTCAGTGTATCGTTTTTAATTGTTGGTGTCTATAGACAAAAATACGTGATTGTATAAACAGTTTTTTGAAAATTTTACATTTTTCAGATATTGACAAAATTTGTTACTTTTTACACAGTAGCCAGCATTTACTGCGGGCTACGTGCCAAAGACGTTCATGAGCCATGAATTTGGCGATTTTGCATGCGAAGCATCGCCAAATTCGTTACATTTCAGGCTGGGGTCTGAAATGTAACCAAAATTTTTTGAAATAGAAGATTATAACAAATCTTTCATTGCAAATGTTGAAAAATATGGTACAATTATATAAATAGTGTGACTGCGCAGAAAAGTCACCTTATCATCTTTATCCTGTGACCGGTAATCGAATTTGGCAACGCATGAAGGAAGACAAATAATGAGAGCGCTTGAAGATTATAACAGACAAAGAGATAAAAAGCTTGGTGTAATGGTTGGTACCTGTATGCAAAGTCTGGGAACCTGCTATTTTCTGATCAATACTTTCTGGCTGATGTTGACACTGATCAGCGGGGGATATTATAAGGGACTGATTCAGAAATGTTTTATACCGATGCTTTTGCCGTTTGGGATGTATGTGATCTACTATTTTTTGATTGTAAAAAAAGAGCGGGAGCTGCATCACATCGCTACTTATCTGATCTTAAATTTATATTTGATCGTATTGCTGGCACACCCGTCAGGGCTGTCCGTGCTGGACGGTCTGCTGTTTGGTGTGATTGCCACATTCCCCATCTGGACGGATCAGAAATGGACCAAAATGCAGGTGATCCTGTTTGCAGTTGTCGTAGTGATCCGGCATCTGGTCATCTATATGACGGGCTACCGGGTTGTGGATTTCTGGCGGTTGACGAATCTGATCGGCATGTTCTGCATTGGTGGTCTGGTTTATTATAATGTAAAATATGTACATGACCAGACGATGCTTTTAGGTGATGCGACACGTATGGATGCAGCCACCGGGCTGTATAACCACGAGTGCTTTTACGAGGAACTGGAAAAGCGGATGGAAGCCTTTGCACAGACCCCGGAAAAGGAGCGGGAGGATGCATGCTTCTGTCTGCTGATCGCAGATATTGATAACTTTAAAAAAGTCAATGATACATACGGGCATGCATTTGGAGACGAAGTGTTGTTGGGGCTGGCCGGTATTTTTAAGAATTACTGTGGCAGCAAGGATTTTGCGGCACGTTATGGCGGCGAGGAGTTTGTGCTGATCGTTGGCGGATGTCATAAAAAGGATGCGCTGACCCGTGCCAATACGATTCGCAAACGGTTTGCAGAGACTGTTTTTTCGGATGCATCGGGAGAGGAGCATCAGTTTACGGTGAGTCTTGGCGTGGCAGAGTATGACAGACCATGGAATACCGCCAGCAAGTTCTTTGATCAGTCCGATCAGGCTTTGTATCAGGCAAAGAATACCGGAAAGAACCGGGTATGTTCTTCGTAGTATCCTGTGGAGGCATTGTGATGGGAGAAGAAAAGAACAACCAAAGGATCGATGAGCAGAAAAAAACACTCCAGCAGGTGCGCATTTCGGTGCGTAATCTGGTGGAGTTTTTGTTGCGTTCAGGAGACATTGATAACCGTATGAGTCGTGGTATGCAACTGAATGCGATGCAGGAGGGAACGCGTATCCACAAAAAGCTGCAGCGCGCCATGGGCAGCTCCTACAGCGCGGAAGTGCCGCTTCGGATCGACCTGGAGACACCGCGCTATATTCTGACGATCGAGGGGCGTGCAGATGGCATTTTTACGAGAGAGAATATCCCTTGTATTGATGAGATCAAGGGTGTTTATCAGGATGTGATGAAAATGGAAGAGCCGGTGCCCGTGCATCTCTCACAGGCGAAATGCTATGCATATATCTATGCGTTGCAGCAGGGACTGGAAGAAGTCGGTGTGCAGATGACCTACTGTGATCTGGACACGGAGGAAGTCAACCGTTTTTATGAGTGCCTTCGGTTTGAAGAATTACAGGAATGGTTTGATGCATTGATCAAAGAGTATCATAAATGGGCGGATTTTCAGTACGAATGGAAGCAGACGAGCATCGCTTCTATCAAACAGATGGAATTTCCCTTTTCTTATCGTCCGGGGCAAAAGGAGCTGGTATCGGATGTGTACCGCACGATTTTGCGCAGAAAAAATCTGTTCATTCAGGCACCCACCGGAACCGGAAAAACAGTTTCCGTACTGTTTCCGGCTGTGCGCGCTGTGGGAGAAGGGCAGGGTGAGAAGATTTTTTACCTCACCGCAAAGACGGTGACAGCAACGGTGGCAATGGAGACTTTTTCGGTGTTCCGCGATCATGGCTACCGCGGCAAGGTCGTTTCGATCACAGCAAAAGAAAAATTATGTAAATGTGAAAAACCGGAGTGTAATCCTGATGCCTGTCCTTATGCAAAGGGGCATTTTGACCGGGTGAATGATGCGGTCTTTAACCTCTTACAGCGGGAGGATTGTTTTTCAAGAGAAGTACTGCTGGAGCAGGCAGACCGGTATATGGTGTGCCCCTTTGAGCTGTGTCTGGATGTTTCCAGCTGGAGTGATGTGATCGTGGGGGATTATAATTATGTTTTTGATCCGACGGTGTACCTAAAACGTTTTTTTGCGGAGGGAAATCGCGGGGATTATCTTTTTTTGGTGGATGAGGCGCACAATCTGGTGGAGCGGGGCAGACAGATGTACTCCGAGCGGATCGTGAAGGAGGATGTGCTGGCAATAAAGAGGCTGTTAAAGCCATGGAGCAAAAAAGTAGAGCGTGAGCTGGAACGGGTGAATAAGATCTTACTGGAATATAAGCGTGAGTGTGAGGGCTATATGATTCATGAGTCTGTGAATGATCTGGTATTTGCGCTCATGCGGCTGGCTTCCGAGATGGAGCGCTTTTTGCAGAAGCCTCTGACGATACCGGAGCGGGATGAGGTAATGGAATTTTATTTTGGTCTGCGCAATTTCCTGAATATCTATGAATTGGTTGACGAAAACTATGTCATCTACTCCTCCATGGAGGAGGACGGAAGCTTTGCACTCAAATTGTACTGTGCAGATCCATCGCGCAATCTGCAGGCTTGTATGGATCAGGCGCACAGCACGGTCTTTTTTTCGGGAACGCTGCTCCCCATTCAGTATTACAAACGTCTGTTGTCCACGAAAACGGATAACTATGCAGTTTATGCCCATTCTGTATTTACGCCGGATCAGCGCCTGCTTCTGATCGGGAAAGATGTGAGCAGTAAATATACCAGGCGCACCGCAGAGGAGTTTGGACGGATTGCTTCTTATATATATAAGGTTGCCGCTGCGAAAAAGGGAAACTATATTGCTTTTTTTCCGTCCTATAAGATGATGCTGGACGTGGAGGAGCAGTTTTTGTATCTGGCCGGTGAGCAGATGGACGTGATCATGCAGATGCAAAATATGCGTGAGCAGCAGCGGGAGGAATTTTTGCAGGAGTTTTCTAGAGAGCGGGAGCATTCGCTGGTGGCTTTTTGCGTGATGGGCGGCATTTTTGGAGAAGGTGTGGATCTGCGGGAGGATCAGCTGATCGGAGCGATCATTGTGGGCACAGGGATTCCCCAGATCGGTGGAGAGAGTGAGATACTGAAAAACTTTTTTGATGCGCGGGATGGGAACGGATTTGATTATGTGTATCGTTTTCCGGGGATGAATAAGGTGCAGCAGGCGGCAGGGCGTGTAATCCGGACATTGACGGATGTGGGTGTGATCGCATTGCTGGATGAGCGATTTTTGCAGTGGGAGAACAGGAAACTCTTTCCAAGAGAGTGGGAGGATTATAAAAGCGCTACGTTAGATACTGTTGACGGGATGCTGCAAGCTTTCTGGAGTAAAAAGGATGTTTAATAAATAGATACATTTTTGTAAAAAGGTTGCAATATTTTGAAATTCTTATTATTATATAGGTATTGTTTTAATCAACCTAACTTAACGGAGGAACAATCATGAGTAATGTACGTCGTGTATATGCGGAGAAGAAACCTGATTTTGCGGTAGCAGCCAAGGATCTGAAATCAGAGATCAAAAGCTATCTCGGAATCAAGACAGTGACAAATGTGCGGGTGCTGATCCGCTATGACATCGAAAATATATCGGATGAGACATATGAGAAGGCAAAGGTGACTGTATTCTCAGAGCCGCCGGTAGATGATCTGTATGAGGAGACCTTTGATGCGAAGGGTGCAGCTGTGTTTAGTGTGGAATATCTTCCGGGACAGTTTGACCAGCGTGCGGATTCGGCAGTACAGTGTGTACGGCTGTTAAATGAGGATGAGGAGCCGATCATTCGCTCCGCGACTACCTATGTGATTGAGGGAGAGCTGTCAGAGGAGCAGCTGGAAGCGATTAAAAAGCACTGCATCAATCCTGTGGATTCCCGTGAGACAGGTATGGAAAAGCCGGAAACGCTTGTACAGGATTTCCCGGATCCCGAGGATGTAAAGATCTTTGACGGCTTTAACAATATGGCAGAGAACGACTTAAAGGAATTGTATGATTCCCTGAATCTGGCGATGACCTTTAAGGATTTTCTGCACATCCAGAATTATTTTAGAAATGAGGAAAAGCGTGATCCTTCCGTAACAGAAGTGCGTGTACTCGACACCTACTGGTCTGATCATTGCCGTCATACCACATTTTCTACGGAACTGACGGATGTGACCTTTGGTGACGGTTATTACCGCGCACCCATGGAGGACACTTACAAGGATTATTTAGAGACCCATGAGAAGATGTATGCGGGCAGAGACGATAAGTTTGTCTGTCTGATGGATCTGGCACTGATGGCGATGAAGCGCCTGAAAAAAGAAGGAAAACTGGAGGATCAGGAGGAATCCGACGAGATCAACGCATGCTCTATCGTTGTTCCGGTGGAGATCGATGGCAAGACTGAGGAGTGGCTGGTGAACTTCAAGAATGAGACACACAATCATCCTACAGAGATTGAGCCTTTCGGTGGCGCTGCCACTTGTCTTGGCGGTGCGATCCGTGATCCCTTATCAGGACGTACCTATGTATATCAGGCAATGCGTGTGACCGGTGCTGCTGACCCGACCGTATCTGTAAAGGATACCATTCCCGGAAAGCTGCCCCAGAAAAAGCTGGTGCGTGGTGCGGCGCAGGGCTACAGCTCTTACGGAAACCAGATCGGACTGGCTACCGGATATGTCAAAGAAATCTATCATCCCGGCTACGTGGCAAAGCGTATGGAGATCGGTGCAGTTATGGGTGCAGCTCCCAGAAGCGCTGTGCAGCGTCTGACTTCTGATCCGGGAGATGTGATCATTTTACTTGGAGGACGCACCGGACGTGACGGTATCGGTGGTGCGACCGGTTCTTCCAAGGCACACAACACCCAGTCTACTGCAGTGTGCGGCGCAGAGGTTCAGAAGGGAAATGCGCCTACTGAGCGTAAATTACAGCGCATGTTCCGCAGACCGGAAGTGTCACATATGATCAAAAAGTGTAACGATTTCGGTGCAGGCGGTGTGTCTGTAGCGATCGGAGAGCTGGCAGCGGGACTTCGTGTGAACCTTGATCTGGTACCAAAGAAATATGCAGGTCTGGACGGAACGGAGCTTGCGATCTCCGAGTCTCAGGAGCGTATGGCAGTGGTTGTTGCACCTGCCGATGTAGAGCAGTTCTTAGCATATGCGGCAGAAGAGAACTTAGAGGCCGTTGAGGTGGCAACCGTGACCGAGGATCCCCGTCTGGTATTAGAGTGGAGAGGAAAAGAGATCGTCAATATCTCCCGTGCATTCCTCGACACGAACGGTGCTCATCAGGAGACATCTGTTGCTGTTGATATTCCGGAGGAGTCAGAGAACTTCTTTAAGAAATATGAGCTGCCCGCAGTCGCAGATGCTTTGGAGAAGGGCGATGTAAAGACCGCATGGACAGAGACATTAAAGGACTTAAATGTCTGCTCACAGAAGGGTCTGGTAGAGCGTTTTGACGGTTCCATCGGTGCCGGAAGTGTATACATGCCTTACGGTGGACGTTATCAGCTGACCGAGACACAGTCCATGGTTGCAAAGCTGCCGGTATTAGAGGGCAAGTGTGATACCGTAACCATGATGTCCTATGGTTTTGATCCGTATTTATCAAGCTGGAGCCCGTATCACGGCGCAGCTTATGCAGTGGTAGAATCCCTGTCACGTATCGTGGCAGCAGGTGGAGATTACTCCAAGGTTCGTTTCACCTTCCAGGAGTACTTCCGCCGCATGAGTGAGGAGCCTTCTCGTTGGAGTCAGCCTTTTGCAGCACTTTTGGGTGCTTATCAGGCGCAGATCTCCCTGGGTCTTCCTTCTATCGGAGGAAAGGATTCCATGTCCGGAACCTTCAATGAGATTGACGTTCCGCCGACACTGGTATCCTTCGCAGTAGATGTAGCGACCAAGCAGGATGTGATCACACCGGAATTAAAGGCAGCAGGCAACAAGCTGATGCTCTTTACGATGGCAAAGGATGCTTACGATCTGCCCGATTATGAGCAGGTGATGAAGCTGTATGATACGATCCACGCACTGATCGGAAAGAAAGCAATTGTTTCTGCATACGCACTGGATGGCAAGGGTATCGCAGCCGCTGTCAGCAAGATGGGATTTGGTAACAAGCTGGGCGTGACGATCGACAGCAGCGTTTCGAAAGAGACATTGTTTGCTCCTGCATTCGGCAGTCTCGTGGCAGAAGTTCCGGTAGCGTCCGTAGATGCAGTAAAGGAAGCATTTGCGGCAGCAGGACTGGGAGAATATATGGCAGTCATCGGACGTGTCAACGATACGAGATCTTTTGTCTATGACGAGATGACCCTGCCGATGGACGAGGCAATTTCTGTCTGGACCGGAACACTGGAAAAGGTATTCCCCACTGTTGCAGTGGATGATAAGTCTGATGTAAAGACCGGTCTTTATGAAGCAAAAGAGATCTATGTATGCAAGAATAAAGTGGCAAAGCCCACCGTATTTATCCCGGTATTCCCCGGAACCAACTGCGAGTACGACAGTGCAAAGGCATTTGAGCGGGCAGGCGCAAATGTGGTCACAAAGGTATTCAAGAATCTGGACGCAGCAGGCATCCGTGATTCTGTGGATGAGTTTACAAAGGCCATCGCACAGGCACAGATCCTCATGTTCCCCGGCGGATTCTCCGCAGGCGATGAGCCTGAGGGAAGCGCGAAGTTCTTTGCGAATGCGTTCCGCAGTGAGAAGATCAGTGAGGAAGTCATGAAGCTTCTGAACGAGCGTGACGGACTGGCACTCGGTATCTGTAACGGATTCCAGGCACTGATCAAGCTGGGCCTCGTACCTTACGGAAAGATCACAGAGCAGACCGCAGATTCACCGACACTGACCTACAATACCATCGGACGTCATATCAGTAAGATGGTCTACACAAAGGTCGTTTCCAACAAGTCACCCTGGATGGCAGGCGCAACGTTGGGTGGTGTTTACACGAACCCTGCTTCCCATGGAGAGGGACGTTTTGTAGCACCGAAGGAGTGGCTGGACAAGCTCTTTGAGAACGGACAGGTCGTTACCCAGTATGTCAACGAGTCCGGCAACCCGACCATGGATGAGGAGTGGAATGTCAACGGTTCCTACATGGCGATCGAAGGTATCACAAGCCCTGATGGACGTGTTCTGGGCAAGATGGCACACTCTGAGCGCCGCGGTGACGCAGTGGCAGTCAACATCTACGGCGAGCAGGATATGAAGATCTTTGAGAGTGGCGTGGCGTACTTTAAATAAAAAATATGTCAACAATTATTGCTAACAAATAAATGCTAGAGTAGTATAACACTCAAAGGGAAACCTTTTTGAGAAGCATACTCGTAAAGATGCATTCATTTCCTGTGAAACAGAAACCGTGATGGAATGCGGCGACTGCGGAGGTTTGAGATAGGCGGCAACTGCCATAATCCATCTTAGCTGTTAGGTGAAAGAAAGTTGTTTACAAAAGAAATAAAGCCTTGCATTTTCGGATGCAAGGCTTTTATCGTATAAAGGGAAAATATGGATATTATATATGAGAGGGCGAATAATTTCGTAAAATTATCAAAGACTAGATATCATTTTGTATTTGTTCAAAATCGAAAGAAACAAGAAGTGATTTTTGATTTCTATCCATCTGACTTTAGACATGCAGTTGGATAGATCCAGCGTACTGAAAAGATATAACAGCATCCGTATATATATTTATTCGAAAACGAAAAGAAACTGATAATTATGTAATTGTATCATTCTTTTGGCTCTGTTTTTTTACACAATTTTATCTCCCGAATGCAAGTCAATAGGAGTATGATTTAAATTCAGGAAAAGTGGTTATAACCAGATTGTTTTTTCGCTTTTTTAACAGTATTTTATCACCTTCACAGTTACAATACTTTTAAGCTAAGTGTAATTTTGTATGACAAGAATGAAATAGCAACATTTTCCGTGACAACAAGTTGAAACTCAAGAAAAATAAAGGATATGCCTTGTATTTCAGGGGAAAGGTATAGTAAAATTAAGACCGGATATTGATGAAGTGGATGATTTTATTGTTCGGACTTTTATGAGCAATGTAATTTTGGTTTATATAACGTGAGTATTTCGCTCCGAGAGCAGAATGGACGAGGGAGATCGTTTGCTTCTGCCCGTGGAGGCTTCTGTCTGTTACCGTGAGATTTGCGGCAGACATAAAACAGATGATAAAAAAGACTGATTTGAGTAAGAAATAGTAGATGCATATTAGAAGGGATCGTGAAATATGGATATTTACAAGCGATATGTTGCACAGCGGATAAATAGTATAATAGCAGGGGTTCTCTGCTTATTCTTCATCGTGGTGTCATTCTATCCCATGACAGTCAGTGCAGCTGAGTCGGAGCAAAAGACCGTCCGGGTGGGATTTTATCCGTGTCCTTTTAATATCAAGGATGAAAGTGGTCATATGAGTGGATATGCCTATGACTATCAGCAGGATCTTGCAGCGTATACCGGTTGGAAGTATGAATATGTGGAAGGCTCCTGACCGGAATTGATGCAAATGCTCAAAGACGGAGAAATTGACCTGCTGAGCGATGTATCCATCACTCCGGAGAGAGAAAATGAAATGCTGTTTTCTTCATATTCAATGGGTACAGAGAGCTACTATCTGTATGTCAGCAATATGGATACCGGGATTGACCAAACAGATTATACCACACTTGAGGGAAAACGGATCTGAAATGGATTCAGGACCATGGAACGGTCAAAGTCGGATATCTGGATAATTATCTGGCTTATTGCGATAAAGAGGATGCCAGCGGAGAACTGGTTGGCGCTTTGAATGATTTTTTAAGCATTGCAGAAAGCTGCCTGTATAATGCTACGCTGGAATTTGAACCTATCGCTTTTTCCAATGCAGTTGAGCTGAGAGTTGCACTGCAGGAAGGAAAGATAGACTGCATTTTTCCCGCCTATTTTGATCGTTATTCTGCTGAGCAGTCTCAGATGTATGTGACAAAAAGTGTTGCGGGCACAAGCATGATCGCATTGGTTAACGGCGGCAGGTTGAATGAGAATGATGAAAATGTTGTTGCAATATATGAAAACAGTATAGAAACAAAATTGTATGTTCAGAACAATTATCCTTCCTGGACGGTGGTAGGTACTGATTCTGAGGAGGAATGTATCCGCATGGTTCGTAGGGGAGAAGTGGATGGTACTGTGTTCAGCGCAAACAGAGTGGATCATATCATCCAGGCGAGCCATTACGATGGACTGATGAGCATTACATTGTCAAGCAACGCTTCGGTATCCTTTGCCGTGCAGAGAAAGAATGTGCATCTTCTGCATATTTTGAATCAGGTAATCGATGTTGTTCCTGATTCTGCCATTAATGGAGCTCTTACTTATTATGCTACGGCCTCGAAAAGTACAACTTTTTCTGATTTTGTAAAGGACAACATGTTTGCCGTTCTGGCAGGGATTCTCATGCTTGTAGTGGCTTTTATTATCATCGGTGTTGTATATCTGAAAAAAACCCGCGAAGCCGCCAAAGAGGTCAGGGAGGCACTGATCGTGGCGGAGCACGCCAATCAGGCAAAAACCAACTTCCTGAATAATATGTCCCATGATATTCGAACTCCGATGAATGCAATTATCGGTTTTACGTCTTTGGCTGCAACTCATCTGGACAACAAAAAATTGTTGGAAGACTATCTAAAGAAAATCATGACCTCCAGCAATCATCTGCTTTCGCTCATCAATGATGTTCTGGATATGAGCAGAATTGAAAGCGGAAGAATAAAGATTGAGGAGCAGGAGAGTCATCTTTCCACAGTGATGCATGATCTGAGAAACATTCTGCAGGCTGATGTGAATGCTAAACGTTTGAATTTTCTCATTGATACCGTGGAGGTTGTCAATGAGGATATCGTCTGTGATAAACTCAGGCTGAATCAGGTACTCTTAAACTGTATGAGCAATGCCATCAAGTTTACGATGCCGGGAGGTACGGTTGGCATCCGGATCATGCAAAAGGGTGCTCCGGATCTGGATGGTTTTGCACGGTATGAATTTGTGGTCAGCGATACCGGAATCGGAATGAGTAAAGAATTTGCATCGCACATTTTTGAACCTTTTACCCGGGAAGAATCCAGCACTGTGAACGGCATTCCGGGAACCGGTCTGGGAATGGCGATTACCAAGAATATCGTGGACATGATGGGCGGCAATATTTCTGTTAAGAGCAAGAAAGGGGAAGGAACAGAGTTCACCATATCATTCAGATTTAAGGTGGGAGAAAATTCCCATAAGGTTACGACGATCAAGAAGCTGGAAGGACTTAGGGCTCTTGTTGCGGATGACAATATGGATACCTGCGCCAGCGTGACCAGGATGTTAGAGGTCATTGGCATGAATCTGGAGTGGACCATGTCCGGTAAAGAAGCTGTTTACAAGGCAAAATTTGCCTACGAAGGTGGAAAACCCTATAAAGCATTTATTATTGACTGGCTGATGCCGGATATGAACGGAGTCGAGGTGGTTCGTCAGATTCGGAATGTCATCGGAGAGGATACGCCGATCATCATTCTTACTGCCTATGACTGGACGGAAATAGAAGAAGAAGCAAGGAAAGCTGGAGTGACAGCCTTCTGTGCGAAACCGCTGTTTTCGTTAGATCTGTATGAAGTCCTGAATGCCTCTGTGGAAGTGGAGTCGGTGCCTTATAATGAGGTGAAACGCAATACTCATTTTGAGGGAGGAAGAATCCTTCTGGTGGAAGATAATGATCTGAATCGGGAGATTGCGGTAACCATTCTGTCGGATATAGGTATTCAGGTTGAAGAAGCAGAGAATGGTAAGGTTGCTGTTGAGATGATCAGGTCTTCTGTCCCCGGATATTATGGGATAGTGCTGATGGATATTCAGATGCCCGTAATGGATGGTTATGAGGCAACCCGCTTGATCCGGCCATTGGACAGACCAGACATCGACAGTCTTCCTATCATAGCGGTGAGTGCTAATGCCTTTGAAGAGGATATAATGAAATCGAAAGAAGCCGGAATGAACGAGCATATCGCAAAACCGTTTAACCGGGAAAAACTGGAAGAAGTTATTAGCAGATATATGCGGTTATAACAGAGCTGCCTATCTTGAATTAGCAGGATCAGGCATGAAAAGAGGTAAAAATGTACATAAAGATGAATCATAACTTAAGTAGAAAAGTAGTAGCATGTATTCTAATCGTACTTACAGTAATGTATCCGATGTATGTATTTGCGGAGGAAAATGATAATGAGCAGAAAACAGTACGTGTTGGATATGTAAATGTGGTTGCCTATGAAGAAGGCGGCGAAGGCGAATATAAACGAGGTTCCGGTTATGAATATCTCCAGAAGATATCCTATTATACCGGCTGGAAGTATGAGTATGTGTATGGTTCCTTTAACGAATGTTATGAAATGCTGGTAAACGGAGATATTGATCTGTTCGGTAACGTATCCTATACACCGGAACGAGCGGAATTATTTGACTTCTCATCTTACCCGCAAGGGAAGGATACTTACCTGTTATACACGACGAAAGAACACAAAAAATTGACTGGTGGAAATTTTCAACAGCTAAATGGCTGCAAAATTGGCGTGACAGACAGAAGCTTCCAGGAAGGCTTGTTAATGGACTGGCTGGAGAATAATCGGATTGAGGCGAAAATCGAAAAGTTCGATGGTTATGATGCATTGATGACTGCGCTGAATGCTGGAGAGTTGGATGCCATTGCAACCCCCGATCTTTCCACTAGTTATGATTATCTACCCATCGTCAACATTGGTTTCAGTGATTACTATTTTGCAGTTTCCAAGACTAGACCGGATCTTTTGGAGGAATTAAATGAAGCATTGTATGAAATCCAGAATTCAGAGCTTGATTACAACAATCTGTTGGTCAGTCGGTATCATCAACAGATGTCTAATAACCTGCTGCTCAATGATAAAGAGGAAAAATGGTTAGCTGATCATGACAATACACTTAGAATCGGATATCTTGACGATAACCTTCCTTATTCCATTCAATTAGATGATGGTGAAATGGGTGGTGTTATGAAAACGTTAGTTGATGTACTGGGTGAGAAATTTGGAATTTTGGTGGAACCAAAATGTTATAAGACGAGCAGACAGTATAAAGAAGCATTGCAAAAGGGAGAGGTAGACGCGATCGGCCCCTTGTATAGTGATTTTTATTTGGCAGAGCAGGAAAATTATGTTTTGACAAATGCGTTTTTATCTACAATTCCGGTTTTTATATATAAGAATCCTGATCTTAGCACAAGCCGTAAGATCATTGCAGTTTCAAAAGAAAGTCTGTTTCCGGAAGAAGTTGTTCGAATCATGTATCCTGAGGCAGAAATATTGCTGTATGAGGGGATAGAAGAATGTCTGAACGCAGTTGCATCAGAGAAAGCATACAGTACACTTGTTACCTCTATGCGTTTGAATGTATTAAGGAAGTACCCTGTAATGGATGAACTTCAGTTTGTGGATACATCATTGCCGGCAGAAATATGTCTGGCTACAACAAAAGCCAACAGAATGGCAGCCAGTATTCTGAATAAAGGAATAATTTTATCCGCTGATAGATTAAACGGCGTAGTATTAGCAGAGAACTCTTATGTAAATAAAGAGGTAACGTTTAATGATTTTGTTAGAGAACATACGACAGAAGTCTTTGGAATGTCGGGACTTATTATTTTGGTTCTTGGATTAATGCTATACCGGATGTTTATTAACGGGAAAAAGTTGACAGCAGCTTTGGAGGTAGCAAAGCGGGAAAAGGAGCATGCATATCAGCTGTACCTTTGTAATAATGAGTTGGAAGCTAAGGCGAACCAGGATGCGTTGACTCAGATTGGAAACAGACATTTCTTTTTTGAAAAAATGAATGAACTATTGGAAACTAACGAGAAGTTTTCTCTCTGTTATTGTGACCTTGATAATTTGAAATATATTAATGATAAGTATGGACATGCTGAGGGTGATTGCTATATTCGTGATTTTGTTGAGATAATAAAAAGTCATATTCAAGCCGGAGATTTCTTTGCCCGTATTGGAGGGGATGAATTTTGTATCATACTAAGAGGCTGTGAGTATGATACAGCGGTGAAAAATCTACAGCAGGTGAAAGAGATATTTTATAGTGATCATACAAAAGAATATCCGAAGAATTTTAGTTACGGAATTATTGAAGTGAGAGAGGATCATAACGGGATTGGAGTGATGGAGCTGCTGGAACAGGCAGATGCGATAATGTATAAACAGAAAAAGGAATATAAGAAAAAATTTCGATGAAAAGGATTATATCCAGCATTTTTGTCTCAAAAAATAAAAATTAGTGGTTGACAGATCATTCCAGTAGTGCTATTATTCAACCATCGCCTAAAACATATTAAACAGATAGGAAATATATGAAAATAAGATGAAAGGATCAGGAGGAGCACTGTGAGATGGATACAGAATTTATCATCGAATACATACCACTCTATGTGGAAGCTACAAAGCTGACCGTCAGCATTGGTCTGATCGGTATTGCGCTTTCCCTGATCGTGGGACTTTTGATTTCCATGATCCAGTATTTTAAAGTTCCGGTGCTCCGGCAGATATCAGCCGTGTACATTGAACTGTCGCGAAACACGCCGCTTCTGGTGCAGCTGTTTTTCCTTTATTTTGGGCTGCCGAAGGCAGGCATCAGCATCAGTTCGGAGGGCTGTGCGATCATCGGTCTTTGTTTTCTTGGTGGAAGCTACATGGCGGAGGCGTTTCGGAGTGGTATGGAAGCTGTTGAGAAACGGCAGGAGGAAGCAGCATTGGCGCTGGGTTTTCGGCAGAGCCAGGTGATCCGGTATGTGATCCTTCCGCAGGCGTTATCAGTTTCTATTCCGGCGCTTTGTGCAAACGTGATCTTTTTGATCAAGGAAACATCGGTGTTCAGTGTGGTTGCGCTGGCAGATCTGATGTATGTGGCAAAGGATCTGATCGGTCTGTACTACAAGACGGATGAAGCACTGCTGATGCTGGTGATCGCTTATCTGATCATCCTTCTGCCGGTTTCCATTCTGGCAGCAGTTCTGGAAAGGAGGCTCCGCTATGCAGGATTTGGGAATTAGGGTGTTGTTCATGGGAAACAACATGCAGCGGCTTCTGTTAGGATTGTGGGTGACAATCCGCATTTCCATGATCGCTGTGGCGTTGTCCATTGTGCTTGGCATTTTCCTTGGAATGCTCATGACGGTGAAACATCCGGTGGTAAAAGCACTCACAAAGTTTTATCTGGAATTTATACGAATTATGCCACAGCTGGTATTGTTGTTTCTCGTATTTTTCGGGCTGACGAAGTCCTTCGGCATCAATCTTTCCGGCGAGACGAGCGCAGTGATCGTATTTACGCTGTGGGGAACGGCGGAGATGGGAGATCTCGTCCGGGGCGCACTGATCTCGATCCCGAGGCATCAGTATGAGAGCGGGGCAGCCATCGGGCTGACGAAATGGCAGGTTTACAGATATATCATTATCCCGCAGATTCTGACCAGACTGATCCCTCTGGCGATCAACCTGACAACGCGCATGATCAAGACCACATCGTTAGTGGCTCTGATCGGTGTGATTGAGGTGTTAAAGGTTGCCCAGCAGATCATCGAGGCAAACCGTTATACGGTGCCGGATTCGGCGCTGTGGATCTACGGAACGATCTTCTTTTTATACTTTTTTACCTGCTGGCCAATTTCTCTGATCGCAAAGCGGCTGGAGAAGAAGTGGAAGGCAGCGTAATTTAAAACAGGTCGAAGCACTTGCTGCTGAGACCGTGAGAATATGATGCAGGAGTGTAAAAATCCCATTGTCCAAGACGATTTTCATGGATTTTTGCATCGCAGCTGCGAAGAAACAGAGCAGTTGCGGAAATGAGGTGGAATATATGTCAGAACAGACAGTTTTGCTGGAGGCAAAGGATATTGTAAAAGATTACGGAGAAGGGCATGTATTGGATGGGATTTCCCTGAAAATCCATGCGGGAGAGGTTATCGTCCTGATCGGTCCGTCGGGCTGTGGGAAGAGCACGTTTCTTCGATGTATGAACGGTCTGGAGCAGATTCAGTCCGGACAGATCATTTTAGACGGCGAGGCGATCACGGAGGGAAAAACAGACTGGCCGAAGGTCAGACAGAAGATCGGCATGGTATTTCAGAGCTACGATCTCTTTCCTCATATGAGTGTGATCGATAATATTATACTTGGTCCTGTCAAAGTACAGGGGCGTGATAAAAGAGAAGTTACGGCAGAGGCAGAAAAGCTACTGGCGCGCGTGGGACTTATTGACAAAAAGGATGCGTTTCCGAGACAGCTGTCCGGAGGGCAAAAGCAGCGTGTGGCGATTGTGCGGGCACTCATTCTAAAGCCTGAGATCTTACTGTTTGACGAGGTGACAGCGGCACTTGACCCAGAAATGGTGCGGGAGGTGTTAGATGTCATTTTGGAGCTTGCCTCCGAGGGCTACACGATGCTGATCGTGACCCACGAGATGCAGTTTGCGAAAGCAGTGGCAGACCGGATCGTATTTATAGACGGCGGAAAGGTTGTGGAGAGCGACACGCCGGAAAACTTTTTTAACCAGCCAAAGACCGATCGTGCAAGACGGTTTTTGAATACATTTATTTATGCAAAGGACACGAAAAAATAAAGGTGTCCGATTCATACTTAAAAATATGTAACTATTCAGAGCCAAGGCAATCGACACAAAATATATGAGCCATGCTTGCATGAACGAATATATTTGTGGAGATTTCTTTGGCGAGAAGCCACATCGAGATGGAGCTTTAGCGGAATCGAGATGGGGTCTGAATAGTTACATGAATATTAAGGAATAGGAGGAGAAAGAGTATGAAGAAAAAGTTATTATCATTTTTACTGACATCAGTTTTAGCGATTGGGGCTCTGACAGGCTGCGGTAGTAAGGCAGAAGCTCCGGTAGATGCCGGAACAGAGACCGCTACAGATGATACAGCACAGGCAGATGGAGACAAGGTATACCGCACCCTGGATGAGATCAAGGAGAGCGGCACCGTAAAGATCGGTGTATTCAGCGATAAGAATCCATTTGGATATGTGGATGAAAACGGTGAGTATCAGGGCTACGATATCTATTTTGGAAACCGGATCGCACAGGATCTGGGCGTGGATGTAGAGTATGTTTCCACAGATGCGGCAAACCGTGTAGAGTATTTAAAGACCGGTAAAGTAGACATTATTCTGGCAAACTTTACTGTGACCGATGAGCGCGCAGAATCCGTAGATTTTGCACTTCCTTATATGAAAGTGGCTCTGGGTGTTGTTTCACCGGATGATGCACTGATCACCTCTGCGGATCAGTTAAACGGCAAAAAATTGATCGTTACAAAGGGAACGACCGCAGAGACATTTTTTACAGAAAATTATCCCGATGTGGAGCTTGTCAAATTTGACCAGTATACAGAGGCGTACAATGCACTGTTAGATGGCAGAGGAGATGCATTTTCTACTGATAACACAGAGGTATTGGCATGGGCATTGCAGAATGACGGATTTTCTGTCGGCATTGAGTCTATCGGAAATCTGGATACGATCGCACCTGCAGTATCAAAGGGCAATGAGACTTTATTGAACTGGATCAATGACGAGATTGTGGCACTGGCAGATGAGCAGTTTTTCCATGCTGATTACAAGGAGACATTAGAGCCGGTTTACGGAACAGCCGTTGACATTGACAGCCTGGTTGTAGAGGGCGGCGTTGTTGAGGAAAATGCTTCCGCAGAAGCAGATGCAGAGCCCGCAGAGACAAAGGGAACCATTAAGATCGCAGCCAGCGCGACTCCCCATGCAGAGATCTTAGAGCAGGCAAAGCCTATTCTTGCAAAAGAGGGATGGGAGCTGGATGTCACTGTATTTGATGACTATGTACAGCCGAACCTTGTTGTAGAGAGCGGTGATTTTGACGCAAACTATTTCCAGCACATTCCGTATCTGGATAATTTCAATGCGGAGCAGGGAACCCATCTGGTAAACGCAGGCGGTATCCATTATGAGCCCTTCGGTATTTATCCCGGAACAAAGAGCAGTCTGGATGAGCTGGCAGAGGGAGATACCATCGCCGTACCCAACGATACGACCAATGAGGCACGTGCACTGTTACTTCTTCAGGACAATGGTGTGATCACCTTAAAGGATGGCGCAGGGCTTGAGGCAACCATTAACGATATCGCAGAGAACCCGAAGAATATTAAGATTCAGGAGCTGGAGGCTGCACAGGTAGCCAGAGTCAAGGACGAGGTCGCATTTGTCGTATTAAATGGTAACTATGCACTCCAGGCAGGATTTTCTGTAGCGAAGGATTCCATCGCTTATGAAAAATCTGATTCTGAGGCAGCTAAGACCTATGTGAATGTGATCGCTGTCAAGGAAGGAAATGAGAACAGTGAGGCAATTCAGGCGTTGATTCATGTATTAAAATCTGACGAGATCAGGCAGTATATCAATGACACCTATGACGGAGCAGTCATCCCGTTTGAATAAACAAAAAACGGTATCAGGAATCCGTGAATTGTGGTGGTTCCTGATGCAGAAAAATAGTATCAAAATGAAATAAGAAAAAGCGAACCGGCATCCGTATCCCGTCATCTGCGATGGCTTCTGATGCCGGAAACTAAGAGGAAAATGTATGGAACCGATGATTCGTGTAGAGCATATCAGCAAGACATTTCAAGTGAATAACGGGCAGGTAGATGCGGTGAAGGATATGAGCTTTTCCATCGAAAAGGGCGAGATCTTCGGGATCATCGGTCTGTCCGGTGCCGGAAAAAGCACGCTGGTGCGATGCCTGAATCTGCTGGAAAAGCCGGATGAGGGAAAGGTATTCATTGACGGGAAAAATCTGACGGAGCTGTCCCAAAAGCAGCTTCGGAAAGAGCGCAGGGAGATCGGCATGATCTTTCAGCATTTCAACCTGCTCATGCAAAGAAATGTCCTGGATAATATCTGCTTTCCGTTGGAGATCGCAGGTGTCAGTAAAAAAGAGGCAAAAAAGCGTGCAGCAGAGTATTTGGAGATCGTTGGTCTAAGCGAGAAGGCAAAGGCGTATCCCTCCCAGCTCTCCGGCGGGCAGAAGCA
>JALFNQ010000048.1 GCA_022773965.1 Lachnospiraceae bacterium
TGAAATGGAACGTGGAATTAAGTTGTCGGGAGTAAAGAAAATTACAGTCCATTGTACTCGTCACAGTCATGCAAGTATGCTTGTGCAGATGGGATTCAGCCCGGTTGAGATTGCAAAACGGTTAGGGCATGGAAAGGTTACGACTACAATTGAAACCTATTGTCATCAGTCTATGGATGCACAGGAGAAAATTGCAGACAGGCTTGGAAAAGTGGAAAGAGGTGAGGAGAGTGGCGTGTAAACGAGAGGACAGGTTTCGGCGCAATACAATTGCTTTTTGGCTGAGTGACGAAGAGAAAAACCAAGTGGAAGCGAAGATAATTTTATCGGGGATATCGAAAGGTGAATATTACCGGAAAGCAGTTTTAGGGCAGGAGGTAACGGTTATTGCCGGAAATTATATGTCGGTCAGGGTGGCAAAAGTATTGGAGCAGATATTGGCACATTTACAGAATGACAATACAGAAGAGGAAGGATTGCTGCTGGAACTGGTAAAACAATTGCTTGAAGTAAATAAAAATGCCCCTGCTGGTAACAAGGGCATTCAGGAATAAAAAAGGATAAAGCCTTTCTATCCAACACACACATTTATTATAGCAAAGGCTTTCTCCGGAGGAAAGGAGAAAATTGCATATTGAATATTTTTTCAGAGGTAAAGGAGTATTTGACGGCGAGACAGGTAGCGGAAAACTATGGTCTGCAGGTCAGAAGAAATGGGTTAGCCTGTTGCCCTTTCCATGATGATAAGCACCCAAGCATGAAGATTGATAAGAATTATCATTGCTTTGCCTGTGGCGTGGGAGGGGATGCGATTGACTATGTTTCCCGGATGTTTGGTTTATCGCAATATGAGGCGGCGTTAAAGATTGTAGAAGATTTCCGGTTGCCGATAGAGATCAAAGGAAATAAGGAATTAAGTGAGCAGGACAGGGAGCGTATTCGTAGAGAACGGACAGAACGTGAGAGGCTGATACACATCAGGGAGCGTTTTGACAGATGGTGCAATCACAGTATTGAGAGTTTAAGGGATGGTTTATCACTGATAGAGCAGATGGGTATTTTCCTTAATGGAAAGCCGCCGGATATTATTTTTTCAGAGGACTATGCACGGATGCTTCATGCGGAACCGATTATGAATTACTGGCTGGATATTTTGTGCATGGGTAGTACAGAGGATAAACAGGAACTTTTTATGAAAGGCAGGAAGGAGGTGGAAGAAGTTGCAGAGAGAGTCAGAATCGGAAGAGAGCGTATTATGGAACGAAATCGGGGAAGTGCTTGATACGGAAATGAGCACGGTAGAGGATATTCGGGCAGATTTGGCTAGAAATGATAAAGGCAATACCTGTCAGACAATCAATAACTGTATGCTGGTATTTCAGCGAGATCCGGTGTTAAAAGGTGCAATCAGAAAAAATGAGCTGTCCGGAAAGATTGACATTGTCGGTAATCTCGGATGGCAGCGCACATCTTCCAGCCTGACGGATACTGATGTGTATCAGATACATTGGTACTTAGAAAAGAATTATGGTCTGAAAAACGACCGTAACATCAACAAGGCTATGAATATTGTTGCAAGTGAAAATAAGTATCACCCTATTCGGGAATGTCTGGAAAAACTTAAATGGGACGGACAGCCACGCATAGACAATCTTTTGCCAAGGTATCTGGGTGCTGATCACGATGATTACACGAAAGAAATTATGCGGCTCTTGATGCTGGCAGCTATCCGCAGGGTGTATGAGCCGGGATGCAAATTTGAAATCATGGTATGCCTTGTAAGAGGGCAGGGAGCAGGAAAGTCAACATTTTTTCGATTCTTAGCCATCAATGATGAATGGTTTTCAGATGATTTGAAGCGGATGGATGATGATAATGTCTATCGGAAGATGCAGGGGCATTGGATTATTGAAATGTCGGAAATGATGGCAACAGTGAATGCCAAGAGCATTGAAGATATTAAGTCTTTTATCAGTCGGCAAAAGGAAACGTACAAAATTCCTTATGAAACTCACCCGGAGGACAGACCAAGACAATGCGTATTTGTGGGTACTTCCAACAATATGGACTTTCTTCCTCTTGACCGTACAGGGAACCGGAGATTTGCCCCGGTGTTGGTGCATCCGGAACGGGTGGAAAAGCACATTCTTGAGGATGAAAAGGAGTCAAGGGAATACATACGTCAGGCGTGGGCGGAAGCGATGGAACTATATCGGAACGGTTTTCATGAGTTAAAACTGTCGAGGAAAACGGAAGAATACTTAAAGGAGATGCAGAAGGATTTTATGCCGGAGGATGCGAAGGTCGGAGTGATACAGCTCTGGCTGGATGAACTGGCAGAGGATTATGTATGCAGCATTATGATTTACAAGGAAGCATTTTCTCATGAGTATGACACACCAAAGGATTGGGAACTGAAAGAAATCAATAATGTCATGAACCATAGCATTGTCGGGTGGGAAAAAATTTCTTCCCACAGATTTGCCGGATATGGCACACAAAGAGGGTGGCGCAGGGTGGCAGGGAAAAATGAGTTTCAGAAACTGCCGGAGGATGCGGTAATACCCTTTGAGGAAAGATAAAAGTTTTTTAGGATGCGTTTACAAATTTTGTTTACAGGCGTTCGTTTACGGAAATGTAAACAATCCGGTTTACGAAAGAATACAGTAAAATTAAGGCTTTGAGGATTTGTAAACAGCGTAAACAGAAATTATTTAAAAGAGTATTTGTAAACAAAACGTGTAAACGGATATGTAAACAGGACATTCAGGAGGATATTTTAATGGAGAAAAACTATATTCAGAATAAAGGAAAAGCAAAAGGAAAAATTTATATCGGTTTGGACCATGGGTATGGGAATATCAAGACCGCCCACAGAGTATTTACTACCGGAGTGGAAGCGTATGATGAGGAACCGATTGTCAGTACCAACTTTGTAAAATACCGGGAGAAATATTATGTGATTGGCGAGAGCCATTTGGTATATCAGGGCAACAAAACAGATTCAGAGGACTTCTATATATTGACTATGGCAGGCCTGGCAGAGGAGTTAGAATTCCGGGGGCTTCATGAAGCAGAAGTTGTGCTTGCAGTAGGACTTCCACTTGCGTGGGTAAAGTCACAGGCTGCCGATTGGAGAGCATATTTGATGCAGGAGAACGAACTGGATTTCATGTTCCAAAAGGAACGCTACAAGGTGCAT
>JALFNQ010000078.1 GCA_022773965.1 Lachnospiraceae bacterium
TCTGGAAGGAAATATGACGGAGTATCTGGCGGCAGAGATCATGAAGGATGTCTCCGGCAGTGATGTGGTTTTTGACATTCATGCCAGCAATATTTTCCTGACAGAGATTCCGCAGATCCGGATCAATGAGCTGCACGAAAAGGAACTGGTTCCTTTGGCGGAGGCTTCTAATGTGGATTTTATCTGGGTGCATGGGGCCAGTACCGTGCTGGAATCTACTTTTGCCTACAGTTTAAACAGCACAGGCACACCGACGCTGGTGGTGGAGATGGGTGTCGGTATGCGCATCACACGCAGCTATTGTGACCAGATGGTTGATGGTATTTTGCATCTGATGAGCGAGATGGGCATGTGGGAAGGGGAAGCGCCTGCGGTACGTAAGCCGATCATTTCCCGCGATCCTGACGATGTGTATTATTTTAATGCCGGGACAGGTGGCATTTTTGTGCCCAGCGTCAAGCACTGGGAAAAGCTGAAAAAGGGTGATGAGGTCGGACGTATTATCGATCCGTTACACGGTGAGGTGGTAGAGACGATCACGGCACCGATGGATGGTATTCTTTTCACGATCCGGGAGTATCCCGTTGTGGATGAGGGGTCTTTAG
The DNA here is from genome assembly GCA_022773965.1 of Lachnospiraceae bacterium. GTDB lineage: Bacteria > Bacillota > Clostridia > Lachnospirales > Lachnospiraceae > W0P33-017. The sequence continues at coordinate 606 of JALFNQ010000078.1, forward strand.
TGGGACGTCTGCTCAGAGAGGAGGCGTGTCAGTCATGAGAAAGAGAGTCATTTATGAGATCCGGGGCTTGTACCGCGACAATTTCCGCGTGACGGGATATGAATTTGGTTCCGGAGAAAAATCCGTTTGTATCGTCGGGAGCATGAGAGGCAATGAGATCCAGCAGCTTTATTGCTGCTCGATGCTAGTGAAGCGGTTTAAACAGCTAGAAGAAGATGGAAAGCTGCTGCCGGGGCATCAGGTACTCATCATCCCCTGTGTAAATCCCTATTCCATGAATACAAAAAAGCGTTTCTGGTCGGTGGATAATACGGATATTAACCGCATGTTTCCGGGTTATGATCAGGGGGAGACGACCCAGCGCATTGCAGATGGTGTATTCCGGGTTATCTCCGAATATGAGTATGGCATCCAGTATACATCCTTTTATATGCCAGGAGAGTTTTTGCCCCATGTGCGTCTGATGGCGACGGGATTTGAGGATCTTGATCTGGCAAGACAGTTTGGCATGCCTTATGTTGTACGCAGGGCAGTGCGTCCCTTTGACACCACCACCCTGAATTATAACTGGCAGCTGTGGGAAACCCATGCATTCAGCATGTATACAACAACGACGACAAACATTGATAAGCAGAGTGCCAAAGAGTCTGTGGGATGTATCCTGAATTTTTTGAAGCGGCGTGGAATCGTGGACTATCACGGACATGACGGCTATATTTCCAGAGTGGTGGAGGACACGGATCTGGTGTCTGTTCCTACGAAAACCTCCGGTATTTTTGAGTCGGTCGTAAAGGTGGGCGAGGAAGTAGAGCGGGGACAGCTTCTGGCTCGCATTCTGGACTGCTATGAGGGAGAGATGATTGAGGAGCTTCGGGCACCTGTGGACGGGATCGTCTTTTTCATGCACGGTGAACCCCTCACCTATAGTCAGACAGCAGTGTTCAAATTGATCGTTCACAAAGAGTGGGACATGACAGAGCGTCATGCCTGACATGCAAAATGTTTGGCATTAGAATGAAAAAACCTAATTTTATAAAGTAGACAAATGAAAGCCCGAGTGCTAATGTATTATGTGGTTAAAACATAAACGGCATGACATAAGCAAAGGCGCTTATCCCAAGGGGGATAAGCGCCTTTTTGCTTTTCAGAAGAGTCATGCTAAATATATATATTTATATCTACAGGAGGATTTAGAAATGAGATTAAAGGACACAGGATTAACCGCACAGGACATTAAGGACAAGGTAAACAAATATATGATCGAGACCTATGAGCGTTTCGATTTTCTTGCAGAGACTGCAAAGGATATGTACTTATATGATGAGAATGGTGAAGGCTATCTGGATTTTTATGCAGGTATCGCTGTAAACAGCGCCGGAAGCTGTAATGAGAAGGTTGTGGAAGCTGTCAAAGATCAGGCTGGTGACATTATGCACACCTTCAACTATCCGTATACCATTCCTCAGGCGTTGTTAGCTGAGAAGGTCTGTACCACCATTGGCATGGATAAGATCTTCTTCCAGAACTCCGGTACGGAGGCTAACGAGGCGATGATCAAGATGGCGCGTAAGTACGGCATCGAGAAGTATGGCCCGAATAAATACCACATCGTAACTGCAAAGATGGGTTTCCATGGAAGAACCTTCGGTGCCATGTCTGCAACCGGTCAGCCCGGAAACGGATGTCAGGTAGGCTTTGGTCCCATGACTTACGGCTTCTCTTATGCACCCTACAATGATCTGGAGGCATTTAAGAACGCATGTACCGAGAATACCATTGCAATCATGATCGAGCCGGTACAGGGTGAGGGCGGCGTACACCCCGCAACGATGGAATTTATGAAGGGTCTTCGCGAGTTCTGTGACGAGAAGGGCATGCTGCTTTTGATTGACGAGGTACAGACCGGCTGGTGCAGAACCGGTGCTGTGATGAGCTACATGAACTATGGCATTAAGCCTGATATCGTATCTATGGCAAAGGCACTGGGTGGTGGAATGCCCATCGGTGCGATCTGTGCGACAGAGGAGGTTGCAAAGGCATTCTCCGCAGGCAGCCACGGTACAACCTTTGGCGGTCATCCTGTATGCTGTGCAGCTGCTTTGGCTGAAGTGAATGAACTGCTTGATCGAGATCTGGCAGGCAATGCAAAGAAGATGGGTGATTACTTCTCTGCAAAGCTGGAGACTTTACCGCATGTAAAAGAGGTTCGTCATCAGGGTCTGTTAGTCGGTGTGGAATTTGATGATACGATCAGTGGTGTAGATGTGAAGCATGAGTGTCTGCACAGACATCTGCTCATCACTGCTATTGGTGCGCATACGATCCGTATGGTTCCGCCCCTCATCCTTACTGAGGAGGATTGCGACAAGGCGGTAGCGATCATCAAGGAGTCTGTGGAAGCATTATCATAAATTGTAACTATTCAGAGCCAAGGCAATCGACACAACAAATATGAGTCATGCTTGCATGAACGAATATATGTGTGGAGATTTCTTTGGCGAGAAGCCACATCGAGATGGAGCTTTAGCGGAATCGAGATGTGATCTGAATAGTTACCATAAATTAATGACGATGGAGTCACTGGTACAACGCTACCAGTGGCTCTTTATTCGTAAAACAGAGAAATGAGGGCTGGCTAAATAATAATCAGAAGGGGATTACAGACAGATGAAACATATGATCATTACGATTGGTTGTGAGTATGGTGCCAGAGGAAATGCAGTTGGAAAAAAGATCGCAGAGGATCTTGGTATCAAATTTTATGACCGTGAGCTTGTGGACACCATTATTGATGAAGTTGGTGTTCCGAAGGATATTATGGAAAAGGTAGAGGAGGGAATTACAATTGCCGGTAAAGGCGTGCAGGGGCAGGAGCGCGGAAACTTTTCAAAGTACGCGGATCTGACGGAGCGCGCGATCCATGTACAAAAACAGATCATCCGGAAACTGGCGGATCGTGATTCATGCGTGATCATCGGGCGATCTGCAGACTATATCTTAAAAGACCGGGAGGATGTACTCAGGATCTTTATCTATTCACCCAATGAGATTCGCATCAAAAATGTGATGGAAAGCCATAACTTGTCTGAGGCGGATGCAAAGCTTTTGATCAGCGAGAAGGACAAGCGTTATCACAAACGGCATCTGGCGCTGACAGGAAGTAACCGTGGCGACCGCCATAACCGGGACATGCTCATTGACAGCAGTCTCCTTGGCGTGGACCGCACCGCAAATTACATTGAAACATTGGCAAAAGAACTATTTGCGGAGTAGAAAGGGGATGGATAAAAATGGGACAGAAAAAATCTGATTTTGATAAAGTATTTAGTGCATGGGACATTTTAGTCATTGCATTTGGAGCAATGATCGGCTGGGGATGGGTGGTCTCATCCGGCAGCTGGATCGGAAAGGGCGGTGTGCTTGGAGCAGCGCTCGGTTTTGTGCTGGGCGGTGTTATGATCTTTTTCGTGGGTCTGACCTATGCAGAATTAACGGCTGCAATGCCGCAGTGTGGTGGTGAGCATGTGTTTAGTCACCGGGCAATGGGGCCGACGGGGTCTTTTATCTGTACTTGGGCTATTATTTTAGGGTATGTCAGTGTGGCATGCTTTGAGGCGTGTGCATTCCCGACGATCCTTACATATCTGTTTCCGGGATTTCTGAAGGGCTATCTGTATACGGTGGCAGGATTTGATATTTATGCTTCATGGCTGGCGGTAGCCGTCATTCTGGCATTTCTCATCATGCTTATTAATATTATGGGAGCAAAGACAGCTGCCATTTTGCAGACAGTGTTGACACTTATTATTGGTGGCTCCGGAATTTTGTTGATTGTTGCTTCTGTATTTAACGGAACTGTGGATAACTTAAACGGTCAGATGTTTGCAGGTACCGGTGGCGGTTCTATGTTAAAGAGCGTACTGTCAGTGGCAGTGATGACACCTTTTTATTTTATTGGATTTGATGTCATTCCACAGGCGGCGGAGGAGATCAATGTTCCGTTGAAAAAGATCGGAAGAATGCTCATTCTCTCGGTTGTGATGGCGGTTGTCTTTTATGCTCTTGTTATATTGGCAGTGGGTCTTGTGATGAATTCCGATGCCATCGCAGCATCTGAAAACGGTACGGGACTTGTGACAGCGGATGCCATGGCGGCGGCGTTCCATACATCGGTGATGGCGAAGGTCATCATTGTTGGCGGTATGTGCGGAATCGTGACATCATGGAACTCCTTTATGATCGGTGGTTCCCGTGCCATGTATTCCATGGCTGAATCTTACATGATCCCCAAAACATTTGCAAAGCTGCATCCGAAATACAAGAGCCCTATCAATTCCCTGATCCTGATCGGTGCATTGACGATGCTGGCACCGCTGGCAGGGCGCAAGATGTTGGTTTGGATTTCCGATGCGGGCAATTTTGGATGCTGTCTTGCCTACTGTATGGTATCGATCTCCTTCCTCATCCTGCGCAAAAAGGAGCCGGAGATGGAGCGCCCTTATAAGGTAGGACCGTGGAAATTTGTCGGTGTGATGGCAGTGCTTATGTCCGGATTTATGGTGGCGATGTATCTGATCCCCGGCAGTGGATGCAGTCTGGTGGCGCAGGAATGGCTTGCAGTGGGTAGCTGGAGCCTGCTGGGCGTAGTCTTTTATGTGGTATGTAAATTTCAGTATAAAGAGCAGTTTGGTACGCTGGTTGAGCTGATCTCCGATGAGGATGCAGCGAGTCTGATGCCCGAGGCAGACGATGTGGAGCTGGACAGCGTGATCGATGCAGCGATCGAGCGGGTGTTTGCACGTATGGAGCAGATCCCACAGCCAGTAAGGCTGGCAGAGGCCGGTGTGGAATAAGTGTGCCGTGAGAAATCAAAAAATCTATATTTAGCAGTAGAAAGGAAACATGATCATGAATGAATTTTCATTTTCCGTACCTCAAAATATTGTAGTTGGAAGAGGTACGATGTCAAAATTGCCGGAAATTGCAAAAAAACTGGGAGGAAGCCATGCGCTGATCATATCAGGACCGAATCTGAAAAAGATGGGAATCGTGCAGCGCGCAGCTGATTATTTAAAAGAAGCAGGAATCCAGTCTGACAGCTTTACAGATACAGAGGCGAATCCGTCTGTAGATACAGTTCAGAAGGCGGCAGAGACATTTAAAGCATGTGGTGCAGATTTTCTTGTTGCATTAGGTGGTGGTTCTCCGATGGATGTATCTAAAGCGGTGGGCGTTCTGGCAAAGTATGGCGGAAATATTACAGATTATGAGGGTGCACATAAGGTGCCCGGAAAGATCGTACCGCTGATCGCACTGCCTACGACTGCAGGCAGCGGTTCAGAAGTGACGGCATTTTCCGTTATTACTGATCACAGCAGGGATTATAAACTGACAGTGTTCAGTTATGAACTGTTCCCGGATTATGCGATCCTGGATCCAGAGCTGATCATGAGTGCGCCGGCATCGGTGGCAGCAGCGTGTGGAATCGATGCCTTTATCCATGCGGAGGAGGCTTATATCTCTACTGCGGCATCACCCTTCTCCGATGCGAAGGCAGAGAAGGCGATGGAACTGATCGGAGGAAATATCCGTCGTTTTGTGGCAAACCGTATGGACGCAGAGGCGGCAGAAGCCATGATGACCGGATCATTGTTTGCAGGTCTGGCATTTTCCTTTGCAAGACTTGGAAATGTACATGCCATGAGTCATCCGGTCAGCGCTTATTTCAACGTGCCTCACGGTGTAGCAAATGCGGTGCTTCTTCCGGTTATCGCAGAGTACAATGCGTTAGCTGACCATGGCAGATACTTAAAAATCTATAACTATATTAGCAAGATCCCTGCCTATGAGGGTGAGTTTGAGTCGGCGATGTTGGTGGAGGCGATTCGCGCTTTGAGTGCTGATATCGGAATTTCGTCAACACTCAGCGAGGCAGTGAATAACGCTAGCACAACAGGAACTGTCTCCAAAGAAGAGATCGGGGCAAAGATCCCGGCGATGGCGGCGGATGCCATGAAGAGCGGAAATATCGCGGTGAATCCCCGGGCATCCAGACAGTGCGACATCGAGAGGCTGTATAAACTGGCATTATAAAAAGTGAGATTAGAAGAGATCATGTCTATTTACCGGATGTGATCTCTTTTTTTGTGAATAAAATTATCCGCGTAAAACAAATAATTTGACACAAAATATGATAGCACCTATAATGTGAACGGGAGGTATCTTCTTATGGAATTAACGAGTGAAGAGCAGTCACAATTGGATGCGTTGCTGCAGCGCTTTCGGCAGCACGCGAAGATACAGGAGATGAAGCGCTACATTCAGCATGGCTCGATCACCACGTATGAACATGTAGAGCGGGTGACAAAGCTGTGCTTTTTGATCAATCGAAGGTGGCATCTGGGAGCAGATGAGCGTGCATTGGTGATCGGTGCATTCATGCATGATTTTTATCTGTATGACTGGCATGAAAATGATAAATCCCACCGGCTGCACGGTTATCATCACCCGGACACATCGTGCGCGAATGCCGTCGCATATTTTCAGATCGGGGAGCACATTCAGCAGATGATCCGGTCGCATATGTGGCCGCTGACGATCACAAAGCTGCCCCGCAGCAGGGAGGCGTGGATCCTTTGCCTGGTAGATAAATATATTTCAACAGAAGAGACGTTTGCAATGAGGAAAAGAGGATAAGTTTTATGTGGATCAGTAAGTATTTTGTATATTTCGTGATTTTTGGCGTGATGGGCTGGGTGTATGAATCGGCGTTCTGTACGATCAAGACCGGAAAATGGCAGAACCGAGGGTTTCTATACGGTCCGCTCTGTCCAATCTATGGTGTAGGTGCGGCAGCCATCACGTTCATCGTGGATGAGGCTGAGGCGCATGGATTATCGGATCCGGCATGGTGGAAGATCTTTCTCGTCGCATTTTTCGGAAGTATCGTGCTGGAATATGTGACTTCCTACGCGCTGGAAAAATTATTTCATGCTTACTGGTGGGATTACAGCAATGTGCCCTTGAATCTTCACGGGCGTGTCTGTCTGCCGGCATCTATCGGTTTTGGACTCGCCGGTCTGATCGTTGTGTATGGGATCGCACCTTTGACAAAGCAGATGGTGGGCTGGATTCCGCCGTCATGGATGGAGTTTTTGTCACTTGTTCTGATGGCAGTGGTGGCAGCGGATACAACGCTTACGGTATCAGTTCTGACACATTTCGAGCAGAATGTCATTGCGCTGGAAGCAACGCTGAACCAGCACATGGATCAGTTTGTAAATTCTATTCAGGAAAAAACGCAGGAGGCCAGCGCCAATTTTGCAGAGGAGCGTGCGCGTTTCTCCCGTGAGAATCTGGAACGATCCATCCAGAATATGGAAAAGACGCACCGTCTGGCATTAAAGCGTGTGCAGGGCTTCCGCAGCACTGATAAAGAAAAGGAAAAACGGGTATACTCAAGAGAGATGGTACTGGATTCCATCAAGAAATATATAGGTACCAACAGGAGAGCCTGATGCGAGATATCCGTTGTCGGAAAATTTTATCATGGTCATTTATAATAGCAGTCGGCAGTAGTCTGGCGATTTTTGTCGCGCAGCTGCTCCGACTGCAAAATGCAACTTCACGGGGGATGGTCATTCAGAGAGAGAAAGTGCATCGTGAATGTTTTGAGGACTGTTCTTAAATAAAAAGTGCGAGAATATAACCGATTGAGAGATAAGGCCCAAAGGCAAATGTGCGCTGAGGGTCTTTTTTTTTGCCTGTATATGAGATCAAATGGATCAATAATGCCAGCAATGCGGCGAAAAAGCAGCCGATCAGAACGCCGTCAGCGCCTAAAAAGAGACCGCACGCTGCCGTTAGCTTGATATCACCACCGCCGAGCCCGCCGCGGCGCGTAGCCAGAAGCAGCATAGGAATGCTTGGAATGAACAGACCTGTCAGGTGGGAAATGATATCTGTGGGAGCCGGTGTAAGTTGCCATAAGGCCAGCACGGCAATGAGTAGTGGAAATATGTTATTGATCTTTCTGGCGATGGTATCGATGACCGCAGTGATCAAAAGGATGATAATAAATAAGAGATGAATCATGAGTGCTCCTGATGAGATGGGATATTATGGATGCATTTTTTGATGGCTTACCAAGTAAAGCTTGTATTGTCAATTGTAGCATTTTTAAAAAATTTAGTAAAGATGTATAAAAACTGTCGCGTAAATCAAAAAAATGTGGTATGATTACTCATATATTTGGCGAAAAAAGTAGGTTCGTCTGAAAATGAGGAGGTATGTATTGGTATGAAAAAATGGAAAGATGTGAGCATTCGGGTAAAGGTTCTGATCCCCATCGTGTTGATGCTGGTTATGATGATCATTTATTTGCTCGGTACGCTTTTCGGTTTTGGGCAGATGCATCGGGCAGTCGTATCTCTGGCCGAGGAAAATTCGGCTCTTATGGAGAGTGAAGGCATTGTGGATGAGGTGCGGAGCGCAGAGATTGATCAGATTGTTGCACAGCAGCAGGCCTCTTATCAGGCGATGATCATCGTTGCAATTGTGTGTGCTGTGATTTTTCTTTTAATCTTCATTTTCACTATATGGAATCTGGACAAAAAGGTTACCTGGCGATTGCGCAAGCACATTGCAAAGCTGGATGAGATCATAGAGTCGATCGAGGATGGGCATGGAGATCTGTCCAAGCGTCTGATGGTGTTGAATCAGGATGAGATGGGGCGTCTGGCAGCAGATGTGAACCGTTTTCTTGATATTCTGGAGCGCATCATGAAAAAGATCAATCTTGATTCCAGTACATTGGCATCCATTGTGCAGGATGTGACGGAAAAGGCAGACAATTCAAACAGCAGTGCCTGCGATGTGTCTGCAGTGGCAGAGCAGCTGTCGGCAACGATGGAAGAAGTCGCCAGCACTGTTTCAAATGTGGATGAGAATGCCAACAGAGTGATGGATGAGCTTGGAAAACTGCAGCAGACGACAGAACAGATCCTTGCATATTCCGATGAGATGAAGAATCGGGCAGATGAGCTGTGTGCATCTGCACAGAACAATAAGGCAGAAACAGGAAGAATGATCGCACCGATCATTGACAAAATCAAGCGTGCGGTAGAAAATAGCAAAAACGTAGAGAAGGTCAATGAATTGACCGATGAGATCCTGTCGATCTCCAGCCAGACGAACCTGTTATCTCTGAATGCTTCCATAGAGGCTGCCAGAGCGGGAGAGGCTGGAAAGGGATTTGCAGTAGTGGCAGATGAGATCCGCCTGTTGGCAGATTCCAGCAAGGAGACAGCCAGCAACATTCAGGGAATCAACAGTATGGTCATTGATCTTGTACGGGAGCTGATCGACAATTCCAATGAGATCCTTCATTATGTAGAGAGTACGATCCTGCCGGATTATGATAATTTTGTTTCCAGCGGCAGACATTACAGTGATGATGCAGCACATATCAATGATCAGATGATTCATTATGCAGAGCGTTCCAATGAGATATTGACGATGGTTTCAGAGATGGTTGATTCGATCAACGGCATCACAGATGCGGTTGATGAGGGCGCAAATGGTGTGAGCAGTGTGGCAGACAGTATCCAGACGCTTGTTTCTGAGATCTCTGTGATCAGCACAAGAATGACGGAAAATCAGCAGATTGCCGGCAGCCTCCAGGATGAGGCAAAGCAGTTCCAGGTTTAATAAAAACACAGGATGTAATTGTTCAGAGCAGATCGGAGTGGAACCGCGTAGACCGGGTATGAAACAGTTACGATATGGTAAAAAAGGTTTTGTGAGAATTACACAAAAGTAAAAAAAGAGGTATGCCTGATCGTTCATGTCAGACATACCTCTTTTTTGCCTTATTTTGCAGCTTCAAACTCCTTGATCTGTGTCTCATCGGGAGCAGCAGTCAGAAGACTTACAACGATGATGAACAGCAGTGATACAAAGAATGCCGGTAACAGCTCATAGATGTTCCATGCACCACCCAGCGGACGAACCAGATATTTCCAGATAAAAACGGTTGCGCCGCCGGAGATCATGCCGGCAAGTGCACCCCACTTGTTGGAACGCTTCCAGAACAGGGAGCACAGCATCACAGCGCCAAAGGCACCGCCAAAGCCGGCCCATGCAAAGGAGACGATTCCAAAGACAGAGGAGTCCGGGTCTCTGGCAAGGAATACGCCAAGGATTGCGATCACGGCAATCGTGATACGTGCGATAGCAAGACTCTGTTTTTCAGTCAGCTTTACATGGAAGAAATCCTGTAAAACGTTCTGGGAAACGCTGGATGCAGCCGCCAGCATCTGGCTGTCTGCGGTAGACATGGTGGCAGCCAAGATTCCGGCAAGGATGACACCGGCAATGAGGGCAGCCAGAATACCGTGCTGGCTGATGAGCCCTGCGATCTTTACAATGATCGTTTCGCTGGAGCTGCCTTCCAGAAAGCTCAAAGCTCCTGCATTTGTCATTCCAAGACCGACGATACCGATGATGATGGCAACAGCCATGGCGATGAATACCCATACAGTTGCGATCCGGCGGGACAAAACAAGCTTCTTTTCGTCCTCAATCGCCATGAAGCGCAACAGTATGTGAGGCATACCGAAGTAACCAAAGCCCCATGCCATGCAGGATGCAATTGACAATGCTCCGTAGGAAACCGCAGTGCCTGTGGAAGGATCATGTGAAGCCGTCAGTGAGAGATATCCGGCAAGTGAATGTGCGTTATCCATAACTGCACCCCAGCCGCCGGCACTGTTGATACCGTATGTAAGGACGGTGACAAGGGCAACCGTCATAACGATACTCTGGATCAGGTCGGTGGTAGAAACAGCACCGAAACCGCCCATGATCGTGTAGCCAACGATGACAAGTGCCGCCACGATCATAGCAACCGTGTAGTTGACACCAAACAGGCTGTTAAACAGCTTGCCGCAGGCAGCAAAGCCGGATGCGGTGTAGGGGATGAAAAAGATAATGATCACAACAGCAGCAAGTGCGTTCAGTGTATTGCTCCTGTCGTGATAGCGCTTGGAGAAAAACTCCGGCACGGTGATGGCACCGATATTCTGTGAATAGCGGCGCAGTCTGCGGGAGACAAAATACCAGTTGAGCCAGGTACCGATGCCAAGGCCGATGGCAGTCCATGCAGCGTCCGCCACACCGGACAGATAAGCAACTCCCGGAAGACCCATCAGTAGCCAACTGCTCATGTCGCTTGCCTCAGCACTCATAGCGGTGACCAGAGGCCCCATTTTTCGTCCGCCCAGATAAAAGTCCTCAGAGTTACTGGTGCGTTTGCTGAAACGAAAACCGACCACAAGCATCATCAGCAGATAGATCACAATCGCTGTGATGATCAGAAAATTTGTCGTGTTCATGTTCATAACCTCCTATAGAATACTTTATTGTAGTGCAGTGCAAAAACACTATCGTTTCCTATTCTACCATGCTTTGGGAGAAAGGTAAACAAAATATTTGAAGATCATCAGCCAGTACTCATATTATAATACACACTCCGTTACTTTTCACACAGTAGCCAGCATTTACTGCGGGCTACGTGCCATAAACGTACATGAGCCATGAATTTGGCGAGGAAAGCGATTTCGTTAAAAATATAGTTGACAGAAGAGTGTTATGGTGATATCATGAACGCATGAACAAATGCTCATATGACAAAACAATCACTGGTACAGAGAGGAGCGTAGATGATATGGCAATGAATGATGTAGAGATCTGTGAGAGTACATGTATTCATACAGAGCGGTTGGAAAAGGTGCGTGCAGGTCTGCCTGACGAGGATGAATTATATGATCTGGCAGAGCTGTTTAAGGTGTTTGGAGATTCTACCCGGATCCGTATTTTATATGTGTTATTTCAGTCGGAGTTGTGTGTCTGCGATCTCGCAGAGGCGCTGCAGATGACCCAGTCAGCCATCTCGCACCAGCTCAAGATCTTAAAGCAGGCAAAGCTTGTGACCGGCAGACGTGAGGGAAAATCCGTGTTTTATGCGCTGGCAGATGATCATGTGCGTTCCATTATTGATCAGGGAAGAGAGCATATTGAGGAGTAGTTGAAGAGTAGACCGACAGCAGTGCGATTTTTCATTACTGAAGATGATTTTCATGGATTTATGCATTGGCATCGGGAACGTATGAATCATTTAGGAAGGAGCATGGAAAGCTATGAAGAAAAAATTTAAATTACAGGATCTGGACTGTGCAAACTGTGCAGCGAAAATGGAGGAAGCCATCAAAAAGATTGACGGTGTAAATGATGCAACGGTGAGCTTTATGACGCAGAAGCTGACGATCGATGCAGCGGATGACCGATTTGAGGTAATCATGGATGAAGTAGAAAAGGTCTGTGCAAAGGTAGAGCCGGACACGAAGATTTTAAGATAATGGAATCGGCAGACCAGGCAGAATACGGGAGGTAGCTGCGGGTCTGCTTTCCTTTGGCAAATTGAGGGGAGAAAAGATGTCTAAGAAACAAAAACAGATGGTGATCCGGATCGCAGTCGCCTTTCTGATGCTGGTGGCGATCATGGTGGGAGAGCACAGCGGGCTTTCGGAGCGTATACAGCCCCATGGACTGTGGGCACTCATTTGTCTCATCCCGTATCTGATCATCGGATATGATATTTTGTTTAAGGCTGTGCGAAATATTCGCAATGGTCAGATATTTGACGAGAACTTTCTGATGATGATCGCTACCTTTGGTGCGTTCGCTGTAGGTGATTACTCAGAGGCAGTAGCGGTTATGCTGTTTTATCAGGTGGGAGAGCTGTTTCAGAGCTACGCAGTCGGCAAATCCCGTCAGTCCATTTCCGATATGATGGACATCTGTCCGGAATATGCAAACATTGAGGAGGATGGTGCGTTGACGCAGGTAGACCCCGATGATGTGGAGGTGGGTACGATCATCGTCATCAAGCCCGGCGAACGTGTGCCGTTAGATGGTGTGGTCGTAGAGGGCGAGTCCATGATCGATACCGCAGCGCTGACCGGCGAGTCTGTACCGCGCAGAGCAGCCGCGGGTGATACGATCATCAGCGGATGTGTCAATGGCAGTGGCACGCTCAAGGTGCGCACGACGAAGGAATTCGATGATTCCACGGTGGCGCGCATTCTGGAACTGGTGGAAAATGCATCCAGCAAAAAGGCTCATGTGGAAAACTTTATTACAAGATTTGCGAAATATTATACACCGGTTGTCACGATCGGAGCGGTGATTCTGGCATTCGTACCGCCTATCGCGCTGACGATCGCAGGTGCAGGCAGCTTTGGCGCCCTGCTAGGCACGTGGCTGTACCGGGCATGTACATTCCTGGTGATTTCGTGTCCCTGTGCCCTTGTGATCTCCGTGCCGCTGGGATTTTTTGGCGGAATCGGAGCTGCATCGAGAATCGGTGTACTTGTGAAGGGAAGCAATTATCTGGAGGCAGTTGCCCAGATGGATACGATCGTCTTTGACAAGACAGGAACGCTTACAAAGGGCGAGTTCAAGGTGAGCGAAGTGATTCCTGCATCAGGTACAAAAGAGGAATTGTTAGAGCTGGCAGCTCTTGGTGAGGGCTATTCGAATCATCCGATTGCAGCGTCCATACGGGAAGCCTATGGGAGGACGCTTGACATGGAGCGTGTGACGGATGCGGAGGAGATTTCCGGGCACGGCATCCACACGTATATCGATGGAAAAGAAGTACATCTGGGAAATGCAAAATTGATGGAATCTTTGCAAATTCCCTTTACAAAATCCGGCAGTGCGGGTACAGTAGTGTATATAGCGAAGGAACGCGTATTTGCAGGAACGATCGTGATCGCAGATACAGTCAAGGAAGGTGCCGCAGAAGCATTGGCATCGATGAAGCATGTGGGTGTGAAAAAGACCGTTATGCTCACCGGAGACCGCAGAGAGGCGGCAGAGGCTGTTGCACGGGAGCTTGGCATTGACGAGGTGCATTTTGAGCTGCTTCCGGCAGATAAGGTGACAAAGGTGGAGCAGCTTTTGGCGGCACAGACGCCGAAGACGCGACTGGCATTCGTAGGAGACGGCATCAATGATGCACCGGTGCTCACACGGGCAGATATCGGTATTGCCATGGGCAGCATGGGCAGTGATGCGGCCATCGAAGCGGCAGATGTGGTGCTCATGGACGATGATGTGCGAAAGATCGCTTCGCTTGTGAGGATTGCACGAAAGACGCTTGGAATTGTAAAACAGAACATTGTATTTGCATTAGCTGTCAAGCTCTTAGTGCTCCTTCTGGGAGCGACAGGATATGCCAATATGTGGGCAGCGGTATTTGCCGATGTAGGGGTATCGGTGCTTGCGATCTTGAACTCTATGCGCACGTTGCGCGGAAATAAATAAGCTGCCTGCCACAGAAGCCTTGACGGCAGGTACATCGTATGAAGGAAAAAGGATCTCGTTTTGATGTGGGGTTCTTTTTTCACGTCTTAAAATACAAGCGCGATTCGTGAACAGTGGAAAAATACGTTTGGAGGAAGAAATGAACAGACTAAAGGGGAAATTTATCGGAGACAGGAAATTTTATTCTATGGTACTTGCGGTTGCAGTGCCGATCATGCTGCAGAACGGACTGACAAATGTGGTGAGTCTTTTGGATAATCTGATGGTAGGACGCGTTGGAACAGATCAGATGTCGGGGGTATCCATCGTCAATCAGCTGATCTTTATCGTCTATCTGAGCCTGTTTGGCGGCATGGCAGGCGCGGGTATTTTTACGGCACAGTATTTCGGAAAAAAGGATGAGAAGGGTGTGAAGGATATTTTCCGCATCAAATTTATCATCGGAATGGTGTTGGCTGCGATCGGTATTTGTGTTTTATGGTTTGGAAGGGAGCCGCTGATCAGTATGTTTTTGCACGAGGGGGATGCTTCTCTCTCACTCGATGAGACAATGAGCTATGCGAAGGATTATCTGGGTATTATGCTGATCGGTCTGGTGCCTTTTGCCATTTCCCAGTGTGTGGCGAGTACGCTGCGTGAGTGTTCACAGACAGTATCGCCCATGATCGCCAGTGTGGCAGCTGTCTTTGTGGATCTGGTGTTTAACTATATTTTGATCTTTGGAAAATTTGGTGCCCCTGCCCTTGGAGTGTCTGGTGCGGCTATCGCAACTGTCATGTCCCGTTTTGTGGAATGTGCCTTCTTGCTTGTATGGACATGGAAGCGCAGGGCACAGTATGGCTTTATTACCGGATTTTTTGCCCGTACACCGATTGCGGGATCCCTTTGGAAGCAGTCGATTTCCAAAGGATTGCCGTTACTTGTCAATGAGTTTTTATGGTCTCTGGGTGTGACAATGCAGGTGCAGTGTTATTCGACGCGTGGTCTTGAAGTCGTGGCAGGACTCAATATCGCGAACACATTAAACAATGTATTTAATATCGCATTTCTTGCCATGGGAAATGCGGTGGCGATCATTATCGGCCAGATGCTTGGAGCCGGAAAAATGAAAGAGGCAAAGGATGCAGATACGAAGCTGATCTTTTTCTCGACCGTTCTGTGTGTCGGGATCGGTGCATTGCTTGCGCTGGCAGCGCCCTTCTTTCCGCTTACTTATAATACGTCATCGCAGGTACAGCATCTGGCAACCAGCTTTCTGCTTGTGATGGCATGTATGATGCCGTTTTGTGCATTTACGAATTCTGCTTATTTCACCCTGCGTTCCGGTGGATGTACAGGTATTACATTTATATTTGACAGCGTTTACATGTGGTGTCTGGTAGTACCGATCGCATTTGTACTGTCCCGTTTTACAGACATTTCTGTAGTGCCTTTGTATATGCTGGTGCAGGGGACGGAGTTTATCAAGGCAGTGATCGGCTATGCCCTCGTAAAAAAAGGTGTCTGGCTGCGAAACCTGGTTGCAGAGGAGGTTTGACGCGTGAGAGAACGGACGTTGGTCATTGTGCGGGGAGCAGGTGATCTGGCAACAGGCACGATCGTAAGGCTGATCAAAAGCGGATATGCTGTGATCGCGCTGGAGACAGAGGCACCTGCGGCGATACGCCGGACGGTAGCCTTTTCTGAGGCTGTGTATCACGGTGAGCAGCGCGTGGAGGATCTGTGCGCGGTGCTGGCGCAGTCGGCGCAGGAAGCGAAAGATCTTGCCGCGAAGGGAATACCGGCGATCCTTGTTGACCCCACAGGGGAGAGTATCGGGCTTCTTCGTCCGGCGGCGGTGGTGGATGCGATACTGGCGAAGAAAAATCTGGGTACAAACCGGGCAATGGCTCCCTTTACGGTGGCCCTTGGTCCCGGATTTGCCGCAGGCAGGGATGTGGATGTTGTCATTGAAACAAAGCGGGGACATGATCTTGGAAGGCTGATCTATGAGGGAGAGGCTGCGCCAAATACCGGTGTTCCGGGTGTGATCTCCGGTTATGGTGCGCAGCGTGTCATTCACGCACCGGCAGCGGGGATGCTGCGTGCCTGCTCGCAGATTGCAGATGAAGTGAAACAGGGCGCGGTGATCGCTGTGATCGAGCCGGATTCCCAGGCTGAGAAAATGTCGGATGCATGTGAGGGTACTCGTGCAGTGCCTGTGTATACGAGCCTGACCGGTCTGCTCCGTGGATTGATCCGGGATGGATATCCGGTGACGAAGGGTATGAAGATCGCAGATATCGATCCCCGGATCGAAGAGCATGACAATTGTTTTAAGATCTCTGATAAAGCCCGCTGTATCGCAGGCGGTGTGCTTGAAGCATTGCTTCACGCGCAGGTGCTGCCATGATCATCGCAGTCGTGGGGAGTGGCGGAAAGACCACTTATATCAGAGAGCAGGCGAAATTATATCGAGAACAGGGCAAGCGGGTGCTTGTCACTACAACGACACACATGTATGCAGAGCCGGATACGCTCTTTACGAATGATTCTACGGAAATTGGCGCATGCTTAGAGACAAAGGGCTATTGTATGGCAGGACAGCGGGCGGAAGAGACAGATCCGTCTGTATCCGGTGATTCCGGGCATATCTGCGCCGGGCGATCCGAACAGGCATCAGGCGAAAAAACAGGCAGTCGTGTGAAGATACGCGGGCTTTCATCGGATGTACTGGCGCAGGCGGCGAAGTGTGCGGATATCGTGCTCGTAGAAGCGGATGGTTCCAAGGGAAAGCCTGTAAAATATCCGGCAGCGCACGAGCCGGTGATCCCGGTGGATACAGATATCATTGTTATCGTCATGGGCTTTTTTGCAGTGGGTCAGACGATCGAACAGTCTTGTCACAGACCAGAGCTGGTATGCGCGTGTCTGGGTGTGACGCCGGCGCACCATTTGACGGAACAGGATCTGCAAAAGCTGGTGGAAGAGGGCTATCAGAAGCCTTTGGCCCGGCGGTATCCAAAGGCAAAAATAATTTGCAGAAAATCATTGTAGAAACCGGAAAATTCCGTTATAGTAGTTACATTACTTAAAATAAGGAAAGATGAGGGATTTGCTCATGCATATGTTGATGGAAATGATTCTGTTGGTCGTTGGGTTTGCCATGCTCATTAAGGGAGCAGATATTTTTGTGGAAGGCGCTGCCGGAATTGCTGCAAAATTCGGTATTCCGCAGCTGGTGATCGGACTCACCATTGTGGCGATGGGAACGAGCGCGCCGGAGGCAGCGGTGAGTATCGCGGCTGCATGTAAGGGAACGGCGGATATCACGATCGGAAATGTTGTAGGCAGCAATACGATAAATATCCTTGTGATCCTCGGGATCACAGCACTGATCGTGGCAGTGGCGGTGCAGCAGTCCACGGTGCGTTATGAAATTCCGTTTGTGGTGCTGGTTAGTATCGTGCTGCTGGCCATGGGAGCCATGGACGGCGTCATTGGCCGGATGGACGGAGGCATCCTCTGGGCATTGTTTCTTGTGTATTTTATCTATCTCTTTTTGATGGCAAAGCACGGAAAAGAGGAGGAAGAAGCACAGGCAGATGAGCCTTTTTGGAAGTTGCTGGTGTTCGTGGTATTTGGTATCGCACTGATCGTCATTGGC
The DNA here is from genome assembly GCA_022773965.1 of Lachnospiraceae bacterium. GTDB lineage: Bacteria > Bacillota > Clostridia > Lachnospirales > Lachnospiraceae > W0P33-017. The sequence continues at coordinate 18,640 of JALFNQ010000078.1, forward strand.
GCGGATGTGAGCGTGGATGCAGCTTCCGAGATCGCCCGGGTGATCGGACTGAGCGAGCGTTTTATCGGACTTACCATCGTAGCGCTGGGAACGAGCCTTCCGGAGCTGTGTACATCGGTGGTGGCTGCGACCAAGGGCAAGGCAGATCTGGCGATCGGAAATATCGTGGGCAGCAATATTTTTAATATCCTGTTTGTAGTAGGAACAACGGCATTGATCATTCCGGTGCCCTTCAATCCGGCATTTATCGCGGATTCAGTGGTAGCAATCGCAGCTGCGGTGCTGCTGTGGATCTGCGTGTTGCCGAAAAAAAAGCTGACGCGCCCTGGCGGAGCGGTCATGCTGGTTGGTTACGCGGGATATTTTGCGTATTTAATGATGAAATAAGAGAGCTGGGAGCTTGGGAGTATGAAGAAAAATTACAGACAGACAGTTCGTATGATCTGCGTCGGGATCCTGATCGTGGCGGCGTTTGTTGTATTGGTGCGTAAGGGTGTGATCCCCAGATTCTGGGAGCAGCCGGCAATGGCGCCGGTGGGAGAAGATGAGATTACCAGAATACCGGGGCCGCAGACAGACGATGCCCGTGAGCCTTTGACAGACGCTGCAACAGAGCCGCAGTCCGACCATGCACCGGCTTTGGCAGATGATACCCTGTCGGAGCATACTTCTGAAAATATGGAAGCGGGTGAGTCATTACATACTTCGGAAACAGAGACTGCCCCGCAGGATGGGAAGGATGATGAACCCTTGCAGCCGGAACAGGCAGAGCCGGAGACAGAGCAGTCACCGGAGGAGACCCTGCGTGCTTATCTGGAAAATGATCCCCGCACGCCGACAGAGGTGAAGGGTATTTTTATTACGGGCGCGGTGGCAGGAACCGCTCATACGATGCCTGCGCTGACACAGCTGGTGGAGGATACATCCCTAAACGCTATGGTGATCGACATCAAAAATGATGCGGGAGAAGTTACTTATAAGATGGGTTTACCGCTGTCGCAGGAGATCGGGGCTGAGGTTCGGTATGTGTCAGACATGCCGCAGCTGATTCGTCAGCTAAAGGAAAAGAATATTTACCTGATCGCCCGGATCGTGGCCTTTAAAGACCCTGTCCTTGCAGAGAAGAAAACGGAATATGCGGTGAAAAATGCGGATGGAACCGTATTTCATGACAACAATGGTCTGGCGTGGGTCAATCCATATAAGGAAGAAGTATGGGATTATCTGATTGATCTGAGTAAAGAGGCGGCAGCCCTTGGATTTGATGAGATCCAGTATGATTATATTCGTTTTTCTACGGCAAAAGGTATCGCAGATGCGTATTTTGGCGAGGAATCAGAGGGAAAAACAAAGCAGGATGCAATCAACGGTTTTCTGACGAAAGCCTATGAGACGTTGGCACCTATGGGCGTGTATGTGTCTGCGGATGTGTTTGGAACGATCATTTGCAATGAATCTGACGGAAAACTGATCGGTCAGGATTATGTGGAAATGGCAAAACACTGCGACTACATCTGTCCGATGGTCTATCCATCCCATTATGTCAACAATGCTTATGGAATCGCCGTTCCGGATGCAAAGCCCTATGAGCTGATCCGTGCAGCGGTGGCAGATGGAGAAAAAAAGCTTTCGGAAGCCCGGAGCCTGGATGAGGATGTGCATCTTGCAAAGCAGCGACCCTGGTTACAGGCATTTACGGCTACATGGGTGCAGGGGCATATCTCTTATCAGGGGCAGCAGCTGAAGGATCAGATCCGTGGAAGCGCGGATGCGGGCGTACAGGAGTGGCTGTTGTGGAATGCATCGAACAATTATGATCCTGTAAAAGATGGCCTGTAATGATGAAAAAAAGAGCAGTCTGGTGAAAAATAGAAGTTTCGTCAGACTGCCCTTTTTTAACGTTTATTTGTTGGAACGTCTCCAGATATTCATTTTTTCAGCTTCAGCGATCAGCTCATCGCGGAAATCCGGGTGTGCGATGGAGATCAGTGCTTCTGCTTTCTGCCAGGTGGACATACCTTTTATATTTACCATACCATACTCCGTAACAACGTAATGGGTATTGGCACGTGTATCGGTTACGATGGAGCCATTTGCCAGTGTCGGACGGATGCGGGAGTGCATCTTTCCCTCTCTGTCTGTAAAAGTGGAGGAGCAGCAGATAAAGCTCTTTCCGCCGTTGGAGAGATATGCGCCCAGCACAAAGTCTAACTGTCCGCCTGCACCGCTGATATGTTTGATGCCTGAGGACTCGGAGCTGATCTGGCCAAACAAGTCGATATCAACGCAGTTGTTGATGGAGATAAAGTTATCCAGTGCAGCAATTGAACGAATGTCGTTGGTGTAGCTGACCGGAGCACTCATCATCTCAGGGTTCTCGTCAAGATAGTCATACATTTTTTTCGTTCCGCAGCCGAAGCCATAGGTCTGGCGGTAGCGGTCGATATTTTTCTTGGAACCGTTGATCTTTCCGGCCTTTGCAATATCAACGAACGCATCTACATACATTTCTGTATGTACACCCAGATCCTTCAGATCAGACTCAGCGATCATGGAGCCAACGGCATTGGGCATACCGCCGATACCAAGCTGTAAGCATGCGCCGTTGGGAATCTGCTCTACAATGAGCTTTGCGACAGCTTTATCTACGTCTGTGGCAGGTCCGCCTGCACCGAGCTCTCCGATGGGAGGATTGTCACCCTCAACGATAAAATCTACATCGCTGATATGCACATTGTTTTCAAAGCCGCCGAGGCATCGGGGCATATTTTCATTGACTTCAACGATGACGGTTTTTGCCATCTCACAGGCAGCAGCCAGATGGGAAGCGTTGGGGCCAAAATTGAAATATCCATGTGCATCCATCGGTGCGCAGACGATCATGACAACATCTGAGCAGTTGCCATCGCGATAGTAGCGGGGCAGCTCGGAATAACGGATCGGTGAATAGTAAGCACAGTCGCGGGCGATCAGCTTGCGCTCAATACCGGACATATGCCAGGAATTCCAGCAGAAGTGTTCGCCTGCATCCTCGCGCTCAAACACTGCCAGCGGCTTTAATAAAATACCGCCGCGAAGCTTGACATCCTTCAATTCGTCCGTGCGCTTTGCCAGCGCCTTATCCAGCGCATCGGGTGTGCCGTTACACCAGCCGTAGTCAACCCAGTCACCGGATTTGATAACTTTGACTGCTTCATCGGCAGTCACTAATTTCTGTTTGTATTCTTCCTGAAAACTCATTGAAAAACCCTCCTTGAAATGTGGATTGGAAGTAAAAGTAACCTGTTGTGGTTGTTAAATAATTAACAGTATCTCTATCTTAACATTTTTTTTCATATTACGCAATGTTCAGACAAAAAAAGAGACCGGTTTACCGATCTCTTTTTTGACAGTATAGGATGTTCCTATAGCTTATGTGGGAAATAGCTTAAATAGCCATGCTACACACAAGGATTTCATTGTCCGGTGCAGAAATTCCTGTTTCGGAATCATTCAAAAGCTCGCTGCCCGGAGCACTGTTGGTCTGTTGACTGCTGTCCTCAGAAACTTCTTCTTTTTTGTCAGAGGATGAACTGTCTTTCTTTTCAGAGGAGCTTGACTCGCCCTTTTTCTCAGAGGAAGTAGACTCTCCTTTAGAAGAAGATGAGCTTGTATCATCCTTTGACTCCGAAGCACCGTTTCCGTTTTTGTCCGTGCTGTTGCTCTTATCCGAAGGATTCTTATTCGTAGAATCTGCGTTCAGACCGGAACTGGAAGCGGGCTGGGAAGCATCTGAATTTCCGTCAGCACTGGTGGCAGATCCTGTCACCTTATGATTGTCTGAACCGGAAGTGTCAGCGGGAACTGACGGTTCCGCATCGGCTGCCGGAGCATTTTCAGCAGGAGCTTTCTCTTCCTCAGGCTCGTCTTTCTTTGCGGAAGAAGTGCTTTCAACATCCCCAGATGGCTTGCTGTCGGAAGCAACCGCATTCGGATCCACCGGAGGCTCGGGAGCTTCTGCTGTGGCAGGCTCTTTTTCATCAGGTGTAACAGCTGCCACAGCTTCTGTCACAGAAACACCGGAAGCCGCGGCACTCTTCGTCTGCTCAAGCTCTGCCACGGTGAGGTCTGCCAGGGCTGCGGGATCTACTTCCTGCGGATCAGTTGCAACATTGGCAATCTCGTTGATTAATTCCATCTTACCGCCGGTAATACCGTAGGAGTCTGCTGATTCCTTTGTTTCCTTTGAAACATTGACGGTAGTGATGGAACAAGTCTCCACAGCATTGGCTGTGAATTCATCTACAGTGGATTTCAAAGCATCTGCCTTGGAATCCTTGTCGGAATAAACTCCGATGACCATGTAGTTGGTGTTCTCTGCGTCCAGATAGGCATCTGTGGATAATTGCTCGACAGTGATCGTGAGAGCTGTAGTGATATCCGTGTTCTTTAGTGAATCACCGATTGCATCCACAACCGCGGTTCCCTCGTCATTCATACCACTGACAGCAATGACGCGGTTAAATTCATTGAGCGAGTAAGCGATAGAAGGATTGATGTCCAGACTGACATAGGAAATCGGATTGCTCCACGTGTATGAACCCATACCACCACATGCAGCAATAACGATCGCAGCAGAGGCCGCGATGGCAGCCTGTTTGGGAAAACGGATAGTTTGTGACTGCAATGTGATCTCCTGACCGATGGAATAATTTCTGTTTTTGATCTTCTCAAAACGTCCATCACCGCGAAGCGCAACTGCATCTTTTCCGTTTAGGTCAACAATAACGGCTTTCATCGTTCCTTCTCCTTTCTAACTAGCATTTAACTAGAATTATTTAATATATTCCTGCAGTAACGGGAAATCATTACATAAAATCTCCGTTGCTGTTATTATATATTTACGATGGCGTTCCAGAATTTTTCGGGGTACCTTGGTATTTTCTGTAATATTTTTTACCGGAAACAGCTTTGTATCCCGCATTTTCTCCACCAGAGAAGGATTTTCTTTTATGTATGAGACCGCTTGGAAGCATGCGGCTTTGGTTTTGGCTGCTTTGGGTGAGCACGTTGTCAAATCCATAAAAGCGATGCCATAGCCTGACAGGATGTCGTTGAGCGCCAGGATCTCATCGCGGATCGGGTTTTCATCGCTGGTGCTTGTAGCGCGTACAATGTGCAGCTGATAAGCAGAATTGTCTGCGTCCTCATCTACATTTCCCTCAAATACATAGGGCTCGGTGGATTGCTCCCCTGAAAAACGGGCCTGTGAACGGATGTAGTCTGTCAGGCGGCGCTCGATCAGAAGCCGGGCATAGGACTGAAAGTTTCCTTTTTCTGCATCATATGTATCCATTGCATTGGAGAATGCGATCAGTGCGATCGACCACTCGTCATCGCTCTTGGTGATAAAGCGTTTGGTGAATCGGTTGGCACATCCGATAATGAATTTTTCGTTCTGTGTAATAAAAGCGCTGCGACCCTCTTCTGTTTTTACGGCCTCTAACGCTTCTTCCCCCATATTGGAAAATAACATAGATTCTCCTTCAAAATCAGTGTTTATCTTGGTTCGTAAAAAAGCATTCATGTCTGACTATACCATGTTTACGAGAAATGTCAAGTTTTCGCGAATGTTTCTGGGGTGCATTCACTTTGATATTTTTTGTCGGCTGACGAGAATGTCTCTGCCATCAATGTGTTTTCCTGCCATGCCGGATCGTATCATCGGTCGGTTATGCTTAATGGGTGAATCACGCGAGCGGCCCAGAGTCCAGGCAAGAGCGACCTGGCTCTGCTGCCTAAGTACTGGCTCATATACGTTTTCTCCGCGTAAACCCGTCGCATAAACGATCCATCGATACGGTCCGGCATGGCAGGAACGCTTTTTTGCCCGGAAAATAGTGAAATTTAAGGTTGTGGAATCCTGAGCCATGTGATAGGCTATATAGAAGATTTATGCGTGCAGATGGAAACAGCAAAAAGGAATTGGACAGCGTTATGGCGATAGAAAAGAATGCGAAAAACAAAGCAGAAAAAGTGACAGGTCGAAGAGGAGAGAATCATTTTCGACGGGATACGAAACAGGGTGTCTGCCCGGTGGCAAAGAAATGTGGCGGTTGTCAGCTTCAGGGAATTTCTTATGAGAAGCAGCTGGAAAAAAAGCGGATGCTTGTGAAACAGTGTGTCGGTGATGTGCGGGTACTGCCGGTCATAGGGATGACGGATCCGCTTCATTATAGAAATAAGGTGCATGCAGCTTTCGGGAGAGACAAAAAGGGAAATGTGATCAGTGGTGTCTATGAAAGCGGAACCCATCGTATCGTACCGGTAGACAACTGTATGATCGAGGATGTGCGTGCGGATGCGATCATTGCAACGATCCGTGGTCTGTTAAAGAGCTTTAAGATCAAGACCTATGATGAGGACAGCGGTTTCGGGCTGCTTCGGCATGTTATGGTGCGCACTGCCCATGCAACGGGAGAGGTATTAGTTGTTTTGGTACTGGCGTCCCCCATCCTGCCGGCAAAAAATCATTTTGTCAAAGCCTTGCGTGCAGCGCATCCGGAGATCACGACGATTGTGATCAATGTCAATGACCGTCACACCAGCATGGTGCTCGGAGAGAGAAATATCTTATTGTATGGGAAGGGCTATATCGAGGATGAGCTGTGTGGCAATCGTTACCGGATCTCACCGAACTCCTTTTATCAGGTGAATGCGTTACAGACAAGCGTTCTTTATGAAAAGGCGATTGAATATGCGCAGCTGACAGGCACGGAGACGGTGATCGATGCATATTGTGGGATAGGAACGATCGGAATGACGGCTGCTGCCCATGCAAAGCAGGTGATCGGCGTGGAACTTAATCCTTCAGCGGTGAAGGATGCGATTGCAAATGCCCGTCGCAACGGGTGTAAAAACATTGCATTTTATAATGAAGATGCCGGAGACTACATGCGAAAGCTGGCGGCTTTGCCTGCCGGAGAGCGCGTGCCGGTCGATGTGGTATTTATGGACCCTCCCAGGAGCGGCAGCAGTGAAGCATTCATGGATGCCGTGGCACTTCTGGTACCGAAGCGGGTGGTGTATATCTCCTGTGATCCACAGACGCTGGGCAGAGATCTTGCCTATATGAGAAAGCATGGCTACAGACCGAAGGAATGCCAGCCGGTAGATATGTTTCCGTATACAGATGATATAGAAAATGTAGTATTATTGGAAAAGACAATCCATAATTATAAGGAAAAAATCAACAAAAGACAGACTGAAACAGAGAGGACTGGAAAGCGCAATGAATCAAAAGGAAAATCAGGCATTGTTAGATCAGGCAATCGCGGACATCAAAAAGAATTACGGAAGGTACGAACTGCTCCGGGCAGTGGAAGACCGAAGACTTCCAAACCGAAATCAGATCAAAGAAATCATTAAAGAGCTGCGCTGTGTGATGTTTGCAGGATATATGGAGCAGGAGGACTGTCTGCAGAGCAATCTGGATGATTATGTGGCGTATAAGTGCAGCAGCGCGATCCATAAGCTGCGGGAACTGATCGTGACTGCCCTGGAATGTGCAGAGCATGATAAAAAGACCAGAGAGGAGCTGACCGCGCAGGCAGAGGATATCAGCTGCCGGTTTGCATCACGTATTCCGGTGCTTCAGGAACTGCTGTTAAAGGATGTGCAGGCGGGCTTTGATGGAGACCCGGCAGCAAAGAGTAAAGAGGAGATCATTTTTTGCTATCCGGGATTTTTTGCGATCTTTGTGTATCGGATCGCCCATGAATTGTATGTGAGCCATGTGCCGTTTATTCCCCGCATGATGACCGAATATGCCCATTCCGGAACAGGAATCGATATCAACCCCGGTGCTACGATCGGCGAATACTTCTTTATTGACCATGGAACGGGTGTGGTCATCGGTGAGACAACTGAGATCGGCAATAATGTTAAGCTCTATCAGGGTGTGACGCTGGGTGCCCTTTCTACAAGAAAGGGTCAGCTGCTATCCGATGTGAAGCGTCATCCGACGATCGGAAATAATGTGACGGTTTACTCCAATGCAAGTATTCTCGGGGGAGAGACGGTGGTTGGTGACAATTCCACCATTGGTGGTGGCGCGTTCATCACCTCGTCTGTGCCGGAAAATACCCGCGTACAGGTGGGTCCGACAGATTCCGGAAATTCGTGAAGCTTAGAATCGTTGGCTGATTATTAAAAATAGATTAAACATCCTGTGTTTTGGATGGTTTTACCGTTACTTTACAGGTGCGGCTGACACCATCTACCTTTACGGTGATCGTGGCAGTTCCCTTTTTTCTGGCGATGATCCGCCCGCTCTCATCAACGCTGGCGACAGCAGATGCTGAGGAGCGGAAGGTGAGTGGTCTGGTAGAGGAGCAGCGTGCCACCAGCAGGAAGCTGTCTTCAGGATAGAGGCTGATACGGGAGCGGTTCAGCGAGAGAGAAGGCTTTTTTACGGTGATGCTGCATTTTGCACTGACACCATCTGCGGTGGCGCGAATGATTGCGCTGCCGCATTTTTTTGCGGTAACGAGCCCATCCTCGTCCACGCTGGCAATCGAGGAGGCAGAGGATTTCCAACGGATCTCATGATCAGTGGAAACCGCCGCTGAAAGCTGGTAACTGGCTCCGTTTTCCAGTGTGATGTGGCTGTCACTGATCGTCACAACCGATTTTTCTACGGTAACCTTGCAGGAGGCTTCTGCCCGTTTGATCCTGGCTGTAATGGTGCAGGTGCCTGATTTTTTGCCGGTGACAACGCCGTAGGTATTGACACTGGCGATGGCGGAGCTACTGCTTTTAAACGTGGGATAGCTGCCATCTGAGGTGATTGCGATCAAGAGAAACTCTCCATCGATGGGGATAGACTGACGATAGCAGGAGAGTAGGATAAAGGGCAGGGGATCGCCTGTGGCTGCGTTTGTTCTGTTGATCTGTGGCAGCATCAGCGTGCATGCCAGAAGAATGGTCAGCAGGAGCCGACATATGGGATGTTTGGAATGAAAGGTCATAAAAATTCCTCCTTGATCAATGAAAGAGGAATCTGCCGAACCCTGTTCCAAGAATAACATCCGCCCGGCAAAAAGTAAATTGTCTAAAATGACGAAATGAAAATGACGAAGGTGTACAGATTGCACAACAAAGATTCGCTTCCAACAGAAAATAAATTGGACTTTTTGGGACTTTTGGTGTATTCTATTGTACATAAATGGGGTGATGCTATGCGTGAAATGGAGTTTAAAATGGAGCGAACCGGACTGGTGAAGGAGGGCGATGTACTTCCTGTCACGGAGGGAAGGCTGCCCAATTCTTATTATTACACGCTTGGAAATGCATATGCCATGTCTGCGAATTACACGTTCCGGGAGCGTCTGGTCAGCAGAGAGGGCACGGTAAAAGAAATCAAGGAGACGCCGAAGGGCTTTTTTGTCACTGTGCAGTTTGACGAATAGCCGGGGTGGGGGAGTTTACGGAAAATGGGAGCACTCTATACGTTATATATACAGACAGAGGGACACATACAGATGCTGGATATTACCGCTGAGGTTCAGCGGCTGGTAAGCGAGTGTGGGATCATTTCCGGTATCTGCGTACTTTTTTTGCCGCATACAACGGCAGGTTTGCTGATTTCGGAAAAAGGGGATCCCTATCTTGCGGTGGATTTTACAAAGGCGATTCACGCACTGACCGGGGAGGATGGCGAGTATCGCAATCTGGAGGGCAATTTTGCAGCGCATTTAAGCTCTGCGTTGACCGGTGTGTCGCTCACCATTCCGGTGGAGGATGGAAGGCTGGCGTTGGGGGCGTGGCAGAGCGTTTATCTGATGGAATTTGATGGAAGCAGAAAGCGCAAGGTGCGCGTGAAATTCATGGATGATGTGTAAAGGTTTCATTTATGGTAAATCAGAACAAAAACAGTCAGACAACGGATCGGGTTTTGGCAGACAGCTTAAAGGCACTGGTTGTGCAAAAGCCGGTGGAGAAGATCACAATCAAAGAGATTACAGACAAAGCCGGAGTGATCCGTCCGACATTTTATAATCATTTTCAGGATAAATATGAACTGCTGGAGTGGATCATTCGTGAGGAAATTCTGACACCCACCCATCCATTGATTCGGAATGGACTGACGAATCAGGCGGTGTTATTGGTGTTTACGAGTCTGTTGCGGGAGAAGGAGTTTTACAGCCGCCTGAGTCGTATGGATGGTCCGGTCACCTTTGAGGATCTGGTGGTCAAGTGCATTAAAGAAATGCTGGTAGAGATCTTTACAGAGCGTTCGCGCAACAAAAACGGGCGTTTCCCGTGGATGACAGTGGATATGCTGGCAGAGTATTATGCCAGGTCCATGTGCTTTGCGGTCAAGGTATGGATCAGGCAGGGGATGACGGTGCCTGCGCAGGAGATGGCCGATGTG
>JALFNQ010000132.1 GCA_022773965.1 Lachnospiraceae bacterium
ATTACGACACCTATCGCACCGGAATTTGATCTGGAGCCGGAGTATATCGCAGTCTCAGCAGATGGAAAAACCGCGTATGTATCCTTACAGGAAGCAAATGCCATTGCAGTTCTGGATGTGGAAAATAAAGTGTTCACCGGAATCTATTCTGTTGGATATGAAGATTTCAGCCAAGTGCCGGTTGATTTGACGAAGGACGATAACGGATATGAACCCAAGACATATGATAATCTCATAGGTGCAAGAATGCCTGATGGGATTGCACTTTATGAGAACAATGGCAAGTCCTATTTGGTGACGGCAAATGAGGGTGATTCCAGAGACTGGGGTTCTTACTGCAATGAGAAAAAAGAAAAAAATGTTGTTGCTGGAGTTTCAAGTAAAATCACATATTTAGACCCCGCGAAGAGCACAGGACTGCCGAATGGTAAGACGGTTCTGTTTGGCGGAAGAGGATTCAGTGTCTTTGAGGTGACGAGCGGCGGCTTGAAGGAAGTATATGATAGCAAAGACGATTTTGAGAAGATTACAGCCGAGAAATTACCGACATATTTTAACTGCTCCAATGATGATGTAGAAAAAGACAGCAGAAGTGGAAAAAAAGGACCGGAGCCGGAGAACGTGGTGGTGGGAACCATCAATGGAAAGACCTATGCCTTTGTCGCCGTAGAGAGAATTGGTGGAATCATGGCATATGACATTACAGATCCTGCCAATGCGAAATACGTGAACTATATCAACAGCCGAGAGTTTGATATTGCTATTCAGGGTGACGTATCACCGGAGGGATTATGTCTGGTAGAGCAAGGAAAATCTGGCAATCCGATCCTGCTGGCAGCCTGCGAGGTGAGCGGAACACTGGCAGCATATGAATTGCAGGCTGTTGGCAGTTCTGGTGGTGCAGGCGGAAACACCCCTCTGGTAACACCTCCAGGCAGCTGGAACGGAGACACATCAGGCACTTCTTCCACCACGCAGGATCCGAACAAGAAGCCGGAACAGGACAAGGACGACAAAAAAGATGACACAAAGCCGGAGCAGACAAAGGATCAGGATGCAGAAGTCACAAAACCGGCTGCGTCAGGCACTGTCGTGAAGGACACAAAATCAAAAGCAAAGTACGAGGTCGTTTCAACTGCGAGCGGTCAGCCGAAAGTACAGTATCAGGGAACAACCGATAAAACCAAAAAGACAGTTTCTATTCCGAATACAGTCAAGGTGGACGGTGTTACTTACAAGGTAACAGAAATTGGAAAAAATACGTTTAAGAGTAATAAAACGGTTACAAAAGTAAGCGTCGGAAAAAATATCACGACCATCGGAGCGAATGCATTTAATGGCTGCACAAAGCTGAAAACGATCACCATCAATACGAAGCTTCTGACAGCAAAAAATGTTTCCAAAGACGCATTTAATGGAATTACCGCGAACACGGTGATCAAGGTGCCAAAGAGCAAGGTCGCAGCCTATACGAAATTGTTCCAAAAGAAAGGCTTGAGCAAAAAAGTGAAGATACAGGGTATATAGAATATTCTTATTTATAAGATGCGTGGAGCGTATTCCATACCTGCCTCAAAATGGAAACAATGAGTAATTAAAATCCGAAAAAGCCTGCATTTGCGGGCTTTTTCTATTGTAGAACAAAAGTTTTACATGCTTTTTTCATTTATTTTACATTTTCATGATAGATGCGATCCTGTGAGAAAGACTATACTGGTTCTGTGAAGTTATGGGGATGGAAAGGATTTGATGATTCGTATGGTTACAATTGAGCAGCGGGCAAAATTAGAGTCAATTATTGTAAATCAGTGGATTACACCGGTTTTTCAGCCGATCATCTCACTGAAGGATGGAAATGTGCTTGGCTTCGAAGCGCTCAGCAGAGTGTCCGAGCCGGGATTGTTTGATAATATAGAGGAAATGTTTCAGTGTGCGGAGACGTCTGGCTGTATCTGGATGTTAGAGCAGGTGTGCAGGCGCGCCATTTTGCGGAAAATCTATGAACAGATGGATACGCTCAATCAGTATGGTGCAAAAATTTTTATCAATGTAAGCCCCAAGATATTGCATGATGAGAAATTTCGTGAGGGTTTTACAAGGGAATATACGAAACGCTATGGAATAGACACAGAGCGGATTGTCTTTGAGATCACAGAGCGGGAGCGGGTGGAAGACGAAAAGAGCTTTCAGCAGGCAATTGAGCATTATAAGATGCAGCATTATCAGATTGCCATTGATGATGTCGGGGCTGGTTATGCAGGCCTGAATCGGATCTGCAGTTTGACACCCGGATATATAAAGCTGGATACAGAACTGGTGCGCGATGTATACAAAAATCCGATTAAGTATGCAATGATCAAGGGCATGGTGGAGTTTTCTCACAGCAGTGGTACGCTGTTAATTGCAGAGGGAATTGAAACCCAAAAAGAATTGGAGCTTTTGATTGATCTGGGTGTCCAGTATGGACAGGGCTATTATCTGGCGAAGCCACAGAAGCAGCTGCATTTTGACAACCAGAAGGCTGTAGCACAGATTCTGGAAAAGAATACCTATAACCACATGCACAATCATTTCGGCGTTAAGAAATATTATATTAAAAATCTGGTACGGACGGGGCTTACGGTTGCACCGCATGTAATGGTAGAGTCTGTCCTTTCTTACATGAAGCAAAATAATGAAGTCGTTGGAATCTGCGTGCTGGATCAGGAACAAGTGACCGGCGTGCTGACAAGAGAGAAGCTGTTCCAGAAATTAAGCGGGCAGTATGGTTTTTCGTTGTATCGCAAAAAGAATATCGGAGATCTGGCAGATAAAAATTTTTTGATGGTAGATGGACGGTCTTCCATCAGCAGTGTGGCGAAGATCGCAATGGAGCGTGAGATGGATGCGCTTTATGATTTTATTGTGGTGAAAGAGGAAGATAAATATATAGGAATTGTCACGATTCAGGATCTCTTAAAAAAAGCCATGGAAATCGATGTGGATCTGGCAAAATGCGCCAATCCTTTGACCGGGCTTCCAGGTAATATTGTCATTGATCAGGAGGTTAAGGAAAGTGTGGAATCCGGTAAAAAGTGCACAATCTATTATTTTGATCTGGATAATTTTAAGGCGTTTAATGATGTATACGGTTTTGAAAAGGGAGATGAAGTCATCCGTATTCTGGCAGATGTATTAAAGAACAACGCAAAAGAAAACGATTTTGTGGGGCATATTGGCGGAGATGATTTTGTGATGATCTGTGAGGGCTTTCAGCCATTCGCATTTTCGGAAAAGATCAGAACAGAGTTTGAAGGACGCGCCCATTTACTCTACAAGGAAGAGGATCGGGTTCGCAGGTACATTCAGTCATGTAACAGGCACGGAGTCACCGAGCTTTTTCCGCTGGTTTCTGTGACGATCGTTTCAGCTTCTAATGAGCAGAAAGCATTCGGGAATTATGAAGAAGTGGTGAGTATGCTTGCCGGATACAAAAAGTCTGCAAAGGTGGAAAAACGGCAGCTCGCAACCGGTTGAGAGCTGCCGGAGTATAAATGGGATATAATTTTTTTCAATTGAGAGAAAATTTTACTTGCTATCAAGAAAAATATATGCTATAATTCTATTCGTTGTAGCGGTTACAACATTACATATCAGCCGGCGTGTCGGAATGGCAGACGATGCAGACTCAAAATCTGTTGGGAGTAATCCCGTGTGGGTTCAAGTCCCACCGCCGGCATTGAAAAATCCAGTAAAATCACGGGTTTTAGAAAAAATTCTTGATAACTCGTGATAACTACAAGAAAATACACAGGAAAGGAGATCCTGTGCAAGTGTTACTTAAGATAAATCGACCACAAATCGGTTTATTTTTTTGCGCAAAATAGTGCAAAATTTTCGTCGCGCGTCATTGCAGATGTACTTTTTTTGTATCACTTTCTGCAATCTTTCTTCTGCTGTACTTTTCATCACTCATGACTCTTTCTGCAACAGGATAACATGCATAAGTTGAATATATATATTGATTTTATGAGTGAAACGGTGTTAATGTATACATATAGTGAATATGTCAATAACATATATTAGGAGCGCATAAGACACCGTAAAATTTGAAGATGACTTGAAAACAAGAAAAGGGCGTTGTTTATGTACATGAAATGGGAGGAGGGTAACACAATGCCAGAAATAAGTTTATTTTATGGAATTAGAATAACAATGTACTGGAGCGACCACAATCCGCCGCATTTTCATGCAGAATACGGAAATTGTAAAGCTATTGTTCTGATTGAGGATGGAGTTATAAGTGAGGGATATTTGCCAAAACGACAGCTTAAATTTGTACTTGCATGGGCAGAAATTCATAAGGATGAGCTTATGCAAAATTGGGAGCTTTCCAAGGATAATAAACCATTAAACAGAATTAATCCATTGATTTAAAGGCGGTGAGTTTATGGAAAATAGCAAATTAGATTTCATGCATTTTCAGCCGGAAGTGTTTCAGGCAGTAGCCGGAAAGAATTTTGTTGTTTATGCTTATATGAATGATGGAAGCATTCGAATGTTAGACATGAAGCCGATCATAAAAAGTGGTGGAGTATTTAAAGTTTTGGAGGATGAAAAGATATTTCACGAAAAATTAACAGTTTTAAATTATTCGGTTGCATGGGATATTGGTGGAAACAGAGACGAATATAAATGCATTGATATTGATCCGTTTCATATATTTCACAGTCCAATCGTCTCAGACATTCCGGAAGCTGAATTGGAGCCGGACGAACATGAATCGATTGCAGAAGCAAAGGTAGATACAAGCCCGACCATTTCGCCTGAAGCCATAAACTGGGATTAGCAAGAGAGCCGCCAGCAATGGCGGCTTTTGCTCTATCATATGAGAATTTTACCCTTATTTTACAAGTTCATTACTTTAGTTTGACATGGACTCTTTATAATTGGAAAAAAAGCAGACTGGAGAATGAAGAGATGAACAAGAAGATAGGGAAGAAGCTGAGGTTTTTTAAATTAGTGCAAACGAAGGACCGGAAAAAGATCCTGCGAAAATTAAAAGAGAGACGGCAGCAGCGCAAAAAAAACCGGATGGTCAAAGAGATTCTTGGCAATATGCTTGTCTTTGAAATATTGGGGCTTGCAGCTGTGCTTGGTATGACGATTCTCATTTTGTTTGTACTCTATTCCTCTATGCAGAATTTCCGCGATGAGAACATGAGCGCCATGCAGAGCCTGGAAGATATCCAGTATTGCAATGTGATGATCCAGAATACAAACTATAAGCTGATGCTTTGTACGGATAAGGATCAGAAACAGGAGTATTCCGCACAGGTGGATGAGCTGGATATGGAGCTGCAAAAGGATCTGAAAGCGTTGAAAAAGAGTTATCCGGAATCTGCGGAAAGTATCGCAGAGATCCAGAAGCTGTTGCAGGAAGCATTTCCGTTTCGTTCACAGGCTATTTTGCAGTCAATTGTTGGTAAGAGCGGGGATGCTGTGTCGACATTGGAGGAGAATTACCTGCCTTTGATCAGTGAGGTCAATCAGAAGCTGGAAAAACTGAATGATGAGACACAGAAAAATGCGGATCAGGCAATGCGGGTGATTCGCGGGAGTATCTTTATGTTTGGCGCGATCAGTGTGTGCTTTATGATGGCGATTGCTGCATTTATATCCTTCAAGCAGCGAAAGGTCATTGGAATGATCACGGAACCGTTGCATCTGGTGGAGCAGGCCATGGAAGAGATGGCAAAAGGTAATCTGGAATTTGACATTGATTATGAGCGCAGAAATGAGTTTGGACTTTTGGCAGAACATCTGATCGATACCGGAGAGCGGCTGCGCAGCTATGTTCAGGATATCTCCGGCGTGTTGGGGAAAGTGGCAGATAAGGATTCACGCAGAACGTATCAGCTTTTTCGTGTATAGAGATGATTGTCAGTTTGCCTGCCGGTAGGCGCTGGGTGTCATACCAAACTGTTTTTTGAATGCGCGGTTAAAATAGGACAGGTTGTCAAAGCCCACCTCCGTGGCAATGGACAGAATTGTGTCATCCGACTGCAGAAGCATACGGCCTGCCATCGTGAGCCTGTAGGAATTCAAATAGGCAGTAAAGGGCACACCCATCGTATTTTTAAAATACTTCATAAAATGAGATTCTGAAAAGCCTGCCAGATCCGCCATTTCTGCAATCGTCATGGGAGATGCATAGTTCAGTTCCACATATTTGATGACGGATTTTAGTTTTTCGATATTCTTTTCGGTGGAGGGACTGCGCTTTTTATCGGAATAACTTGTATAGAGCGCAAAAAATAAGGCAAACAGATTTCCCTTGATGGCAAGCGGATAACCGGCAGGAAAACTCATACAGATATTGTCATTTCGATCAAGGCAGCTTCGTACCGTTGCGTAGGAGCTGTCTTTTTTTGTGAGGATTATGGGGCAGGCAAGCTGCATGGAAAACAGTGGTTTTAAGAATGTGTGGTAGCTGGAATCAGCAGCAGAGGATTCCAGCATTTTCGGGTGAAAAATAATATTTTCGTACTCCATGCTCTTGCCGGGAATCGCGCTGATGGCGTGGAGCTGCCCGGGCATGATGAGGGCAATGTCCTCCTCGTGCACCTCATAGGCCGTAAAATCAACAGAAATCTCTCCGCAGCCCTTTTTAATATAGATAAATTCCACTTCGTCATGCCAGTGCAACGGAACCTGCATGAAATCCAACGGAACTGAGCAGAGGTAGGTATTGTACGGAAATGCCGCGTCAAAATGAGATTTTTGTTCATGATAGGATTCGTATTCAGGGATATTCATCTGCATGCTCCTTGCAAGTGCCGTTTTTGGGGTTGCTTGTCGAAATTGTGTCGCTGTGCCCGAAAGTGTGGAGGGACGCAAAAAACTATAAGATGATAGTATTGTACTATATCACGGTAGAATACTGCAAGCATTTTCCGCAGAGAAACGTATATAATGGCTACAGTTGAAACAGACAGACCCCCAACAAAATAAAAGGAGAAGAACAATGACTGTGAATGAGTATGTAAAGAAAAGATTTGGCCGCTATATGGATCAGTGCACAAATGAGGAGATTTATATTGCATTATTAGAGTATGTGAAGGAAGCTGCAAAGGATAAGGAGAGCAACGAAGGAAAGAAGAAGCTCTACTACATTTCTGCAGAGTTCTTAATCGGAAAATTATTATCAAACAACCTGATCAACCTTGGTTTATATGATGAAGTAAAGACAGAGCTGGAGAAGTGCGGAAAATCTTTAGCTGAGATCGAAGAGATCGAGGCAGAGCCTTCCCTTGGAAATGGTGGACTTGGACGTCTGGCAGCATGTTTCCTTGATTCTATCGCAACCTTGGGATTAAACGGTGATGGTGTTGGCCTGAATTACCACTACGGATTATTCAAGCAGGTATTCAAAAATCACTTACAGAGTGAGACTCCGAATCCCTGGATGACCGAGAACAGCTGGCTTCGTCCCACTGACAAGACCTATGATATCGAGTTTGGCGGATTTACACTGAAATCCCGCATGTATGACATCGATGTAGTCGGATACGAGAACCGCACAACAAAGCTTCACTTATTTGATGTAGAGACTGTTGATGAGTCCATCGTTGGAAGTGACAATATCGGCTTCAACAAGCAGGATATTGCAAAGAACCTGACATTGTTCTTATATCCTGATGACAGCGATGATGCAGGACGTCTGCTTCGTGTTTACCAGCAGTATTTCATGGTCAGCAATGCTGCACGTCTGATCTTAGATGAGGCAGAGGCAAAGGGTTCTAATCTGTACGATCTGTATGATTACGCAGTGATCCAGATCAATGATACCCATCCGACCATGGTTATCCCGGAGCTGATCCGTCTGCTTCAGGAGCGCGGAATGACCATGGATGAGGCAATTGACGTTGTTTCCAAGACCTGTGCATACACCAATCATACTATTCTTGCTGAGGCACTTGAGAAGTGGCCGATCTCTTTCATGAAGAAAGCAGTTCCTCAGCTGATGCCGATCATCCGTGAGCTGGATGCACGTGTCAATAAGAAGTGCAACGATCCTGATGTAGCGATCATCAACAAGGACAACTGTGTTTGCATGGCACATATTGATATCCACTATGGCATCAGTGTCAACGGTGTAGCTGCCCTGCATACAGAGATTCTGAAAAATACCGAGTTACACAAATTCTACGAGTTATATCCGGAGAAGTTTAATAATAAGACAAATGGTATTACCTTCCGTCGCTGGCTGTTATACAGCAATCCGGAGCTGGCTTCTCTGATCGAAGAGCTGATCGGACCCGGATTCAAGAAGGATGCTATGGAGCTGACAAAGCTTGAGCAGTTCTTAAATGATGATGCTGTATTGGAGAAGCTGCTCTCTGTAAAAGAAACAAGAAAAGCAATCCTCAGAGATTATATGAAGCGCACACAGAATATCGAGCTGGCTGAAAATGCAATCTACGATATTCAGATCAAGCGTCTGCACGAGTACAAGAGACAGCAGTTAAATGCATTATATGTGATCCATAAATATTTCGAGATCAAGGCCGGAAAGTTGCCGAAGACTCCCATCACAGTTATTTTCGGAGCAAAGGCTGCACCTGCATACGTGATCGCAAAGGATATCATCCATCTGATCTTATGTTTGCAGGAGCTGATCGCAAACGATCCCGAGGTAAGCCCCTATCTGCAGGTAGTAATGGTAGAAAACTACAATGTAACACTGGCTGAGAAGCTGATCCCGGCATGTGACATTGATGAGCAGATCTCACTGGCTTCCAAGGAGGCATCCGGAACAAGTAACATGAAGTTTATGTTAAACGGAGCAGTGACCATCGGAACAATGGACGGTGCAAACGTAGAGATCGCAGAGCTGGTTGGCAAGGATAACATCTTTATCTTCGGTGAGTCCAGCGAGACCGTTATTGAGCGTTATGAGCGCGGAGACTATGTTTCCAAGGATTACTACGAGAAGGATGCAGACTTAAAGAAGTGTGTAGATTTCATCGTGAGTGACGAGTTACTGAAGGTCGGACAGAAGGAAAATCTGGAGCGTCTGTACAACGAACTTCTGAACAAAGACTGGTTCATGACATTCCCTGATTATCAGGATTATGTAGAGACCAAGGATAAGATCTTTGCAGCTTATGAAGACCGCAAGGGCTGGGCAAAGATGATGTTGAAGAACATCAGCCAGGCAGGCTTCTTCTCATCAGACCGTACCATCGAGCAGTACAACGATGATATCTGGAAATTAAACTAAAAAACCCCTCACAAGCACCTGTTGCCAACCCCGGCGACAGGTGCTTTTTCGCCTGTTTGAAGGATGAAAACTAATTTTCTTAAATTTTTATGTACTGAAAAAATACAATATTTTCTTGACTTTCAAAATGAAAAAGGCTATAACTACTATTCAGAAATGAAGCAAAGGAATTTAAGGAGAAAGGAGGAGAGCACAGATGCAAAAGAATGTGACATGGAAAAAACTGCTTTTGTTTGTATGCATTTCCCTGATCGTTCTATCAGGATGCCACATGCAGCTGGACAACGGCCTGGATGATATCTTTTGCATCGACTCTTCTCATGCTGTTTTACAGATTCCGCAGGCCCATGCGGAGCATTCGGACATGCTGGATGAGGGGCAGTGGCTGTTTGATGATGACGCCGCTTCCCATGCGAGCCTGCATGACAAGCACAGGAGAACCCTGCCGGAGTGCAGAGACATCTTCTCCATTACCTTGGTGTTACAGGCGTTACTGGCAGGTATCGCAGCCCTCATTGCCTATGCATCAGCCAGCGTGTATCATAAAAGCAGCTGCCCTACCCGTGGCTTGTCGCGGATCCTGGCTTTTATCTTAAATACGGACGGACAGAAGGATCATTTCTCTTTTTTACTTGAAGTCTGAGACTAAAAATAAAAAAGAGAGGTTTGTTTATGGTTGCAAAAATTTTAGCACTTGTAATCTTTTTGGTGATGTTTTTCTTTATCGTCACGGAAAAGTTTGAGCGCCATTATGTGACGCTTGCCTGTGGTGCAGTGATGCTGATCCTTGTGTTTGGTGTATGTATGCGCAGTCCACAGGCAATTTTTAACACATTGAACTTTCACAGTATTTTTACACCGGACTTCTGGCAAGCGTCAGCAGAGGCAGGAGAATCAACCGGAGGTATCAACTGGACCACGATCATCTTTATTGCAGGTATGATGATCATGGTAGAGGGCATGGGCAAGGCCGGATTTATCCGGTGGCTGTGCTAGAAGCTCGCTAAGCTCGTGGATTACAAGCCGGTGCGCATCTTTGTTGTATTCATGCTGATGTCTGCATTTCTGTCCATGTTTATTGACAGTATTACGGTGATCCTGTTTTTGGCAGCAGTGACGGTAGAGCTCTGTCAGCTGCTGAAATGCAATCCGGTTCCGATGATCCTGTCGGAGGTGTTCTGTGCGAATCTGGGTGGATCAGCTACGATGTGCGGTGATCCGCCGAACATAATTATTGGTACATCCCTGCACTACGCATTTTCCGATTTTCTTACAAATACAGGACTCATTGCAGGCATTTCGCTGGTAGCGGTA
>JALFNQ010000147.1 GCA_022773965.1 Lachnospiraceae bacterium
GGATCCAGTCACTTGCCAACAATTCTTCAATCGCAGGCGGAATCTCCGCCACGAGCAGCTGCACACAGGAAGTCAGCTCCGGTATCACCAGACGGATGACCAGCACAAAAATCAAGATCAGTGAAACAAATGATGCTACCATACAGACCGGTCTGCGACTCTTTTGTATCATTTTTTTATCATTCCGTGCCACAAAATAATGCCGCTCGTAAAAGCTCATCAGGATATTCAATACATAAGCGATCATTGCTCCTATAAAAAGCGGTGTTGCTGCACTCAATACCTTTCCCGCAAATCCTGCTGCCGTTTTCCAATACGTACAACAGAGAAACAAAATAAAAATACTAACGCCTACACGAAAACAATTTTTCCATTTGATTTCAGCCATATCATTCTCCTTTTTACCCTCTTTCGCGATAATAGATTTTCTCTACCTGATCTCTGTTTTCCATAAAAGCATCCACAATATCAGGATCAAAATCGCTGCCACGCCCGCTTTCTATGATCCCATAGCATTTTCCAAGGGGCATTGCATCCCGGTAACAGCGCTTTGCAGATACCGCATCGAACACATCTGCCACAGCCATGATCCTTGCACAGAGCGGAATATCTGTCCCTGAAAGCCCCTCCGGATATCCCTTTCCATTCCACTTCTCATGATGATACGTAGCTACCTGATAGGCCATGTTCTCATATTCACCGTTAAACAAATGCCCAAATGTATCACGAATGATCGTTCCGCCGATCACCGGATGCTCCTTCATCTTGTCAAATTCTTCTGCTGTCAGTTTTCCGGGTTTTTGCAAAATTGCATCAGGGATACCGATCTTTCCGATATCGTGCATCGGGGCAGACTGTTCCAGATTGTCCAGATAGTCTCTGGTGATCACCTTTTTATATTTTTCCCTTTTTCTCAGTTCTTTTGCGATCAATACCGCATAGGCAGAAGACCGCCTGATATGGCCTCCCGTATTATCATCTTTATTTTCTACCAGTGTTGCAAACCCCATGACCATCTCGTGCTGATAATGCTCCAGACCATGGATCGCCGGATTTTCCATGTTCAAGTAAATACTGATCGTGATCATTGCAATTGCAACGCTTGTAAGCAGCACCTCAGGAAACACCACCTGCAGACTCAGAATAAAAATGATGCATGCCAGTGTCGTTGCCAACGCGCGCGTCTTATTCTTCGGTATATAGCGATACTGGGTAATGACAAGTCCGATCGTAAGCACACAATAGATGATCACACAGGCAAAACATGCATATACAGATTTTCCCATAGAATAATTGGTGTATGTGCCCTTTATGAAATCCAATTCAGGCAGAAACCAGATCGTCAAAGCAATTGCGATGACCCCCGGTAATACGCAGCCATATTTTCCCCATTTGCTTTTTGGAATACCTACTGTCACTGACAGCCAATACATAAAAAGAAGTATGGCAAAAATATCATAGGGAAGAAACATAAAAAAATGCAATGCAACATTCAAACTCCTTGGGATCTGGTCAGTAAAATTGACAGTACATGCGGTAACGCCATCAAAAAGCACTGCCAAATCTGCAAATATAAACATTGCATCAAATATTCGATTACAGTTGGATTTTTTTGTAACTCTGTCCAGAAGAAAACCTTCCCGCATATATATGTAGCCCACATATATTAAGATCAACAAACACATGATCTGCATTTTACACCATTGTAGAATAACCATATACACCTCCATAATTAAATGTATTGTCTCTATCCTAATGTTCCATTCCAGCTTTGTCAATAAAAAGAATACGCTTAGACACAGTTTCCTTTACGACATAGAAAAATCCCGAAACTCTGTAAAAGTTCCGGGATCTTCTGCAAGCTTTCCTCTGCAAAGATCACCTATGCCTCAAAAGCCATTTTATAGATTTCCAATATTTCCTCATATCCAAGCTCCTTGTAGCCGGCAAGCGTTCTTGTTTTGCCACGACTACATTTATTGGCCAGAACTTCCAGATCCTCTTCTTTGACACCCAGTGCCTTCAGATTTGTCGGCATATTGATGGATTCATAATAAGATTCCTGCTCATCAATAGCATCCAATATGGTAAGCTCTGGATGTTCGTAGTCGATA
>JALFNQ010000154.1 GCA_022773965.1 Lachnospiraceae bacterium
TTGGCAATGCCGGATTATACACCGCAGTCTAACCGGGAATGTGGAAATGGAAGACCGGATATTGCGCTTGTTCCTTATGATGAAGAGGCACCGGTGATTCTTATGGAGCTTAAGGTATGCAAAAGGTTCACCGAGATGGAACAGGGCTGTCGTGCTGCACTGGATCAGATTAAAGAAAAAGATTATGCAGCACCATTTTTGGATAAAGGATTTGTGAAAATCATCAAATATGGCATCTGTTTTTGTGAAAAGACATGTATGGTGAAGACAATGATCGGATGATCCGGCTATAGTGATTTTCTATAAAACATCGGGATAAATTCTATAATTACAAGGGACTTTGTAGACGTTTTTTTTCTTAGAATGTAGTTATATATTATTTTATATATGTACGGAAAGTGGGGAAAAAGGGATGAAACGGGGTATTAAAAACCAAAAGATGAGTACGCTGATTACGGTTTCTATTGCATTGGTGACAGCATGCTGTACATTGTTGTTATTTCTGCTTGCGAATCGTAACATGCGAATTGCCATGTATGACACGGCGATGAGTAATATGGATACGACACTGGTAGCGAAAACTGAGATTATAGAGCAGAGTGTTTCGGGGGCGGAGTCATTGCTGGTTTCCTATGGAAAGTCACCGGTGGTTGCAGAGCTTTTAGAGAATCCGACTGATCCGGTGCTTGTGCAGAAGGCACAGAGCTATACGGAGCAGTATTTTGCCGGTCTGGATGGCTGGGAAGGTATTTATATCTCTGATTGGGAGACACATGTGCTGACCCATTCCAATCAGGGGGCAATTGGAATGACGATGCGTGAGGGCGAGCGCCTGAAACAACTGCAGGATGCGATCGCAGCAGCGGGAGACATTTATAATACGGGAATCTTACTTTCTCCTGCGTCCGGACAGCTGGTTCTGTCTTTGTATTCTCCGGTATATAGTGCCGATGGATCAACGATCATAGGCTTTGTGGGTGGTGCGCAGATGGCATCCGGATTAAAGACAACGCTGGATGCAGTATCAACGGAAGGACTTGCCGATGCGCGCAGCTATATGATCAATGTGGCATCTTCCACGCATATTTTTGATGAAAATGAAGAACTGATGTCAAAAGAGATTGAAAATCCGATGCTATTATCCGTGATCGCTAAGATTCAGGAGAATCCGGAAGCATTGATCGGAAATCTGGAGTATATCGATGAGCAGGGTCAGGCATCACTGGCAGTTTATCATTACATACCGGAGCGTCAGTGGGCGGTTGTGCTTAGCGATACACAGAAGGAGATTTATGCAAAGGCAACAGAAAATAAATGGATGCTTGGAATGCTGTGTCTGGTATCATTTCTTCTGATTGCGGGTCTGTCATGGTTGATCGTGAGGTTTTGTACCAGATCACTGAAGGTGGTTGAGGAAGCAATCCTTCAGCTGCAGAATCTGGAATTGACGAAGCCGGAGAAAATGAAAAGGTATATAGGAAGTAAAAGTGAGACCGGACAGATCGCCACTGCGACAGATCTTTTGTACAGTACCTTGCAGGAGATTGTGGGAACGTTGCATGAGTGTACAGACTCTTTGAATTCATCTACGGGAAAGACCAACGAGGCAACCCGTACATTGGTGGATTATGTGAGCGATAACTGTGCCACAACAGAACAGCTTGCAGCAGGTATCAGTACGACAAATGATGCGATTGAGGGTGTGGTGAGTGAAATCCGTACCATCTCTGAGCTGGTGGTTTCTGTTGAGGAAAAGGTGAAGGATGGCAATGAAAAGAGCGTGGAACTGATTCGGACAGCGCGTACGATGAAGGAGATGGCTGGAAGTACGTTAAGTGAAACCGGCAGCAGGATTGAGGAGAACCGCCGCAATGTAGAGACGGCTATGGTCAGCTTACAGTCTTTGACACGGATTAACGATATGGTAGCGAAGATTCTGGATATTGCAAGCCAGACGAATTTACTTTCTTTGAATGCATCGATCGAGGCTGCCAGAGCAGGAGAGCAGGGCAAGGGTTTTGCGGTTGTAGCACAGGAGATTGGTAATCTTGCAACGAATTCCTCAGAAACTGCCGTACAGATTCAGGAAATCTGTGGGGAGATCAATGTCAACATTGAAAATGTCCGGACATGCTTTGATGATATCATCAGTTTTATGGAGCAGGATGTTTCAGATAAGTTTAAAGAGTTTGTGGAGATTGCAAATGATTATGACAATTCTGTGGAGGTGATCAGGCATGCAATTTATGAGATTGAAAAAGCATCCGCAGGTTTCGTGTCATCGATTGCCGGAATTAAAAGCCAGATGGAGGTCATTCAGATGACTGCATCTGAGAATGAAAATGGTGTGGATGACATTGTCAGTGTGATCGAACGCACAAATACGACAGCAGAGGATCTGAAAAACGTTGTCACTGTCAATGAGGATAATGTGCAGGCAATCAATCGTATTGTGGAGAAATTTAAGTAAATGAAGAAAAAATAGCGGTATTTTCTACTGCATGGAATGGGGAACATATTGGTGGGATTTTAAAAGGTATGCGCCAAAAGATCAAAGAAACAAACAATGATCTTTATATTTTTAATACCTATGGTGGATTTGAAGCGGAACAGGAATACAATGAATGTGAGTACAGCATTTTTCATTTACCCCTTGCTTCTGATATTGATGGTATGGTTATGATTTCTAACAACATGGATTCCATTAGTCGTCTGACTCCGATCATCGAGACCTGCAGGGAAAGAAAGATTCCCTGTATTAGTGTGGAAATGGATATACCGGGGGTGCATTTTATAGGAACGGATAATTATTCAGCAATGGAAGCTATTGTGGAGCATCTTGTGACAGTACATGGATGCAGGACGTTCAATTATGTAGGCGGACCATCGGATCATATTGAAAATTGTCAGAGAAAGCAGGCCTTTTGTGATGTTTTAAGTAAGCATGGGATTGTGGTAGAAGAAGCGCGTATCCGGGATTATGATTTCTCCAGGAATGCAGGAAAACAGGCTTTTTTGGATTTTGATCAAGCAGGTATGGCACTTCCTGACGCAGTTGTCTGTGCGAACGATAATATGGCGATCGGCTATATGGATATGATGGAAAGCCGGGGTTTGTGTGTTCCAAAGGATACGATCGTGACCGGTTTTGATAATCTGTTTGAGTCAAAATGTCATGATCCGGGAATCGCCAGTGTTGGAAGAAGTAAGGAGAATCTGGGAGAGATATCCATAGAACAGATTCTGGGTATGATTGATGGAAAAGATTATCCTCGCTGTGTGTTTGCACCCTTTGAATTTCAAGCGGATGAAAGCTGTGGCTGCAGTGCCTGTGTTGAAAAAAATATAATCATAAAAAGAAAGATGAGTAGCACCTTTTATCAGAATCAGCAGATCAGATGGCGCATGAACCTGATACAAAAAAGGCTGTTGGCGTGTCAGACGGTGATGGAATTGAATAAAACCATATATGAGCAGATGCAAGATACCGATATCCGTAAATTCGCAATTTTATTGAATGAAGATGAGTATTTACAGTATTTTACGCCGGAAGCAGAGAAGAAAAAGAGAGTGGATTTCTTTTCTGAAAAGATGCGCGTGCTCTTTCAGGCACAGTCTGGTAGAGGCGTTATTTCGTCTGGCAGATTGGAGACCGTACAACTGATTCCACAGAATTTTTGTACATCAGAATCGGATGTGTTTATTTTTATGCCACTTCATTTGAATGGAATAAAATATGTATATTGTGTGTTGGGTGATCAGATTGATTATATAGAAAATGAAAATCTGTTTTACTGGATCAGTATGATGAATCTTGTAGTAGACAATGTCAGACAAAATATTTCCATACGATTATTGAATAATAAGTTAAGTCGAATGTATATGCAGGACGCAATGCCCGGACAGCACCTATTTTTGCATCCGCTACGGAGGGGATGAATTTTTGATGATGGGAACCTGCGACAGTGAGGAACAGGCGGTATCTATAAAGGCTGAGATCGAACAGAAGATCAGGGAGGCGGTGCCTGTGAGGGATGTTCCGGTGAAGCTGTCTGCCAGTATTGGTTATATTCTTACTTCGGAGTCTGATATGGGGCAGGGTTTGGACGAGTATATCAGTCAGGCGGATCGGATGATGTATCAGATCAAAAAGGAGCACAAGCAGGGGCGGAGATGAAAGGGACTACGTTGGATTTCAGCCTGTCCAGGATTGAGTCGTACGGGTGATTGATTTATTCTATTAGTTTCATATTGGTTTTACGATAATGACTGGGAGAAATCCCGGTCATTTTTTTAAAGAATTTGAAAAAATAGGCATAACTGGAAAAGCCAAGCCTTTCCTGAACTTGGGTTACGGTCTGCCCTTCTGCCAGCATACTTTGGGCGAGATTCACACGTTGGATGCAGATATAATGTCCGATGGTTGCGTGCGTGTGCTCTTTAAACAGTCGCCCCAGATAGTCTTTGTTCAGATGGAATTCTGCTGCAATAAGATCAAGGGTAAGCGGTTCGGTCAGGTGTCTGTTGATAAAAGAGATAATCTCGTTCACGTTTTTCTGGGACTGTGAAATGGATCGTTTCCCGGCAGGATTCTTCCGGAGTCCATGGATGATTTGTGAATCCAGTGTGCCTAACAGGGAAAAGAAGTCCGCATATGCGAAAAGTGATGGAGTGGAGTGGGTTTGTAAATAGTGATCCATCTGCTCACGAAGGATGGAAACATCGGAAACGGACAACTGGACGATTGCCGGTAAATTGGCAGAGGATGCATAATACATGAATTCTGAGTCTGCCCCCCAGAACCGTATGCAGCCAGTTACTGTTGATCGTGATGATGTAGCGCTCATAGACGGTTAATTTCCGGTTAAACAGCTGATGTACATAATGGGGCGGAATAATGATCACAGAACCCTTGGAAACACTTGAAACGGTGTCATTTAACAGAACATCCGGCAGGTCTGTCAGTGTAACATACAGCTCTAAAGCATTGTGGTATTGTTAAACCAGTGCCCGCATCAGATTGATTTGTTGCAGTGGCTATGTGGCATGCCGGTCAAGGTAAGAGCATTCTGCCATGAGGCTAAATGGCACAATATTGAAGTTGAGGATGATGTGACTGCATATATGGAATTTGAGAATGGAGCTACCGGTGTGTTCGTAACCACTACGGTAGATGCTCCCGGAACGAATCGGCTGGAGTTGACCTTTGAGATGGGTAAAATAGTCTGTGAAGAAGGAAAGCTGATTTTTGATAAGCTTTCAACCAATATCAGCGAATACTGCATGACTGAGAAGGAAGGATTTAAGAAACCGGATTGTACAAGGATCTAGGTTGAGACAGATGGGCAGAATGAGCAGCATGTAGGTGTACTGAAAGCATTTGCCGATCATATTTTGAAAGGAACTCCGCTTGTTGCTGAAGGTGTGGAAGGCATCAGAGGGTTGACTCTTTCAAATGCAATGCATTTGTCAAGCTGGCTGAACCGCACGGTGGAACTGCCTTTTGATGAGGAATTGTTTTTAACGGAATTAAATAAAAAGCGTGCGACTTCAAAGAAAAAGGAAGATGCAGGGATTGTATTTGATACAGAAGGTACATTTTAGGAGGAAATCAACAGATGAAAGTAAAGCTTACAGGTTTCGCGGATGAAATTGCACAAGAGCTGGAAGTTCAGGTGGAGAGCCTGAAAGGTTTAGGCATGTCCTATGTGGAGATGCGGGGAGTGGATGGAGATAATCTGGTCTATCACACAGATGAAAAAGTGAAGCAGATCAAAGAAGTGCTGGATGCAAATGGAATCAGACTCTCTGCATTGGGATCGCCTTTAGGAAAAATCGGTATTACAGATGAGTTTGAAGCACATTTCGAGGAATTTAAGCGAGCGGTAGAGATTAGCCATATGATGGAGTGCCCCAATATCAGAATGTTTAGCTTTTATCTGCCGGAGGGATGCGATCCTGCAATCTATGAGGGTGCTGTGTTTGAGAGGATCGGCAGGTTTGCAGATTACGCTGCAGCAAACGGGGCTGTTCTTTTGCACGAAAATGAAAAGGGCATTTATGGAGAAAAGGCAGCAGAGTGTAAGAAGCTGATGGATGCCTTTTATGGAGATCATTTTAAAGCTATTTTTGATTTTGCAAATTTTGTCCAGTGTCAGCAGGACACACAGGAGGCTTATCAGCTGTTAAAGAAGTATGTTGCATATGTTCATGTCAAGGATGCCAAAAAGGTGGATGGCAGCGTGGTGCCGGCAGGATATGGCGATGGCAATGTAGGAGCGATCCTCAAGGATTTATTGGATACCGGTTTTGATGGATTTTTATCCCTTGAGCCGCATTTATTTAACTTTGCAGGATTTGCAGATCTGGAGAAAGACGGTAAGAGTATGATGAAAACAGATGGAAAAATACTTACCGGTCTGGAGGCATTTACGCTTGCATATGATTCTCTGATGCGATTAATTATTGGAAGTGTGTAACTGTTCAGAGCAGGTCAGAGCGGAAACGCGTAGGTCTACACTCCGTTCCGGGCGGTGCTAAACGGACATCCACCGGATGTCCAGCACCCGTAGGAACATGATTCAGGAGTGCAAAAATCCCATCGTCAAAGACGATTTTCATGCATTTTTGGGACATGCATAAGACAATAACATGTTATTATGAGAAACTTACAAGGTCAGTATGTGACCAATATGAATTAACTCAAATGGAGTATGACATACTAATGTTTTTATACAATAATTCACAGTATAAAACAGCGGCAGATATTGTTAAAGTGCGAAAATCTACGAAATCACATGTATCGACATCATTAAAATCTCTGGAAGATAGGGGATTAGTTGAGAAGAAACAGAGTGAAGATAACAAGAAGCATATTGAAATAATATTGTTAGATTCTGCACAGGAAATTATTCAAGCCGGTCTAAATGTACAGAGTGAGTTCGTAAGAAATATGTTTCAAGGACTTACGGAAGAAGAGATGATTACATGTAAGTCTGTGTTCAGCAAGATATGCAATAATGCTGAAAGATGTTTAATAAACAGATGTTAGCTTTAGCAGAAGTGGTGTTTTTTAGAAATTATTTTTGCTATACAAAATTATTGGAAAAGGAGACTACAACACTATGACAAAAGATACTTATCAACCACGTGTACCCGACTTGATGGAAGCACCTATTATGTTAGAAATCATTATTTGGGTTTCTGCAATTATTAGAATTGTAATTTGCTTCCTTCCACAGAATAACTGGTGTAGTGATGAAGGTAATCTGAAATTGTCCATTATCAGGAATGCAGTATTTGCAGTAACAGGAATTGGAGTAATCATTCTGTATGCTATTTCCGGTAATACATACGGCTATCATATGACTAGAATGGTAGCAGCAATAATCATCTCTTTTGGATGTTATCTGCCGGTAACTCTGCTGAGTAAGAAAATGCCGAAAATCGGGATGTTAATGATTCCTAAGACTTGTGCATATATCTGGGTGATTGTTATGGGACTACAATTATTATTCTAATTCTTGAATAACAGAAAACTGATATATTTTTTATAGAACTCGAAAGATTCCGGTTTGTAGGGATGAAGGCAAACATATTTAATTGTTATGCTTTTTGTTGCTCTTGCATTTATTAGGATAATTTTGCCTGAAAGGAACCACTATATCACATTCTGCAGTAGAGTAACCAGACCGAAAGCGTGACTATCATGGTTACTTTTCACACAGTAGCCAGCATTTACTGCGGGCTACGTGCCATAAACGTACATGAGCCATGAATTTGGCGATTTTGCATGCGAAGCATCGCCAAATTCGTTGCAATTCACAGGTCAGCTGGCTGACGTGTGAAAAGTAACCTATCATGAGCGAGATCAAG
>JALFNQ010000170.1 GCA_022773965.1 Lachnospiraceae bacterium
TGTTACAATTCACACGTCAGCCAGCTGACCTGTGAATCGCAACGAATTTGGCGATGCTTCGCATGCAAAATCGCCAAATTCATGGCTCATGTACGTTTATGGCACGCAGCCCGCAGTAAATGCGGGCTACTGTGTGAAAAGTAACGAACAGTAACAAAGCAGCAACAATAAATTGAACAGGATACTAGCAATTCATAGAGAAATCTGTTACAATAGGCAGATAATGAAAGATTGGTGTTGATCCCGTAAGGATTTACACATATAGGAATTTAAATTTAAGAGGAAAGGAAAAGAAAAATGAAGAAGAAAGTATTAGCAGCATTCTTAGCGACAACAATGGTATTTTCTCTGACAGCATGCGGAAGCAACGCGGCATCAGATGCACCCGCAGATGATGCTACAGAGACACCAGCAGATGATGCTACAGAGACACCAGCAACAGATGACGCAGCAGAGGAAGCTCCTGCAGATGACGCAGGAATTGATAAGTCTGCACAAAAGATTGCCATGATCACTGACTCCGGAGATATCACAGACGAGTCCTTCAACCAGATTACATGGGAGACGGTATGTGCATATGGTGATGAAAACGGCGTAGAATATGAGTATTACAAGCCCGCTGAGGATACCGATGAAGAGCGTATCAATGCGATCGATCTTGCGATCAATGAGGGTGCTACAGTCGTTGTTATGCCCGGTTACTTATTCGGACCTGCCATCGCAGAGGAGCAGGATCTGTATCCGGATGTAAAGTTTATCGCAGTTGACGTTACAGAGGGAGATCTTGTAAATCTTGCAGGTGATTCTGTAGCAATTGGAAGCAATGTATACATCTGTTCTTTCCAGGAGGAGCAGGCAGGTTATCTCGCAGGCTATGGTGCTGTGAAGGATGGCTACACAAAGCTTGGTTTCCTTGGAGGTATCGCAGTTCCCGCAGTAATCCGTTACGGTTTCGGATACATTCAGGGTATCAATGCAGCAGCAGAGGAGATGGGTGTTGATGTCAGCGTGAAGTACTTCTATGGCGGACAGTTCTACGGTGATGAGAACATTACGGCACGTATGGAAGGCTGGTATGCAGACGGTACAGAAATCGTATTCGCATGCGGCGGCGGTATTTACACCTCAGCAGTTGAGGCTGCAAACAATCACGATGGCAAGGTGATCGGTGTTGACGTAGACCAGAAGCCGGTCATCGGTGACTGCTGTGTAACATCTGCAATGAAGGGCTTACATGCAGCTGTATATGATGCATTGGATAAGTACTTCAGTGGCGAGTGGGATGCACTTGGCGGAAAGTCTGAGCAGTTGGGTCTGACACAGGGTGATTATATCGGTCTTCCTACCGATGACGCTTCCTGGGGATTTGCTACCTTTACAAAGGATGAGTACAATACTGTATTAGAGGGCATCAAGGACGGTTCTATTGCAGTATCTAACGATACCGAGAATAACCCGTCAGTTGGCTCACACGTATCTGTTGACTACGTTGAGTAATTTCAGAGGTTGAACAAAAGGAGAGTAACTTTTCATTCAGGACAAAGCACTGGACAGTTACGAGGGAAGGGCTTTTCATTTTACGCCCTTCCCTTTTTCCATCAAAGGAAATAGGAAAAGGAATGAATACTATGGCGAATGATTACATTATTGAGATGCTTAACATTACAAAGGAATTTCCGGGAATCAAGGCTAATGACAATGTTACCTTGCAGCTCAGACGAGGTGAGATACACGCACTGTTAGGGGAAAACGGTGCAGGAAAATCGACACTTATGAGCATTCTGTTCGGATTGTACCAGCCAACCAGCGGTACGATCAAAATGAACGGAAAAGAGGTTCAGATCAACAATCCAAATGATGCGAACGATTTGAATATTGGTATGGTACACCAGCATTTTAAGCTGGTAGAATGTTTTTCTGTGTTAGATAATATTGTCCTTGGTGTTGAGCCTACCAGGGGACTCTTCCTTGAGAAAAAGGAAGCAAGGGAAAAAGTAATGGAATTGAGTGATAAGTATGGGTTAAAGGTGGATCCGGATGCTTTAATCTCGGATATTACGGTAGGTATGCAGCAGCGGACGGAAATTTTGAAGATGCTGTATCGAAATAATGATGTATTGATCTTTGATGAGCCTACGGCGGTTCTGACGCCTCAGGAGATCGATGAGCTCATGAAGATCATGAAAAGCCTCGCGAACGAGGGTAAATCAATCCTGTTTATTACCCACAAGCTGAACGAGATCATGGAGGTTGCCGACCGTTGCACGATCCTTCGCAAGGGTAAGTATATAGGAACGGTGGATATCAGGGATACGACAAAGGAAGAACTGTCACGTATGATGGTTGGCAGGGATGTCAGCTTTTCTGTTGAGAAAAAACCGGCACATCCGGGGGAGACTGTCCTGAAGGTAGCGCATATGACTGTGCCCAGCAAAGTACACAGCAACAATGCGGTTAAAAATGTGTCTTTTAACGTGCGGCGCGGCGAGATCGTCTGCATTGCAGGCATTGACGGCAATGGACAGAGTGAGCTGGTACAGGCGTTGACCGGTCTGGAAAAGATGAGTGAGGGAAAGCTGATTTTTGAGGGTAAAGATATTACAAATGCAACGATTCGTGAGAAATCCAAGGCGGGAATGAGCCATATCCCGGAAGATCGTCATAAACACGGACTGGTGCTTGACTATACGCTGGAACAGAATATGGTACTCCAGCGCTATTGGGCTCCGGAATTTCAGACGGCAGGATTTATTAAAAACAAGGCTGTGCGTGCTTA
The DNA here is from genome assembly GCA_022773965.1 of Lachnospiraceae bacterium. Classification (GTDB taxonomy): domain Bacteria; phylum Bacillota; class Clostridia; order Lachnospirales; family Lachnospiraceae; genus W0P33-017. The sequence goes on from JALFNQ010000170.1 coordinate 2,777, forward strand.
TTCCGACAAGCTGATCGAGCAGTACGATGTGCGTAGCGGTCAGGGCTCATCCACGGTCGTGCGGAGTATGTCAGGCGGTAATCAGCAGAAGGCGATCATTGCCAGGGAAATTGACAAGAATCCGGAGCTGCTTGTGGCAGTTCAGCCTACGCGAGGGCTGGATGTGGGTGCGATCGAGTATATTCACAGACAGCTGGTTGCACAGCGTGACAGTGGAAAAGCAGTACTTTTAGTATCCTTAGAGCTGGATGAGGTGATGGATGTATCTGACCGTATTCTTGTTATGTATGAGGGAGAACTGGTTGGACAGCTTGATCCAAAGCAGATCACGGTGGAAGAACTCGGACTTTATATGGCGGGCGCAAAACGCGATGCTGTGCCGGAAGAAGTTTAGGAGGAAAGAAAGATGAACGAAAAGGGAAAAGATGTGATTCTGTCCATTGGCGCATCGTTGCTGTGTATCGTCATTGGACTGCTTGTAGGTTTACTCATTCTCTGCTGTATCAATGGTGAGAATGCGCTGGATGGTTTTTCAAGAATTTTGCAGGGTGGTTTTTATTTGAAACCGAAGGGAATCGGTAGTGAGATCACGCAGTCTGCACCGCTGATCATGACGGGTCTGTCTGTGGCATTTGCTTTTAAGACCGGCCTTTTCAATATCGGAGCAGCGGGACAGTACACTGTTGGCATTTTTGGGGCATTGTACAGTGCGATCATCCTGGGCCTTCCCTGGTATGTCTGCCTTTTGATCGCCATGCTCTGCGGTGCGGTCTGGGGTGCGGTGCCGGGCTTTTTCAAAGCGTATTTCAACGTGAATGAGGTGATTACCTCCATCATGTTTAACTGGATCGGCTTGTATCTGGTGAATGAGATGCTGTATACAGGCTTTGGCGGTGCCATGTATGATCAGAAGACTACACGTACCTACAAGCTTTCTGCAAAAGCGCCGCAGGCGTTGATCCCGGATGCGGGACTGAATTCCATTTTTAAGACCAGTTCCACTACGATCGCGATCTTTATTGCCATTGCAATTGCCATTGTGATGTTCATCATTTTAAATAAAACAACCTTTGGATATGAGCTGAAAGCGTGTGGATTTAATAAGGATGCTGCAAAATATGCAGGCATCAATGAGAAGAGAAATATCATTCTGTCCATGACCATTGCCGGAGCACTGGCAGGTATCGGTGCAGGACTGTATTTCCTTTCCGGTGCTTCCGAGTGGAATCCGCAGGTTGCGACCGCGCTTCCGGCAATTGGATTTAACGGTATCCCGGTGGCCCTGCTCGCCATGAGCAATCCCATCGGCGTGGTATTTGCAGCTATTTTTGTGGCGCATATTTCCGTGGGTGGCGCTTATCTTCCTACAAAGTATTTCCAACCGGAGATTGCAGATCTGATCGTAGCAGTCATCATTTATCTCTGTGCATTTGTTATGCTCTTTAAAGGTGTTGTGATAAAAATGCTGAAAAAACATGCAGATAAGGAGGGTAGACAGGTATGATTTTACTCATTAAGTATACATTATTATATGCAGTAGTTTTGCTTCTTGTTGCTCTCGGCGGTATGTTTTCCGAGCGAAGCGGAGTGATCAACATTGCGCTGGAAGGTATCATGACCATCGGTGGACTGGCCGGCGTGTTTGTCCTTGCACTTCTGGGTGGAAAAATGCCGACACCTGTGCTGGTGACGCTTGCCATCGTGACCAGTATCGTGGCAGGTATGATCTATTCTCTGTTGCTGGCATTCTCTGCCATTACATTAAAGGCTGATCAGACCATTGGCGGAACTGCACTGAATATGCTGGCAACGGCGATCGCGATCGTTTCCGTAAAGGCCTTTAATAATTCATCCGCAGCTGGTAATGGTGCGGCTTCAGCCAAATTGACATACGATAATACACCCTTTATTTATAAGCTGGGCCCTGTGACGATCAACATTTTCTTTATTTTGGCGATCATCATTTTGGTGTGCAGCTCGGTATTTCTGTTTCGTACAAAATGGGGACTTCGTCTACGGGCCTGCGGGGAGCATCCTCAGGCAGCGGATTCTGTCGGTATTAACGTATACCGTTGGAGATATGTGGGCGTTGTGATCTCAGGAGCATTGGGTGGATTGGGTGGATTGGCCTATATCGTGCCTTCTGTATCGACCTGGAACTTCGAGGTAGGTGTGGCAGGTGCCGGTTTCCTTGCATTGGCGGTTATGATCTTTGGACAATGGAAGCCTTATCGGATCGCAGGGGCAGCTGTATTTTTTGCGGTATTTAAATCTCTGGCGAATATTGCAGATTCCACCGCGCTTGCAAATCTTGGATGGTCAAAAAATATTTACAGCATGATGCCTTTTATCGCATCCATGGTCATTTTGGCATTTACCTCCAAGAATTCACGGGCACCGAAAGCGGAGGGAATTCCCTATGACAAGGGTGCAAGATAATATAGAAGGAGCTGGAGAGTATGGTGATCAATGAGAACGAATTAGTACAGCATGCACTTCAGGCGCGAAAGCGTGCATATGTGCCTTACTCTCACTGGGCGGTGGGGGCAGCACTTCTCACAAAGGATGGCAGGATCTATGAGGGGTGTAATATTGAAAATGCGGCATATACACCCACCAACTGTGCAGAGCGCACCGCGTTTTTTAAGGCGGTGAGCGAGGGCGAGCGGGAATTTGCGGCAATTGCGGTGGTAGGTGCTTATGAAGATGCAGAGCCGGAGCAGATCTGCGCCCCCTGTGGCGTTTGCCGTCAGGTGATGATGGAGTTTTGTGATCCGGAGACATTTCGTGTGATCCTTGGTACGAAGGAGGGCGTGCAGGTTTCAAAGACATTACAGGAGATGCTGCCCTATGGCTTTGGCCCGGATGTGTTAAAATGATAAAAATCAAATCTTTATTAGATTTTTTGACCTAAAGAGGAGAAGATAAAGGAGAAAAGACATGAGTGTAGAAATCAGAGAGATACTGGCAATTTGTGATCATACCCTGTTGTTACAGACGAGTACCTGGGAGGAGATCCGGGGTATTTGTGACGATGCGATGAAATATCAGACAGCATCCGTATGTATCCCGCCCTGCTATGTAAAGCAGGCAAAAGAATATATGCAGGGAAAGATCCCGGTATGTACGGTCATCGGTTTTCCCAACGGAAATCATACCACGGCATGTAAGGTGTTTGAGACAAAGGATGCCGTGGCAAACGGCGCAGATGAGATCGATATGGTCATCAATGTGGGTATGCTGAAAGCGAAGGAATATGACTATGTATTAAATGAGATCAAAGAGATCAGGGAGGCGTGTCAGGGCAGAGTGTTAAAGGTCATTATCGAGACCTGCCTGCTTACTGATGAGGAAAAGATCAAAATGTGTGAGATCGTCACAGCCTCCGGTGCGGATTATATAAAGACTTCTACCGGATTTTCCACAGCAGGAGCTACCTTTGCTGATGTAGAGCTGTTCGCAAAGCATGTAGGTGAGGGCGTGAAGATCAAGGCAGCAGGCGGCATCAGCAGTATCCCGGACGCAGAGAAATTCATGGAGCTTGGAGCAGACCGTCTGGGAACCAGCCGGATCGTAAAGATCGTAAAAAATGATCCGCAGCAGTCAGGCTATTGAGACAGCAGAAATGCAGCGAGGTAGTATATGAGTGGATATAAATATAATCGTATTTTTACAATTGTTATGGATTCCCTTGGGATCGGTGCGATGGATGACTCGCCAAGCTTTGGAGATGTGGGTGTAGATACACTTGGTCATATTGGTGAGCGTATGCAGGAGGCAGGAGAAGCGTTTTGTATTCCGAATCTGCAAAGACTGGGACTGGCAAATCTGAAAGCATTAAAGCAGGTGCCTTCGGTGGAAAAACCCATTGGATATTATATGTCAATGAAAGAGATGAGTAATGGCAAAGACACGATGACCGGTCACTGGGAGATGATGGGAATTTATACCACGAAGCCCTTTGTCACATTTACAGACACCGGATTTCCGAAGGAGCTGGTCGATGAGCTGGAGCGCCGCTGTGGCAGGCGTGTCATTGGCAATAAGGCCGCCAGCGGAACAGAGATCCTAGACGAGCTGGCAGAAGAAGAGATCGCCACCGGAGCAATGATCGTCTATACGTCTGCAGATTCGGTGCTTCAGATCTGCGGAAATGAGGAGACTATGGGACTGGACAATCTCTATCATTACTGCGAGATCGCCAGAGAGCTGACCATGCGTGATGACTGGCGTGTGGGACGCGTGATCGCACGACCCTATGTCGGAAAGAAAAAGGGTGAGTTTGTCCGAACCAGCAACCGTCACGACTATGCATTAAAACCCACCGGGCCAACTGCGCTCAATGCGTTAAAGGCTGCCGGACTGGATGTGATCTCAGTCGGAAAGATCAACGATATTTTTGTGGGCGAGGGTATCACCGAGAGCAATCGCTCCACATCCTCCGTTCATGGAATGGGACAGACGATTGAGATCGCAAAACGTGATTTTACAGGGTTATGTTTTGTGAATCTGGTGGATTTCGATGCGTTGTGGGGACACAGGCGGGATGCCATTGGATATGGCAGAGAGATCGTGCGCTTTGATGAGAAGCTGGGAGAACTGCTTCCACTGCTTCGGGAGGACGATCTGCTCATCATCACAGCGGATCACGGTAACGATCCGACCTACACAGGCACAGATCATACGAGGGAAAAGGTGCCGTTTCTTGCGTATTCACCTTCTTTTGAGGGGGAAGGAGTGCTGCCCGAGGCAGATACCTTTGCAGTAATTGGGGCAACGATCGCAGACAATTTTGGCGTTTGCATGCCGAAGGGTACGATCGGAACCTCAATCCTGAGTGCGCTTCGTTAGGTCTGAAATAAGAGTATAGAAGAGATAAAGGAAAAACTGGATGAAACAGAATAAAAAACAAGAATTAAATGAGGATATAAATAAAGATTTGGATGCCAGGGAGAATGGAGATGGCGTGGCAGCGCCGCAGGAGGAGGCTGAGGAGAAAACGTCCCTGTGGAAGGAACTGCTCAGCTGGGTAGAGATATTTGTGGTAGCGGTGCTGATCTCGCTGTTTTTGACACAGGTTGTGCTGGTCAATGCGCTGGTGCCCTCATCTTCCATGGAGACGCTCATCTCGCCGGGAGACCGGCTGTTCGGCAACCGGCTTGCCTATAAGTTTGGAGATCCGGAGCGTTTTGATGTGGTGATCTTTAAATACCCGGTAGATGAGAGCCAGAATTATATTAAACGTGTGATCGGGCTTCCGGGAGAGAAAGTGACGATTGAAGATGCAAAGATCTACATCAATGATTCAGAAACACCTTTGCAGGAGAATTATCTGCCGGAGGAATGGATCATAGAAAATGATGGCTATGTGTTTGAAGTGCCGGAGAATTGTTATCTGATGCTGGGAGACAACCGCAATGTCTCAGAGGATGCAAGATACTGGGCCGAGGAAGCCTATGTGAACAATCTGGCAGACAGTGTAGAAGACGGGGAAGCCTATACATATGTGAGCAGAGATAAGATCCTTGGCAAAGCAGTATTTACATATTGGCCACATTTTCAGCTGTTGTCAGATTACGAGGAATGACCCGAGACTGAAAATCATAAATGAAGAGAGAACAATGACAGGCATTCACGTGGTGATGCCTGTCAAAATTTTAGGAACGGGATTTTGGAAAAGAATTTTGGAAAAGGAAGTGTACGAACATGACAAGAGATCTGACAGAGGGAAGCTGTCTGAAACAGATCTTACTATTTACTGCACCGCTCTTAGTCGGTAATCTGCTGCAGCAGACCTATAATCTGGTGGATGCGGCGATCGTAGGACGGTGTCTTGGAACGGATGCACTGGCGGCGGTTGGTGCTTCCAGCAGTGTCCAGTTTTTAGTGCTGGGTTTTTGTATCGGATCATGTGCAGGCTTTGGCATACCCATCGCCCAGCGCTTTGGAGCAAAGGATTACCGTGGGATGCGAAGCTATATTTTTCACAGTATTTTGCTTACTGCGCTGTTTGCTGTTGTGCTGACAACGGTGTGTGCGCTGCTGTGCCCGAATATTTTACATATGATGTCCACACCGGAGGACATATTCAACGGTGCATATATTTATCTGCTGATCATTTTTCTCGGCATTCCCTTTAACCTTCTGTACAATCTGGAAGCAGCGATGTTGCGGGCGGTGGGGGATAGTAAAACGCCCTTTGCCTTTCTGGCGATATCCACTGTGGCGAATATATTGCTGGATCTGCTGTGTATCCTTGTGTTGAACTGGGGTGTGGCGGGAGCTGCCATCGCAACGGTCACGGCGCAGGCACTCAGCGGGATCCTGTGCTTTTTCTTTATCAGAGGACATCACGAGGTGCTGCACATTCGCCCGGAAGATTGCCGGTTTGACCGCCGGTGCTGTCTGTCGGCGCTCGCCATGGGGACACCGATGGGATTGCAGTTTTCTATTACAGCGATCGGAAGTATGGTCATGCAGGCGGCAAACAACGGACTGGGAAGTATTTATGTGTCCGGTTTTACAGCTGGTGCAAGATTAAAACAGTTCACCATGTGCCCGTATGACGCTCTGGCTACGGCAGTTTGTACGTTCTGCGGACAAAATCTCGGTGCAAAACGGATCGATCGCATCAAACAGGGTATCCGTGTGGGTGTGGCGATCGCACTTACCTATGGCATCGCGATCGGGCTGGTACTGATATTTGGAGGACGGGTGCTCTCCATGCTGTTTATGAGCAGTTCACAGGTAGCCGTGCTGGATGCATCGGCAAAATATTTGCACTATCTGGGCTGCATGTATTGGATGCTTGGGTTACTGAACGTATTTCGTTTGTCCATACAGGGACTTGGCTACTCCGGAAGAGCAGTATTTGCCGGAGTCATCGAAATGGCTGCCCGCACCTTTGTGAGTTTTGTATTTGTGCCCCTCTACGGCTATACGGCGATCTGCTGTGCGGATCAGGTGGCATGGACGGCGGCTGTTCTGTATCTTCTGCCGATGTGCCTGTATCTGCTGAAAAAAGTGGAGCGGGAGGTTGCCGCGATCATGGGTTAGTCACTAGTGCTACCGTGAAATATAGGTTTTATTTTCAGTGAAAAACTGCTATACTAATGCAAAAGAGCGTTGGTATGGCAGTTTTTTCTTGTGCGCTCGCTCGTGCACAACAGAGCACACTTTTTGGAGGTGTTTATGGCAAGAAACGTAGCGATCGGAATACAACAATTTGATGAATTAATCGAAAAGAACTGTTTTTATGTGGATAAAACAGATTATATCCGTGAGTGGTGGGAAAGCAACGACAGTGTGACGCTCATCGCCCGCCCGCGCCGTTTCGGAAAGACGCTGAATATGAGTATGGTGGAGCAGTTTTTCTCCGTGGAGCATACGGGGCGGGGAGACCTGTTTGAGGGATTGTCTGTCTGGGAGGATGAGAAGTACCGGGCTTTGCAGGGAACATATCCGGTGATCAGTCTGTCCTTTACGAGAATTAAGGAATGCAACTATGAACTGACAAGGAAAAAAATCTGTGAAGTTATAACAAATTTATATGTGAAATATTCTTTTTTAATGGACAGCGGGATATTTACTGATAAGGACAGGACCTATTTTGACCGGGTGACGATTGATATGGATGATGCGATTGCATCATCGGCACTCTATCAGCTTTCCGATTTTCTATACCGGTATTACGGAAAAAGGGTCATCATCCTTCTGGATGAATACGATACCCCCATGCAGGAGGCATATGTGAATGGCTATTGGGCAGAATTAATTGCTTTTATGCGCAGCCTGTTTAATTCCACTTTTAAGACGAATCCGTATCTGGGGCGCGGGCTCATGACCGGAATCACGATGGTGAGCAAGGAATCTATTTTCTCAGACCTGAATAATCTTAAAGTCGTGACAACAACATCGGATGCGTATGCGACAGCCTTTGGTTTTACGGAGGAAGAAGTGTTTGCCGCCCTGGATGAGTATGGCTATGGTGATCAGAAAGAAGATGTAAAATACTGGTACGATGGTTTTATCTTTGGAAAACAGAAGGATATTTACAATCCGTGGTCGATCATCAACTTTCTGGATTCGGGAGAGCTTACAACTTACTGGGCGAACACCAGTAGCAATGCGCTTGTCAGCCAGCTGATCCGCTCCGGTGCTGCAGACATAAAAAACAGTTCGAGTTACTATTGCAAGGGAAATATATTTTTTCGCCCATTGACGAGCAGATCGTGTTTAACCGTCTGGATGGCAGTGGGAAGTCGGTGTGGAGCCTGCTCCTTGCGAGCGGATATTTAAAGGTGCTGTCAAGACAAAGCTATCAGGAGATACCGGACGGCGCAGAACCCTTGTATGAGCTTGCGATCACGAACCGTGAGGTAGCCTCGATGTTCCGGGGTATGGTACGCGACTGGTTTTCAAGCTCGGAGCAGGAGTACAATCGCTTTATTCAGGCACTGCTGCTGTGTGATACCGATGCAATGAATGACTATATGAATGATGTTGCGCTCAATCTTTTCAGCTATTTCGATACCGGAAGACCCTCCAAAAAGGAAAATCCGGAGATCTTTTATCATGCGTTTGTGCTGGATCTGATGGTAGATCTGCAGAAGGATTATGTGGTGACCTCCAACCGTGAGAGCGGGTTTGGGAGGTATGACGTGATGCTTGAGCCCCGTGAGAAAGGAAAAAATGCCTATATTCTGGAGTTCAAGGTGTTTAATGCCCGCAGAGAGCAGTCACTGGAGGATACCGTTCGTGCCGCACACGCCCAGATCGAAGAAAAGCAGTATGAAGCGTTGTTGACCGCGAAGGGTATTCCGGCAGAGCATATCTATAAATATGGCTTCGCCTTTGAGGGGAAAAAAGTGCTCATTGGATAACCAAAAACATAGGTTCTCATTAAAAAAACTGCGATATAAACACAAAAACATTGGTATGGCAGTTTTTGATGAATGAACGGATGGATGGATGGCTGATAAAACCGTAGTTGTCTGTGCTTTGTCTGCTTTTTTGTAGTATAATGAAAAAAGATGTGAATGAAATGGTGTTATAGAGGTGAGAGATGCAAAAGATATGGGAGTTTTTCGAAAATATGAATGAGCTGGTCTATGTCTCAGATATGGACAGCCATGAATTATTGTATATGAATAAAAAAGCGAGGGAGATGTACAATTTTGCGTCTATAGAGGATCTGGAAGGCAGAAAATGCCATGAGCTGATCCAGGGCAGCAAAGCGCCCTGCGCCATGTGCAATAACAAGGATCTGGAACAGGGATATTTTAAGGAATGGAGCTATTATAATCCACAGCTGAACCGGCATTTTATTTTAAAAGATACGATGATCCAGTGGGGTGACAGGCGCTGCCGGATGGAACTGGCCTTTGACAACACGATCCATCAGCAGCAGAGCCGGATGATCGACAGCTATCAGAAGCTGGAGTCGCTGGCAAATGAGGGGATGCGCGTTGCTTTGCAGGCTGCGACACCGGATCAGTCACTGGAGGTCATTCTGGAATACCTTGGAAATGCCCTAAAGGGTGAGCGGACTTACATATTTGAGCGGAACGCAAAAGGAAATGATGACAATACTTATGAGTGGGTGGCAAACGGCGTGGAGCCGGCAAAGGATATGCTTCAGGATCTGCCCGCAGCTGTCTGCACCAAATGGTATCAGGATTTCCGTGAGGATAAAAACATCATGATCCATGATCTGGAGGATATCAGGGAGAGCGACCCGCTTCAGTATGAGAACCTGAAGCGTCAGAGCATTCATGCGCTCGTGGTAGTTCCGCTTTATTTTGACAAAAAGATCATTGGTTTTTACGGTGTGGATAATCCGCCCAAAGGGGCGCTGGATTACGCAGAGACAATGCTTCAGATCTTGGCACATTTCATTGTGTCTTCCATTAGAAGGCGTGAGCTGTTAAAACAACTGCAGAATATGAGCTTCCGTGACCGTCTGACCCAGCTTGGCAACCGGTTTGCGATGGATGAGTATGTACGAGGCGTGTGCAGGGATGAGAGCATTGGTGTGGTATACTGCGATATCACCGGACTCAAGCGCATCAATGATTCACAGGGGCATGAAGCAGGAGACCGCCTGATCCTGCATGCCTGTGACTGTCTCAGAGAAGTGTTTGGCAGATATGGGCTGTTTCGGACTGGTGGCGATGAGCTTTTAGCGCTGTGCCCGGGCATTGCAAAGGATGCTTTGAATGAAAAAGTTGAGCTGCTCAAAGCTGTTATGCCGGAGCACGGGGTAATCATGGCAGTGGGCGCTGTCTGGTGCGCAGACAGCAGGGATGGAATTGACCGGCTGTTGTCACAGGCAGACCGTCTCATGTATGAGGACAAGGCAGCATACTATAAAAAGCATGCAGTAGGGATGTATTCGGAACTGAACAGATAAATGAAGAGAAGTAAAAGAAAAAGGATGTGCCCGAATCAGGGTACATCCTTTTTTCGTGCGGATAACAGGACTTGAACCTGCACGTCATGGACACCAGAACCTAAATTCTGTGAATGATTTTTGATCAGGTATGATTATTACAAAAAAGGCTGTTTTTGAGGCGCTTTTTACATAAACGTGCAAATTTTCTATGGAGTATGATTTTGTATTGATGTCAATGTTGATGTCAAATTAGGTTCTGAAATCGATTTTGGATATGGTGTATAAGGCACGGGATATGGAAAAAAGCTTGGAAAATGGGTGGAAAAGATGGAAAAACATAATTTCCAGTCAATATTTTGTAATGCGTAAGCCCTTGATATGTTATAATTACAGTATTGGAAAATGGAAAAATCCCTTATAATACTTTTTCCAATTTGAGAATAAGAGACTAAGGAGAAAAAAGCTGTGGAATATTTATCAGATCGATTGAAAGATTCTTTTAAGGGGTGGACAAATGGGACATGTGAGTTTATTGATGCTGAAACTGGTTGTGGAAAGACTACATATATATTAGACTATGTATTACCGTTTATGACGAAAAACAGGAAGAAGATTTTGTACTTAGTGAATCGAAAAATATTGAAACAGCAAATCGAAAAAGAGTTAGAGCGCAAAGACTCCGTGCAATTGGGCAACATAAAGATTATGACTTATCAGGCATTAGAAACGCAGATTATAGAAAACCAACTTGAAACATGGGGAAATGATCAGAAAATTCAAAACATGCACAAGTATTCGGAGTTTGATTGCGTTATCTGCGATGAATGTCATTATTTTCTTTCTGATTCTACTTATAACGCAAATACTTACTTATCATTTATTTGGATAATTGAGAATTTTTATAATAGAATTAGAGTTTATATGTCTGCGACGATTGCAGAAGTAGAATTACTAGTGAGAAGGTATAATCAGAATTATTATGAAAAGCGGACAAATATATATCGGCTAAATCGTAATTCTAAGCAGGAACTATTAGACATCAATGAATGTGAGCGTAGGAGAGTAGAATGCCGTTCAAAGCGGAACTACGGCTATTTACACATAGAGAAAATCGATGATATGGATGATATCTACGACCTGATAAAAAAAGGAGAAAATGAGAAATGGTTAATATTTGTTAACAATATTTCGGAGGCCAAAAAATTAAAAAATGGGATAACCTTATCTATTTTCGGTAAGAAAAACGATGTTGGCAGAATTGATGCAAAAGGCGATGATGATATGGTGCAGATTGTGGACGAAATATCTAGGGACGACATTTTCTAAAAAAATACTAATTGCCACTTCTGTGCTTGATAACGGTGTGAGTTTGTGTGATTCTACGCTAAAAAATGTAGTTGTTATTGCTGATAATGAAGTCGAATTCATACAGATGTTAGGAAGAATACGACGAGACTCTGATGAAGATAAGAAGAACTTGTATATATGTTCGCAAGAGACACAGCTATTTTCCAATAGATATGATTCTACTATAAAGGCAAAAAACTATATGGATGAATTATATACAAATTTTTTGAATGGTGCAATTGAGGTGATTGCCAATTCATATATGGACACTGGGAATTCGCTTCAGGATTCAATTCGATTACCATGGAATGCAGAGAGAGGCGGTTATAGCGTGACAGCTACGGGTAATGGTAATTTTATGCGTGATAGGCAAAAAATTATGGGACATATTACGGCAAATTTCAATGAGGTAACGATGAATAATGGTCTACATTATAGGATAATGCGCGATTTACGGGAGGGTAGAGTTGACTTTGATACTATCCGCAAAAGTTGCCTAATTATTAATGCACAATTTTGGATAAATAGAATTTCGTATGAACAGATAAAGCTATTGGCAGAATACTATTATCGTATGAAAGAGGAAAGGAAGAAAGATCCATATGCATTTATAAAAGAGCAAATGCGCTGGCTGAATAGAGAAGCAGACACGGATGATGTGATTAAAAATGATATTGCCAGATCAAAAGAGGTATTGGAAGTAGCAATAAAAAAATATTTGGAAAATCAAAAGGATACAGTTCTTACTAATGAAACTCTGATACAAATAAAGAAGGACTACAAAGAAGCAGCAAAAAAATATGATAAGGGGAAAAAAGGGCAATCGACTAAAGAAAATAATGGTGCGTCAATAGATTATTCTAAAAAATTTTTAGTTTTTGTAAATAATTTGGAAGAAGGTGAATTAAAGACGCAATTAAAAAGGGATGTTCCAAAATCTGATCGAATAATTTCGGTTGGGAACTTTAATGAGGTGGCAGAAATATTTGAATTAACTTATCGCATGGAAAATAAAAAAGGCGGTAGGATATTTGTGAAGGTGAACGAGTAACATAATACATGATCTGCAACAACTTAGTAATCCATGCAAATTATGGAAATATTACAAGTTGGAGGAAAGAATATGGAAAAATTGGTCTATTCGATTCAGGAGGTAGCAGAAGCGTTGGGTATATCGCAGAGTTACGCGTATCAGTTGGTCAGGAGCGGTGTAATACCATCGCTGGAGTTGGGAAAAAAGCGGGTGATTCCAAAAAACAAATTTGAACAATGGGTAAACGGGCAGGAGAGCTAGGAAACTAGCTCTCTTTTTTAATTGAAGGGAGAGCAAAAGCATGAAGAAAAGACTAAATGGAGAAGGAAGTATTTACAAGAGGAAGGACGGGCGATGGTGTGCTTCATATTTTGATGCAGAGTATAAGAGACATTATGTATAAGGCAAGACCCAGAAGCAGGTTAAAGAGAAACTTAAAGAAAAAATGAACCAGGATCAGAATCGTAGTCAGGAAAAAGACTTCGGAGGGGATCTGCTCTTGCAAGAATGGGTGTATCAGTATCTTGAAACATATAAGAAAAATTCGTTGAAAGAATCAACCTATGGCAGTTACATGCTCACATATAGGAAGCACATTTTAGAAAGTGATATCGGTGTCAAGGTATTGAATGCTTTGACAATTGAGGATTTGCAAAAGTATTACAATAAGAAGACTGCCGAGGGATATAATAGCAAAACAGTACGCCATATCGATTTACTGGTCAGCGGAGCATTAAATATGGCAGTGAGATTGCATTATATTTCGGAGAATGTAGCATTATATACTGTAATTCCGCAAAAGAAGAAGTATGAAACAGCACCTCTTAGCGTGGATCATATTCAAAAAATAGTCAATGAGGCGAAAGAAGAGAAGATTTATCCGATTGTCCTGCTGGGCTTGCTGTGTGGTATGCGGAAAGGTGAAATATTGGGTTTACGATGGGATGATGTATCTTTTGAGCAAAAACAAATTCATGTCCGATATAGTTTATGTAAGATAATGGACACTCACCCAAATGAAGAAGGACATTATATTACACATTATAAGATACTGGAGCCCAAGAATAAAACGAGTATACGAGCGATTCCTATGGCAGATGCTGTTTATGATGCATTACTTAGACATAAGAAAATGCAGGAAGCGGAAAAGCAGGCATATAAAGATGTATATAATGATCAAAATCTTGTGTTTGCAGAGCCGGACGGATCGTTTATTAAGCAAAGGCAATTAAATGACCAATATCATGATCTGCTATCACGTTATGATATACCTCAAGTGCGTTTCCATGATTTGAGACATAGCTTTGCCAGTATGCTTTTGCATGAGCAAGTGTCTATTAGAACAATTCAGGATTTGTTGGGACATGCGAGTATAACAACCAGCATGGATATATATGGTCATATTGCTGATGATATGAAAGAAGAAGCAGTATCAAAGCTGAAATTCTGATACTGCTGACAAGTAAATACGCGAAATGAACAAATCTTGATGATAGTAAAAAGCAGTAGCTCATTCCGGTTACTGCTTTTTTATATAGCCATTAGTGAAAAATTAAAATAGACTAAACAAAATTGTAATTGTTACGTAACAAACAAAAATATAATACAAAACGCAAAGGGATCTGATCATGACAAATAATTATGTGGAGGAGGTGTGTGTATTACATTTTGTATACTTGTTATATTTATATATCTCAATAATTAATCTTGTATCTATATCAGATGATAAGAAATACATCTTATCTTAATAAATACAAATAATCATACGATTATTGTATTTACATTAGAAAAAATATATAAGGAGGTGCGTTTGGATGACAAAACCAAGATCAATTCGGGTATCTGATGAAGCATGGGAGAAGATTAAAGAAACTGCAGAAAGAAGTAACATGTCTACCAATTCATACATTATTGGCTGCAGTACAAGCCAAAGAGTACCTTACAAGCATAAGCGTCAAGAGATAGGTCGTTTGTATGTTGAACTTGCGCAGTGTTGTAATGATTCACCGGAGATAAGAAGAAAAATAGGAGGTATCGTATGTCAGCTAAGGGCGTGCTTATAAATGTAGCACAGAATAATAACAAATCAAAATATCATAATCAGGACGCATTTGGAAATTGTGCAAAATATGCGTGTAAAGTGAATGGCAATCCTAATGAGCTGGTCGGTTATCAGTTTTTTGGTGTGCCATATAATCTGCCGCTGGAAGAGCAGATAGAAGATGTATACCAGATTCAGAAATTACATGATATAGAATCGCGAGGCGGAAGGAGAGCAGCACATATGGTTGATTCAATTCAGGAATCAGAGTTTGGTGAATATGGAAATAATCCGGAACTAGTGATGAGATCATTTGAAGCTATGGCGAGATGCATATATGATGAGGGATATCAGGTACTGGTTGCAACCCATTACAACCCCGGAAATGATGGTCAAGGAGCTTTTATGCATGCGCATCTTGTCATAAACAATATTAACTACAGAAATGGAAAGAAATTTCACAAGACAAAGGCTGAGATTTGCGAACTGGAGCAGAAGTTTAACGAGATACAGGGGAACTATCAGCAGATGTCTCCGGTGAGATTTGAAAATTCAGATTATTTTCGTCATACAAACCCTCAATATCAGGCTTTGTATATGCAGACAGCAAAAGAGCAGGCAGCTGACACTGCCCGCTCACAGCAGAATCATTAAAGACCGCTTTTGCTTTTGATATAATTGATAACGCTAAGACGTGGAATCTTCCAGCTGCGACCAATGCGAAATGCTTTGATCTCACCGGTATTTAACAGATGGTAAGCTGCATTTTTACCGATGAACAGCATTTCGCATAGATCGTCTATGCTGATCAGATCATGGGACTCATTATTGCACATTGTGACTTCCTCCGTAGGTTTTGTTCATTTTAAAAGGATGTTCTGAAAGATAGCCTATAATATGGAAAGAGGGCAGGAGGTTGTTAGTGCCATGGATGCAAAAGGAGTGTACAAATTTGAGCAGGGAGGGTATAATATTACCAACGGACATAATAGGAGCGGAGAGGGGAGATGATATCAAATGGACATAGATCAGATGAAAGTGCTGTGTAGGGACGCAACGATTGAGGTAACACAACATATTCTGATGAGATGCCAACAGCGGCATATTTCTT
>JALFNQ010000176.1 GCA_022773965.1 Lachnospiraceae bacterium
TGGAGAAGGAGGTTCTGTCCACAATCCTGCTGCCCAATAGCAGGATCTGAGGCATGACAAACATAGCAAGGATCATGGAAATGATCGTTCCACGGCCAATACAGCCGATACCAACGATGGCAGCATCAGAGGTCATCCGACCGACCAGGATACCTGCCATGGACAAAACCGTACCGGATGTAAGAATAGTCGGAAACGCAAAGTTCATGGTTTCGACCATTGCCTGTCTGTGGTCCATTTCCCGTTTCAGTTCATTGAACCGGCTGGCGATCACGATAGCATAGTCAATATTTGCACCCATCTGGATGGAGCTGACCACCAGGTAGCTCATAAAGAAAATATATGTTCCCTGGATGGTGGGAATGGAGAAATTGATCCAGATCGCCCCCTGAACCACCAGGATCAGCAGCACCGGCATTCCGGCCGAATTAAATGTAAACAAAAGAACCACCAGCACGATCAGTATGGACATGACCGAAACTACGATATTGTCTGTTTCAAAGGACTTCTGAAAATCGTATTCCGATGTAGATTCACCCACAACATAAACATTTCCTTCGGGATAATAGATCTTTGCCATTTCCCGCAAAGTATCCAGAAAGGCGTAGGTCGTATCCCCGCTGACCGGAAGGTTCAGGTAGACCAGGATACGGTTGTAATTCTCACCCTGGAGCTGATTTTTTCCACTTTCCATCATGGTCTTTGCTTCATTCAGCATGTCTGTCTGTTCATCGTCAAGGGTAACGATGCCAGATTCGACCTGGTCACAGGCAAACAGCAGGATCTCGATCAGGGGGACGCTGTATGTGGAGAGGTTCCCAACCGCCTCTCCATAATCTTCATTTTTTGCCGCATAGGCTGCATATACAACCTGGGCAGCCTCATAGTCCAGATCCATCAATTCCGAAAACTGCCTTGGCGTGAGCTTATCTGCCAGCATATAACCGTCCAAGGCTTCAATATTGGACAGTCCCATGGTATAATCTACTTCCTCAAACGTGTCAAGCCGTTCCAAAAGCCTGCGCTCGGCATCATAATCACCGCTTGGAACTACCAGAGCCACAAAGTTTTCCGCACCGAAGGTATCCTCGATCAGGTTTTCTGCGATCTGTGTATCGTTCAGCTTCGGCGTAGCCAGGATCCCGTAGCCATAGGCATACGGGCAATCGCTGGACAGGCGGAAAGCCAGAATCAGGACAACAATAAAAACAGGCGGAACGATATATCTTGTGACATAGGCAAATTTTCCGACAAAGGGGATCTTCGGTACAAAATTCCGGTGTACAGTCTTTTCCATCAAGGGACCAAACAGCATCAGAAGCCCCGGCATGACCACAAATACGGACAACAGCGCATACAGAATGGCCTTGATCAGACAGATCGCCATATCCGGACCGATCTTGAACTGCATGAACATCATGGCAATCAGACCACCGATCGTCGTCAGACTGCTGGCGCCAATCTCCGGAATGCCCTTACTCAGGGCGACGATGACTGCCTCCCGCAGCTCCAGTGTCTGACGTTCCTCCTTGAAACGGTTGCACAGGATGACAGCGTAGTCCAGAGATAATGCCAGCTGCAAAATACTGGTCACGGAGTTGGATACAAAGGAGATTTTGCCCAGCAAAAAGTTCGTGCCCAGGTTCAGGATCATTGCGGTGACAAAGGTCAGGATCATCACCGGAATCTCTGCCCATGTCTGTGAAGTGAAACACAGAACAGCTACAACGATCAATGCCACATAGACAGTGATCACACTGATCTCCTTGTCCAATGCCTCAGCAGCCTGGTCGCCGAGATTTGTAGATATGTAATAATCCCGATCAGCAAGCTGTTCTTTCACAAGCTCCAATGCTTCCAGACATTGGTCATCTGATTCCGCATAATCAAAAGTAATGCTATAGAGCGCAGATACATCCCGGTAATTCTCATTTTCATCGTATGCGACGCTCTGCACACCATCCACCTCAGCGAGCTGATCATGAATCTGCCCGGCCTCAGACATGGTGATATTGGCCACCATGACCCGGACACTGCCATAGGTGATAAACTGGTCTTCCATAATATCAAGACCCTGCCTGGCTTCGGAATCATCCGGCAGGTACTTTGTCAGGTCATTTTCTACCTGTACCCAGCTCTGCGCGATCACAGAGAAAATGATGGCAATGGCCAGCACCAGAAAAACCAGA
The DNA here is from genome assembly GCA_022773965.1 of Lachnospiraceae bacterium. Classification (GTDB taxonomy): domain Bacteria; phylum Bacillota; class Clostridia; order Lachnospirales; family Lachnospiraceae; genus W0P33-017. Next base: position 2,190 of record JALFNQ010000176.1, read on the forward strand.
TTCCGCTTGTCCACAATGAACGTGGCGAGCTTCATCATAAAATTATTTTCCTTTTTCTGTGAAGATTGTTCACTCATACATTCTTACGCTCCTTTGCAACCTGTGCGGCTTTTGCTATTTTTTCACCAGAAAAAACGTTCCTGTGACTGGAAACCGATGCCCACCGCCTTTCAGCGACAGATCCGATCGCATCCGGTGTCATCTGCCCTGACACAAAAATCTACTCCCATCAGCCAACACACCCTAATATAAAAATTATAATAGATGTTGAAACAGAATTCAATTGAGGTCGTAGAAAATTTTCACGACCTAAAATGAAATTTTAAATTCTACTCTTGTTAGAACCGGTAGAGTTTACTCTTGCACAGTTGATATTTACTCTTTCATACAAAAGTGGTACTGTTATCTTTCCTTCTGACAGCAGTAGAAGGAGGCTCCATATGAGTAA
>JALFNQ010000225.1 GCA_022773965.1 Lachnospiraceae bacterium
GTAAGGAAGGTGATGCCCGACAATGCTGCCTCTTCGCCTCCGGCCTCCAGATAATTTTCCCTCTGGGAGCGGAAGATGTACTCACTGGGCGCAAGCCAGATGAGCTTTGCACCCGGATGCTCCTCTGCCAGCTTAAAGGCAATAAAGGATTTTCCTGTGCCTGTCGGATGAACGACCGCAGCCCTGCCCGATGTCTCCATCAAGTGCAGTGCCTGCTCATATGCAGTTTGGTTATGCGGGTAAAGCTCCACTGCCATCCTTGCCGCCCTCCATTTAGAATCTGCAAAAACCGCCTGTATCCTGACAATTCAGATACCTGGGAATTGTTTTGCACCATTTTTCTTCCTGAACGGCAAAAAAGTGTACCTTTTCGCCGTTATTTTTTGTTAGATATTTTGTTGATTTTTACTAAATGAAATTCGTGGAATTTGTTGACTTTTACATGTTTTCTTTATATAATACAATCTGATGTTGATATATTTTTAAACGGCGAAAAGGTACACTTTTTTGCCGTTTTTTACATTTCTGGCGAAAAGGTGATATTTTGGTTACTTTTCACACAGTAGCCAGCATTTACTGCGGGCTACGTGCCAAAAACGTACACGAGCTATGAATTTGGCGATTTTTCATGCGAAGCATCACCAAATTCGTTGCAATTCACAGGTCAGCTGACTGGCATGTGAATTGTAATGTATTTTGGTAAACCTTCGCCCTGTAGCGGAAGCTGGAAACAGGCATCCCACATTCTTGTGCAGCTGCCTCGTTTGTCAGCTTTCCTGCACTCCACCGCTGGTAGACATTGCTGAAATTGCCCGGCAGTGGTGCCGCTGGTCTTCCAAACTTCACTCCCCTGGCTTTTGCGGCAGCGATCCCCTCTGCCTGCCTTTGCCTGATATTTCCCCGCTCATTCTCCGCTACAAACGAAAGCACCTGCAGTACAATGTCCGACAGAAATGTCCCCATCAGATCCTTTCCCGTTCGCGTATCCAGCAGCGGCATGTCCATAACAACGATATCCGCCTGTTTCACTTTTGAAATGATCCGCCACTGTTCAATGATCTCCTCATAGTTTCTGCCAAGCCGGTCGATGCTTTTTATGTACAGAAGGTCGTCCTTCCTCAATTGCCTGATCAGACGCTGATACTCCGGACGTTCAAAATCCTTTCCCGACTGTTTATCCATAAAAATGTGTTTCTTCGGAATGTTCATTTCACTCATGGCGATCATCTGCCTGTCTTCGTTCTGATCCTTCGAACTTACTCTGCAATATCCATATACTTCACTCATCATGCTTCCTCCTTTTGTTCTTAATGAATGATTGTAACTGTTCAGTACCTTCACAACCCCAATGCGCAAATCCATGAAAATCGTCTTCGATGATAAAATTGGATTTTTGCACACCTGAATCATATTCTCACGGGTGCTGGGCATCCAGTGGATGTCCAGCACCGACCTGAACGGAGTATTGACCTACGCGGTTCCGCTCCAACCTGATCTGAACAGATACGAATTATCTTACTCAAATTTGTACCAGACAACAGAAAAGAGCGTATAAAGAATTGCTCCTTTATACGCTCAGCCTTACTTTCACTGCAGACAGATGTTAAAAATATATTTGAATCCCTGGAGAGACTTGAAATAATTACGCTAGGACAGCAAAATGGCGTATTTCTCGTCTTTCAACGAAAAATACGCCTATCATTTTCTTTATTCGATAAATTCGTGCAAAAAATTGAGCATTTATCCTATTTGCAAAATCCTGACATGTATCTTTGATTGCAATGATTGAAAACTTGTTAAAAGGCAGGGATTTATTTCCCTGCCTTTCCGACTATGCTCTATGCGTTGATCCTGTCAAGTTCTGTGATGTTTACACCGAGACTTGTAAGTGTCACTTTTAATTCAATATAACGCTTATGCATGGACTCATAGGTTTCCGGTGCAACTTCTTTAATTGGAATCATCCAATCCTGAAGTCGTGAAAACTCTGTTACATAATCCTTAATGATATCTGCTCCGTTTGGTATCATTCCAGCTCCTTTTATTTATGTTATAACCAGCTGTCATTACTTATGCAAACCTTATTTTATATTTGTATTGAGGTTTTATCGTATTTATATGTAAGAAAGGACTCTCAGATAAAATCCAAGAGTCCTTAAACATATTGATTTTACGCAGTCTTAATTAGCACTTTCCAGCCTTATGAGCTTCTTCAATAGAAACAGCCACAGCCACAGTAGCACCTACCATCGGGTTGTTACCCATACCGATCAGACCCATCATCTCTACGTGAGCGGGAACGGATGAAGAACCAGCGAACTGTGCATCAGAGTGCATACGTCCTAAGGTATCGGTCATACCGTAAGAAGCGGGACCTGCTGCCATGTTATCGGGATGCAGTGTACGTCCGGTACCACCGCCGGATGCTACTGAGAAGTACTTCTTGCCCTGCTCGATGCACTCCTTCTTGTAGGTACCTGCAACGGGATGCTGGAAACGTGTCGGGTTGGTGGAGTTACCGGTGATAGATACACCGACGTTCTCCATGTGCATGATCGCAACACCTTCCTGAACATCATCAGCACCGTAGCACTTAACAGTTGCGCGAAGTCCATCAGAGTATGCCTTCTCGTATACAACGTTTACCTTTGCCTCTTTGTAGTCATACTTGGTCTCTACGAAGGTGAAGCCGTTGATACGTGAGATGATCTGTGCAGCGTCCTTTCCTAAACCGTTTAAGATAACGCGCAGCGGCTTCTGACGTACCTTGTTTGCCTTCTCAGCGATACCGATCGCACCCTCAGCAGCTGCGAATGACTCGTGACCTGCTAAGAAGCAGAAGCACTCGGTCTCCTCTTCAAGAAGCATCTTTCCTAAGTTACCATGTCCAAGACCTACCTTACGATGGTCTGCAACAGATCCGGGAATACAGAAAGCCTGAAGTCCCTCACCGATTGCCGCAGCAGCGTCAGCAGCGCGAAGCGCACCCTTCTTGATCGCGATTGCTGCACCTACGGTGTATGCCCAGCATGCATTCTCGAAGCAGATGGGCTGAATTTTCTTAACCTGCTCATATACGTCAAGACCAGCGTCCTTTGTGATCTTCTCTGCCTCCTCGATAGAGCTGATACCATAGCTGTTTAACACAGCGTTGATCTGGTCAATTCTTCTTTCATATGATTCAAATAATGCCATTTTTATTGTTCCTCCTTTTCTCCTGTTTTTTGATTACTCGCATCTGGGATCGATAATCTTTACTGCATCCTGAACGCGGCCATACTGACCCTTTGCCTTCTCCCATGCAGTGTTCGGATCATCACCCTTCTTGATGAAGTCAGTCATCTTTCCAAGAGAAACGAACTGATATCCGATCACTTCGTTGTCAGCATCTAATGCGATACCGGTAACGTAGCCCTCTGCCATCTCTAAGTAACGAACGCCCTTCTCCTTGGTAGCGTACATGGTACCAACCTGTGAGCGAAGTCCCTTTCCAAGATCCTCAAGTCCTGCACCGATGGCAAGTCCGTCATCAGAGAATGCACTCTGGGTACGTCCGTAAACGATCTGTAAAAACAGTTCTCTCATAGCGGTGTTGATGGCGTCACATACAAGGTCTGTGTTTAATGCCTCTAAGATGGTCTTTCCCTGTAAGATCTCTGCTGCCATAGCTGCTGAGTGGGTCATACCTGAACATCCGATGGTCTCAACAAGAGCCTCCTCGATGATACCGTTCTTTACGTTCAAAGACAGCTTGCAGGCACCCTGCTGGGGAGCACACCAGCCCACACCGTGTGTGAAACCGGAAATGTCCTCGATCTTCTTAGAGTGTACCCACTTGCCCTCCTCAGGAATCGGAGCCGGCTCATGCTTTGCGCCCTTTGCTACGGGACACATGTTTTCAACTTCCTTTGTGTAAATCATTGTAAGTCTCCTTTCAATAATTAGTATTTGTTATATGCGTTCCGCTCTTTGTGTGAAAAAAATATCAAAGCCGGAACATACTGTAGA
>JALFNQ010000247.1 GCA_022773965.1 Lachnospiraceae bacterium
ACTTCCTGCTGGTAAAGCTTCTCCGTGAGGATCAGACCAGCGAGACGCTCTTTGACAAGGCGATCCGCCGCTGCATGATGATCCGCGACTTCTCAACCTTCCCGTTCCTCGATGACCGCTACATCCGCTTCTGCATCATGAGTCCCGAGATGAATGACAAATTGATGAACTGTATCTTAGAGTAAAAAAGAATGTGCCTTGGCACATTCTCGCGCCGAGCGCGGTCGCTTGCGACATATTACATCTTCGCGCGAGTGCGCATCCTGCCGGAGGCTTTTATCGTATAGGAGACGAAGTTTCCTATTCGATAAAAAACACGGCTGAAATTTCAGCCGTGTTTTTTACTGTTAATACCTTATTTCTTTCCCGTTCAGTCGCCACTGACGCATCTCAGCCGCCGCAGAAAGCAGCAGATCAGAAGAAGAATTCAGTGCAGTTTCAACCGAATCCTGCACTACACCGATGATAAATCCAACAGCTACCACCTGATAAGCAACCGTATCGGAAATACCGAACAGTGAACATGCAAGCGGGATCAGCAGCAAAGAACCACCAGCAACACCAGAAGCACCACATGCAGACAATGCCGCCAGAATACTGAGGATGATCGCAGAAGGAAGATCCACACTGATTCCCAGCGTTGCCGCAGTAGCCATTGTCATAACTGTGATAGTGATCGCTGCCCCGTCCATATTGATCGTCGCACCCAGCGGGATCGTCACAGAGTAGGTATCCTTGTCCAGTCCGAACTCCTCACATGCCTTCATATTGACAGGAATGTTTGCTGCGGAGCTACGGGTAAAGAACGCCGTGATTGCACTCTTTTTCAGGCATTTCAGGATCAACGGATACGGGTTTTTGCGAATGCACCAGTATACAAGGATCGGATTGGTCACAAAGTAGATGAACAGCATACATCCAACCAGTAACAGCAGCAGCTTTCCGTAGGAAGTAAAAATATCCATACCATTCTGTGAAACAGTCGTAAATACCAATCCAAGAATTCCAAAGGGCGCCAGATTGATGATCCATGTGACCACTTGTGACAGTGCGGTTGAAATATCATTCAGTACTTTCTTTGTCGTATCATTTGCAGCCTTGAATGCTAGTCCGATCAGAACCGCCCATGCAAGAATTCCCACATAATTGGCATTTGCGATGGATGAAACCGGATTGGAAACAACATTCATCAGCAGGTTTTTTAACACCTCAACAACGCCCTGAGGTGCAGCCGTATCAGTCACCGCATCCACCAGAACCATCTCTACCGGAAACAGTCTACTGGCGATGACAGCGATAAAAGCTGCCAAAAAAGTACTGAACATATACAAAACGATCACTGTACGGATGACACCCCCGTGACTGTTTGTCGCATTGCTCAGTGAGCTAATGACAAGGAAAAATACCAGCAACGGCGCAATCGACTTCAACGCGCCCACAAAAATATCTCCTAAAATACCAATCGCTGTTGCCTGTGGCGCAATCAGTCCCAGCAGTGCACCGATGATCAATCCGATCAGGATACGGATCACGAGACTGATATTTGTCCATGCGTCCCATGCTTTTTTCATCTTCTAAACTCTCCTTTTATTTTGCAGATAAATACTCGTCAATACCCTTTGCAGCAGCCTTTCCTGCGCCCATTGCAAGGATTACAGTCGCTGCACCGGTCACTGCGTCACCACCTGCATATACACCCTCTTTTGAGGTTGCACCGGTATCTTCAGTAGCTACAATACATTTTCTGCGATTGATCTCCAACCCCTTTGTTGTAGAGGAAATCAAAGGATTCGGAGAAGTACCCAGAGACATGATCACAGTATCTGCCTCAATCTCATATTCAGATCCGGGAATCTCCACCGGACTTCTTCTTCCCGACTCATCCGGCTCTCCAAGCTCCATCTTAATGATCTTAATGCCCTTTACCCAGCCATTCTCATCCACAAGGATCTCGGTTGGATTCTGAAGCAGGTCAAAGATAATTCCCTCTTCCTTTGCGTGGTGAACCTCCTCCACACGGGCAGGAAGCTCCGCCTCGCCACGACGATATACAACATGAACTTCTGCGCCAAGGCGAAGAGCCGTTCTGGCAGCATCCATCGCTACGTTACCACCACCCACAACAACTACTTTTTTTCCACGGCTGATAGGAGTATCATAGCCATCCATAAATGCTTTCATCAGATTGTTTCTGGTCAGGAACTCATTGGCAGAGAATACGCCGTTTGCCTGCTCGCCCGGGATACCCATAAATCTGGGAAGTCCGGCACCGGAACCGATAAATACAGCCTCAAATCCCTCATTCTCGATCAGTTCATCAATAGTTGTAGACTTTCCAATCACAACGTTTGTCTCGATCTTAACACCCAGAGATTTTACATTTTCTACCTCTGCTGCAACAACCTTGGTCTTCGGGAGACGGAACTCCGGAATACCGTAGCTGAGTACACCACCTGCCTCATGCAGTGCCTCAAAGATCGTCACCTCATAGCCAAGCTTTGCCAGATCTCCGGCACAGGTCAGTCCTGCAGGGCCGGAACCGATAACAGCAACCTTATGTCCATTGAGTTTTTCTGCCTTTTTGGGCTTGATACCATTCTCTCTTGCCCAGTCAGCCACAAATCGCTCCAGCTTTCCGATAGACACCGGATCGCCCTTGATTCCGCGGATACATTTTCCCTCACACTGGCTCTCCTGGGGGCACACACGACCACACACTGCCGGAAGCGCTGAGGACTCGCTGATGATCTGATAAGCTTCCTCAAACTGGCGCTCCTTTACTTTCTGGATAAACGCGGGAATATTGATGGATACAGGACACCCCTGTACACACAAAGGATTCTTACAGTTCAGGCAGCGCTTTGCCTCCTCAACAGCTTCCTCCTCATTATAACCTAAACATACTTCTTCAAAATTTGTAGCACGTACCTTCGGATCCTGCTCACGAACAGGTACTCTTGTCATTCCTTCCATTACTTGTCACCTCCACAATGTCCGCAGCCGCCGTGATGGGTATCGCCCTCCTCTAAGGCAAGCTTTGCTCTGCCCTCTTCGGTCTTATACTGCTGCATTCTCTTCATCGCCTGATCAAAATCAACCAGATGTCCGTCAAACTCCGGTCCGTCCACGCATGCAAACTTCACCTGATCTCCTACAACCAGACGGCAGGCGCCACACATACCGGTTCCGTCTACCATGATCGGATTCATGGAAACGATAGTCGGAAGGTTCAGCTTTTTCGTCAGGATACATACAAATTTCATCATGATCATCGGTCCGATCGCAACGCAGTGATCATAAGTCACGCCATCATCATACAGTGCCTGAAGCTGTGCAGTTCCAACGCCGTGGAATCCAAAACTTCCATCATCGGTGCAGATATAGCAGTTCTTTGAGACAGCTTTCATCTCATCCATGTAAAACAGCAGGTCCTTGGTACGGGAACCCATGATCACATCAACCTCCACGCCATGCTCATGCAGCCATTTTACCTGAGGATATACCGGAGCTGTTCCAAGACCACCAGCAATAAATACAATTCTCTTCTTCTTTGTCTCCTCTAAATTTTCTTCCAGACAAAGCTCGGAAGGACAACCCAAAG
>JALFNQ010000041.1 GCA_022773965.1 Lachnospiraceae bacterium
TTGAGATTAAGCAATAATCATGCATTTCGTATGGCATTAAATTCCTATGTATTTGTTCCGATGGGATTAACACCAGCTGAAAGAGCCAAGATTTTAGGACATTCAGTTCAAACAAATCTAAATCACTATACTTTTGCTAGAAGTGACGATTTTATTAGTGATATTAGCAATCGTTGGAATACTTTTAATAGTGGAGAGCCGCTACCTCAAAATGTATCTGGCTACCTCAAGATTGTTCCTTTTGAAACAAAAGAAAAAGCCTTAAGAACCGCTAATTCTTAAGACTTTTAACTAAAACACTTGCAATGCGGAAGATGGGACTTGAACCCACACGGCCTTGCGGTCACAAGATCCTTAGTCTTGCTCGTCTGCCAATTCCGACACTTCCGCATTTGTCGCTGTTGTCTTGCGACCGTATTATAATAACAAATGAAATTGTAAATGTCAAGTAAAAAGTCGAAAAAATTTTTTTAAAAAATTTTAAAATAATGGTTGACAAATGAGAACTAAAAAGATACAATAGCTTTTGTCAGTTCGACATACACATGTCGAAAGGAAACGCAGAAGTGGCGGAATTGGCAGACGCGCAGGCTTCAGGTGCCTGTGGTAGCAATATCGTGTGGGTTCAAGTCCCATCTTCTGCATTGCAGATAGGAAGTCGTTACGGCTTCCTATTTTTATTTTCTAAAATGTTTTACCGAAAATCTGTTTCATATCGGTTTTCAAATACTTTGAGGAGGCAACATACGATTGCGTTGCAGCTTTTCACAGATGTTACGTCAATATTAGAAAGGCAAGGGTAACTATTCAGAACAGGTCGGAGCGGAACCGCGTAGACCGTGAGAAAATGATTCAGGAGTGCAAAAATCCCATCGTCGAAGACGATTTTCATGGATTTTTGCATCGTAACTGTGAAGGTACTGAACAGTTACAGGCAAGGAATAAAAATGAAAGGAGAACCGCAACGGATCGTGAGCGTTGCGGAGCATGGATATGAATTATCGTACAAATCAGAAAAACGGAGATGAACTGTCCATACTGGGCTACGGTTGCCTGCGTTACACGAAGAGGGGCACGGTGATTGACCAGGAGAAGGCAGAGAAGGAGATGGCGCTGGCGGTAGAAAAGGGCGTCAACTACTTTGATACTGCGTATACTTATAGTGGCAGCGAGGTATGTCTTGGAAAATTCCTTGCAAAGTATGGCTATCGTGATCGTGTAAAGATCGCAACGAAACTTCCCCATTATTATATAAAGAAGATCGAGGACATGGAGCGTTATTTTGCGGAGGAACTGGAGCGTTTGCAGACGGATTATATTGATTATTACCTGATGCATATGCTCAATGATCCGGCAACGTGGCAGCGTCTGACTGATCTTGGCATTCAGGATTGGATCCGTCAGAAAAAGGAGTCGGGTGCTATCAAAAATATCGGTTTTTCCTTTCATGGCGGAACTGCGAAGTTTAAGGAATTGATCGATGCTTATGACTGGGATTTTTGCCAGATACAGTTTAATTATATGGATGAATATACGCAGGCGGGGATTGACGGACTAAACTACGCCCATGAAAAGGGGATTCCTGTCATTATCATGGAACCTCTGCGTGGCGGCAGGCTGGTGAACCAGTTGCCCGATGCGGCAAAAAAAGAGTTTGCATCTGCCGGTAAGAACTGGACACCTGCAGAGTGGGGACTGCGATGGATCTGGAATCACGAACAGGTAAATGTGATCCTTTCCGGTATGAACGATGTAGCTCAGGTGGAGGAAAATTGCCGTATTGCATCCGGGGCATGTGCCAACGAATTGACGCAGGCAGACTTAGAGGTATTTGAGCGGGTCAAGACAGCGATTAATAAGAGTGTCAAGGTTGGCTGCACAGGCTGTGGTTATTGCATGCCGTGTCCACAGGGGGTGGATATTCCCACCTGTTTTCAGGCATATAATCGCAGCTATACAGACAGCTGGTTCGGTGGCATGATGGCATATTTTATGTGTACGACCCTGCGGCAGGACAAAACAGTGGCATCAAAGTGCGTGGGCTGTGGCAAATGTGAGAAACACTGCCCCCAGCAGATTCATATCCGTGAGGAACTGAAGAATGTGAAACGGCGCATGGAGAGCCCTGTATATAAAGTGGCGAAAGCCGTGGCAGACAAGATCTATAAGTATTAGAAGTAACGTCTATTCAGAACTGGTCGGGTCGTCTGGCTTCTTGCGGAAAATGAGAAGTGATCAGGCAGAATGACAAGGGCAGTGGGCGGGCAGTCGTTCTGCCTGAAATTGGCGTAAAAGAATTTTTTCAAAAAAATCCAAACAAAAAAGGAAATTTGTCAAAAACGCGGAATATATATACTAGGTAAATTGGTGGTTGTTATGTTTTTTGATCGTTCAAGAAAGGAACAACGCGCATATGACAATTCGAGAAGAACTGGAACGACGCCAGCATACGATGCTGAGCCCCTACGCATGCATGGATGAAAATTCAATTGGAAGGGACAGGGAGGAACCGCAGTGTGACATCCGTCCGGTCTTTCAGCGGGATCGGGATCGGATCCTGCACAGTAAAGCTTTCAGGCGCCTGAAAAACAAAACGCAGGTATTTTTGACACCAAAGGGAGACCATTACCGCACGAGACTTTCCCATACGCTGGAAGTTTCTCAGAATGCGCGTACCATAGCAAAAGCCTTGCGGCTGAATGAGGATCTGGTGGAGGCCATCGCGCTGGGGCACGATCTGGGACACACACCCTTCGGACACGCGGGAGAACAGGTCTTAAATCAGCTCTGTGAGGGAGGTTTTTCCCACAATGAGCAGAGTGTGCGCGTGGTAGAGTGCCTGGAAAAAGACGGCCAGGGACTGAATCTGACGTGGGAGGTCAGAGATGGCATCCGCAATCATCAGACCAGTCTCATGCCACATACGCTGGAGGGCCGCATTGTGCGTCTCTCTGACAAGATTGCATATATCAATCATGATATTGACGATGCGATCCGGGCAAAAATTCTCCGTGAGGATGATATTCCGGTCGAATATCGCAGAGTTTTGGGAAACAGCCCAAGGGAGCGGCTGGATACACTGGTACATAATATCATTATCAACAGCATGGATAAAAATGATATATGTATGTCTCCAGAGGTGGATACGGCGATGCGTGGTTTGCGTCAGTTTATGTTTGACAATCTCTACCGCGGTTCAGTGGCAAAGGTGGAGGAAGCAAAAGCAAAAGAGCTTTTGCGCAAGCTGTTTTATTTTTATATGGAGCAGCCGGACATCATGCCGGAACAGTTTACCAGAATGATCGATGCCGGTGAAAAGCAGGATCGCGTAGTCTGTGACTATATTGCAGGTATGACGGATCAGTATGCAATTGCAAAATTTAACGAGTATTTTATACCATTGGCATGGCAGGTGAATTAGGATGCCTTTATATTCCGATGATTTAGTAGAAGAGGTACGTTCGCGCAGTGATATCGTGGATGTGATCTCACAGTATGTAAAATTGCACAAACGGGGCAGTAACTATGTAGGTCTGTGCCCCTTTCATAATGAGAAAACCGGATCCTTTACAGTATCTGCGTCAAAGCAGATGTATTACTGTTTTGGATGCGGAGCCGGGGGAAATGTCATCACATTTCTTATGAATTATGAGAATGAGACATTTCCGGAGGTGCTGCAGGAGCTGGCAGACCGGGCGGGCGTAGAGCTTCCAAAACAGGAGGTTTCGCCGGAGGCAAAGCAGCAGGCGGATAAGCGGAGCCGGCTGCTGGAGGTTCAGAAGGAAGCAGCAAAGTATTATTATGCACTGCTGCGCAGTCCGCGCGGCAGACAGGCGTATGAGTATTTTCACAAGAGAGAACTTTCCGATGAGACAATGCGCAAATTTGGATTGGGCTATTCGGACAAGTATAGCGACGATCTGTACCGTTATTTGAAAAATAAAGGTTATGAGGATTCGCTTTTAAAGGACTCGGGTCTGGTGAGCTTTGATGAGAGACATGGCGGACATGATAAGTTCTGGAATCGTGCAATGTTTCCAATCATGGATATGCGCGGCAAGGTGATCGGCTTTGGCGGGCGTGTGATGGGTGAAGGGGAACCCAAATATTTAAATTCGCCGGAGACACAGATTTTCGATAAATCCAGAAATCTCTATGCACTGCATATCGCCAAGTCTACAAAAAAGCCCCAGATGCTTTTGTGCGAGGGATATATGGACGTGATCGCGCTGCATCAGGCAGGCTTTGATAATGCGGTGGCATCTCTTGGAACGGCCTTTACGACAGGGCATGCCAGCCTGTTAAAGCGCTATACAAAAGAAGTTTATCTGACCTTTGACAGCGATGGTGCAGGTATCAAAGCAGCGCTTCGTGCGATCCCGATCTTAAAAGAGGTGGGTCTGACCGCGAAGGTTATCCATATGGAGCCATACAAGGATCCTGACGAGTTTATTAAGGCATTGGGCGCTGAGGAGTTCCAGAAGCGTATCGATAATGCAGAAAACAGCTTCTTTTTTGAACTGCGTGTACTGGAACAGAATTATGATATGAGAGATCCGGAGAGCAAGACTGCGTTTCACAATGAGGTGGCGCGCCGTCTGCTGGGCTTTTCTGAGGAATTGGAACGGGAAAACTATATTACAGCTACGGCAGAGCGCTATCATATCGGGTACGAGCAGCTGCGCAGGCTGGTCAATACGCTGGGAGCAAAGGGGATCGGTGCAAAACCGCAGGAAAACCCCACGCAGCTGAAATCCGGCATGAACCATAAAAATAAGCGTGAGGACGGCAATCATCAGGCACAAAAGCTGCTTTTGACCTGGCTGGTGGACCGGCCGGAGCTCTACGAGCAGATCAGGTATGAGGTTTCGCCGGAGGATTTTACCGAGGAACTTTACCGAAAGGTAGCTACGCTCATATATGATCAGTATAAAAAAGGAGCAGTGAATCCTGCACAGATCATCAGCACTTTCTCTGATGAGGAGGAACAGCGTACCGTAGCGGGGCTGTTTCATGCAAGGCTTCCGGAGCTGACATCGGTACAGGAGCAGGAGAAGGCGCTGCGGGATGTGATCGCCCGCATCAGACGTGATAGTTTGGAGGCGAAAAAAGAACAGGTGGATGTGACGAGTCTGGAGGATGTGCAGCGCTTTATTGAGGCAGCGAAGGCCAGCAAGCGTTAACATACATAAAACCTTTAAAACAGGACAATATATATACTAACCATGAGAGGATGGAAACAAAATGGAGAACAAGAAAACTACGAAAGCAAAAAACGACAAGGCGAGCGCAGAGGCTGCTGCTGCAGCGGCGGAAGCCCAGAAGCAGTTTCTGGCTAAGTTGAACGAGCTGCTGGAGACGGCAAAGAAAAAGAAGAATATGCTGGAGTATCAGGAGATCAGTGATCATTTCAAGGATATGAACCTGAATGCAGAGCAGTTTGAGGAAATTCTTGAATTTTTGGAAGCGCACAACATCGATGTGCTGCGCATTTCCGATGATGATGAGGATATCCTTTTGGACGATGAGGACGAGGTAGAAGTAGAGCAGATCGACCTGTCTGTGCCTGACGGTGTCAGCATTGAGGATCCGGTGCGTATGTATTTAAAGGAGATCGGTAAGGTGCCGCTGTTGTCTGCAGAGGAGGAAATTGAGCTGGCAAATCGTATGGAGCTTGGCGATATGGAGGCAAAGCAGCGGCTGGCAGAGGCAAACTTACGTCTCGTGGTCAGCATCGCAAAGCGTTACGTGGGACGCGGCATGCTTTTCCTCGATCTGATCCAGGAAGGTAATCTTGGTTTGATCAAGGCAGTAGAAAAGTTCGATTACCGCAAGGGATACAAGTTTTCTACTTATGCGACCTGGTGGATCCGTCAGGCGATCACCCGCGCCATTGCAGATCAGGCACGTACGATCCGTATTCCGGTTCATATGGTAGAGACGATCAACAAGCTGATCCGTGTATCCAGACAGTTATTGCAGGAATTAGGCCGTGAACCTACCCCTGAGGAGATCGCAGCAGAGATGAACATGCCGGTGGATCGTGTGCGTGAGATCTTAAAGATTTCTCAGGAGCCGGTATCTTTAGAGACTCCGATCGGTGAGGAGGAGGATTCTCATCTGGGCGATTTCATTCAGGACGACAATGTGCCGGTACCTGCGGATGCAGCTGCATTTACACTGTTAAAGGAGCAGCTGGAGGAAGTCTTAAGTACCCTGACAGAGCGTGAGAAAAAGGTGCTTACGCTGCGTTTTGGTTTAGAGGACGGTCGTGCCAGAACACTGGAAGAGGTGGGCAAGGAGTTCAATGTCACCAGAGAGCGTATCCGCCAGATTGAGGCGAAGGCACTGCGCAAGCTGCGCCACCCCAGCCGCAGCAGAAAATTAAAGGATTATCTGGAGTAAAAATATGAAGCGTTTCGTAACGATTCAGGACAGATCGGAGCCAAACCGCGTAGACCGTGAGCAGTTACATCGTTTATCAGAACGTCTGCTACACATTGCGGGACAGGTGTGTGCCGGTGATACGCTGGCAGATGTGGGTTGTGACCATGGCTATCTCCCAATTTATCTTGTTCAAAGCGGATGTATGCAGCGGGCGATTGCCATGGACATTAACGAAGGACCATTGCTGCGGGCAAGAGCACACATTGATCAGGAGGCGTTGGGGGACTACATAGAGACCAGATTGTCAAATGGACTGGAAAAATTGTCTCCCGGAGAGGCGGATGCAGTGATCATCGCAGGCATGGGGGGCAATCTGATTATGGATATTTTAAGCCGGGGTGAGACGGTGATCCGCACCCTTGACCAGCTGATCCTGGGGCCACAGTCAGAGCTTGCCGGTGTGCGTGCGTTTTTGCGAAAAAATAACTATTTTGTAGAGACAGAGGATCTGGTGCTGGAGGATGGAAAATATTATCCGATCCTGCGGGTGCTTCCGAAAAGAAAATCAGATGTTTTGGCGTTTTCTGAGGAGAGTGGATTATCGGTTGAAGTGCTGGATGCATACGGGCATCGGTTGTTAGCCGCGCATCATCCGGTGCTTTCGTCATTTTTGGAAAAAGAATACAGACAGTGCCGGCAGATACTGGCAGGACTGCCGTCACGGGACGGTGCAGGGGCACAACGGATTGAGCTGCGCAGAGCGGAGATTATGGAAAAAATGAAACGTAATGAGGCGGCGAAGGCGTATATGGAAAATGAGTGGTGAAAAAATAAAGCAGTTACTTGAAAACATGGATTTCAAAGAACGAGTACACGAAAGAGGGTGGCGGTCATATGATATTAAATGAGATCATTATGCAATTGCAGAAGCTTGCGCCGGAGGCTATGGCGCAGGACTGGGATAATGTGGGACTTCTGGTGGGAGACCGCAGGCAGGATATTACCAGGGTGTTTCTTGCATTGGATGCAGATGAGGCTGCCATCGCGCAGGCAAAGGAGACAGGGGCAGAACTTTTACTGACCCATCATCCGCTGATCTTTTCGCCCCTCAAAAAGATCAACAGTGACCATTTTATCAGTGCGCGTATTGTGGAACTTTTGCGTTCTCAGATGAGTTATTATGCCATGCATACAAATTTTGATGCGGCAAAGATGGGTGAACTGGCAGCAGCGCGCATAGGGCTTTCTGTGGAAGCTCCACTGGCAGATGTTTTTGAATATGATGGAAAAACATTTGGCATCGGTGTGGTGGGAACACTGCCGGAGACAGAGTCACTGGGAGGACTGTGCGCAGTTGTCAAGCATGGCTTCGGACTGGATCATGTCAGGGTGTTCCGTGCAAGGAATGAACGGATCAGCCGCGTGGCGATCTGTCCCGGTTCCGGAAAAAGTACCATCAGAGATGCCCTTGCGGCGGGTGCACAGGTGCTCATCACAGGTGACATTGATCATCATAGCGGAATCGATGCAGTGGCGCAGGGGTTAAGTATCGTTGATGCCGGGCATTATGGTATTGAGCATATTTTTATAAGCTATATGGAACGGTATTTGAAGGAACATGTACAGGGTGTGGAAGTCTGTGCGCAGGCGCGCAGAGATCCCTTTATCGTAGTCTGAAAGTGATGGCTACAATGTGACGAGTCCCCGCGCGTGTTTGATATGGATGTGTTGTAGTAAGTCAGAACTTGGAAAAATGTGGGGTGTATGAAATGAGCAGGATCATGATTGATGGCAATGAGGCGAAATACGAACAGGGAACAACCTTTGAGCAGATCGCAAAGGATTATCAGAAGAACTATGAGCAGCAGATTGTCCTTGTGTTTTTTAATGGAAGACTGCGTGAACTGAATAAGACGGTAAAGGAGGATGGCCGGATTTCCTTCGTGACAGTGGCTGATAAGCCGGGGGTGAAGGCATACCGCCGCACCGTTGTTCTACTGATGCAGAAAGCGCTGGACGATCTCTATGGGGAAAAAGGTGTAGGCGTTCGCGTGCTGCAGACCACCGGAAATGGCCAGTACTGTGAACTGACCGGTACAGATATGGAAGCGACGGATGAACTGCTGCAGGAGCTGGGCGTACAGATGCACCGCCTGATAGAAGCAGATCTGCCCATCAATAAGGAGAATCATTCGACGGCCGGAGCGGTGAAGCTGTTTCACGAGCTGGGTATGACAGATAAGGAAAAGCTCTTTGGTTATCGTCGCAGCTCCCGTGTGAATATTTATGAGCTGGGTGGATACCGCGATTATTTTTACGGCTACATGTTGCCTTCTACCGGATATGTGAACAATTTTGATCTGGTTCGTTACAGCAATGGCTTTGTGCTGCTATATCCAGATGCAAAGACTGGTGTCGTCAGCGAATATCATCCCTCCGACAAGCTGTTTGCCACACAGAGGGAGAGTAGTCTGTGGGGTGAGAAGATGGGCGTAAAAAATATCGGTGAACTCAATGAGGCGATCGCCACCGGAAGGATACAGGACATCATCCTGATGCAGGAGGCACAGATGGAGTCGCGCATCGGAGAGTTAGCTGATATGATAGCGAATGCCGGAAATAAGAAATTTATCATGATCGCAGGCCCTTCTTCTTCCGGTAAAACGACCTTTTCCCACCGTTTGTCGATCCATCTGTCTGCATTAGGATTAAAGCCGCATCCGATCCCATTGGATGACTATTATTTGGATCGGGATAAGACGCCTCGTGATGAGAATGGAAATTATGACTTTGAGTGCCTGGAGGCGCTGGATGTGGAGCTGTTCAACAAGGATATGTCTGCACTGCTGGCAGGTGAGCGCGTGGAGTTGCCGATCTTTAATTTTAAGACCGGAAAGCGGGAGTACCGTGGAAAATATATGCAGCTGGGACCGGAGGATATTCTGGTCATCGAGGGCATTCACGGGCTGAACGACAAATTGTCCTATTCATTGCCGGGAGAGAGCAAGTTTAAGATCTATATCAGTGCCCTGACGCAGCTTGCGGTTGATGAGCATAATGCATTGCCTACTACGGATGGCAGACTGATCCGCCGGATCGTCCGCGATGCCAGAACACGAAATACCTCTGCTCAGGAAACGATCGCGATGTGGGATTCCGTGCGCAGAGGCGAGGAGAAATATATTTTCCCGTTTCAGGAAGAGGCAGACTATATCTTTAATTCTGCGCTGCTCTACGAGTTGGCGGTGCTCAAGATCTACGCCGAACCATTGCTGTTCAACATCCCTAAAGATGCACCGGAGTATGTGGAGGCAAAGCGCCTGCTGAAATTCCTCGACTATTTTCTTGCAGTGCCCAGTGAGAACATTCATCATAATTCACTGGTGCGGGAGTTTATTGGAGGCAGTTGTTTTAATGTGTAGATACCAGAGAGATACCAGAGACGAGATGCGCAAGGCGTATCTCGTCTCTGTGCGTACAAAGGAGGATGGATATGTTACTTAGTATCGCACTGATCCTGCTGGTCGGTATGACGTTAGGCTGGATCTGCCAAAAGAGCAAACTGCCAAGCCTGCTGGGAATGCTAGCTACAGGTATTTTGCTTGGACCGTATGTATTGGACCTGATCGATGGATCGATCCTTTCCATATCATCAGAAATAAGAAAGATCGCACTCATCATTATCCTGACAAGGGCAGGACTCAGCCTTGATATTTCAGGGATCAAAAAGATCGGAAGACCGGCGGTCATGATGTGTTTTGTCCCGGCAAGCTTTGAACTGGTCGGTATGATACTTCTTGCACCAAAGCTGTTGGGATTATCTATGCTGGAAGCAGCCATAATGGGAGCTGTTCTGGCAGCAGTTTCGCCGGCGGTAGTTGTTCCGCGAATGGTGAAATTGATGGAGGAGGGCTATGGAACGAAGCAGGGTATTCCGCAGCTGATTCTGGCGGGGGCTTCCGTTGATGACGTGTATGTGATCGTTTTGTTTACGACTTTTATAAGCATGATACAGGGCAACGGAGTGTCAGTCATTCGATTTGTAAACATTCCGGTATCGATCGCGCTGGGAATTTTGATCGGCTTGTTCAGTGGCTGGGTGCTTGCAAAATATTTTGAGAGGGTTCATATCCGTGATACGATCAAGATCCTCATCATACTTTCTCTGTCGTTTATTTTGGTGGCAGCCGAGGATGCTTTGCAAACACCAATCACATTTTCTGCACTGATCGCAATCATGTTTATCGGCGTTGCCCTGCAGAAATACAGATGGGAGGCATCCACCCGGCTATCTGCAAAATATAACAAGCTGTGGGTGGCGGCGGAGGTGTTCCTGTTTGTTCTGGTCGGCGCCACCATAAATATCAGTTATCTGGGTAAGGTTGGAGCAAAAGCGCTGATCGTGATCGCAGGTGCGCTGGTTCTTCGGATGTTTGGTGTGTTTGTCTGCCTTCTGGGAACAGATTTAAACGCGAAGGAACGAGCATTTTCTATGATGGCATATACGCCGAAGGCCACTGTTCAGGCGGCGATCGGAGGAATTCCGTTAAGTCTGGGACTTGGATGCGGAGATATGATGTTGACGGTAGCTGTACTTGCCATTGTATTGACGGCTCCGCTCGGTGCATTTGCAATTGACCTGAGTTACAAAAAACTGCTTGAGAGATAAGATGATCGTTTGCGGAATTGATTCATGATAAACTGAGGTCATATTTACAGTAATTATTGAGCTTAGACCACCTTTCCACAGTCTCATCAGGAACGTAACGAGGACAGGTTTGCCGGAAAGTGTTACAGACAGCTGCTGAACCATTGGTGAAAACTGTTTATTTGCGCCCAATGTATCGATTAGTACGATGGGACATCCTTTAGATCCGGAGCTTCGCACAAAGGGAATGTATAGCTTTCCTGTGACGGTCGGCAATAATGGATTGTTTGTTATATATTTTAGCTTTGCAGCTTATATGAAAATAATATCATATAGGCTGCATTTTTAATGTCTTGCAGGCAGTCATGTTATAGCTGTGCATTTTTCAATGGCGTTATAAAATGCGATACAATAAGTAAAATTTCATGCATCGATTTCATGTTGAAGTACGTCTAATAGATGAAAGCACATATCAGACGAAGATACTCATAAGGAGGTGATGATGTGAAAAAGAGTTGTATGGATAAAAATGAGTTTGCCAAAAGGCTGCAGGAGCAGAAAACAAAGTATTATCGCATTGCATATTCCTATGTGAAAAATGAACATGATGCATTGGATATCATTGGTGAAGCCACCTATAAAGGCCTGAAGGAACTACATACTTTGAAGCAGCCCGAATATTTTGATACATGGATGACGCGGATCGTGATCAATGCGGCGATCGACTACATACGAAAAAATACGCGATTGGTTTATTGTGAAGAGGACACCATAGATGTGATGAAAGTCACGGAAGGTGATCTGCAGCCGGAAGACTCCATGGATCTGTTTGAAGCATTGGATGCGCTGTCTGAGCGAGATCGTGCCTGTGTTTTACTTCGCTATTTTGAAGAATATTCTTTTGTGAAAATAGCAGAAATATTACAGGAGCCGGAACCAACGGTCAAGTCGCGAATATACCGCGCATTGGGCAAAATGCGAGCGTTCATTGAAGAAGGGAGGAAAATGATGAATACAGGAAAAGAAAAATATGATCGCATCCCTATTCCGGAGAAACTGGACCAGGTTATTTGGAATAATGTGAGACGTGAGGAAAAGGAGTGCCATACAAAAAAATATACAAATGGGTGATGGGAACTGCGGCTGTTTTTTGTGTCATGTTTTGTGGAGCGAATGTAAATCCGATTTACTCTTATGCTTCTCAAATTCCCGTGCTGGGAGCTGTTGTACGGGTGCTTCATGTCGGTTCGGGCGGCGAACGGACAGATGGTGCTTATACAGAAACTTCTTTGCAGGGAGAACATGTGGAGATACATTTTGAAAGTCATTCCGGAAAAATGAATACAGCGCCTGTGTATTCTGTGGCGCATCTGATGGCACCGAATCGCATGTGTCTCACACTGCATGGAGTTCGAGGTATCGATTTTGAAACGATCAGAGAAAACATGCTTGCAACTAGTGCAGTAAAGGATGTCTATCGCACCATGATCGGTGATGATTCCATGTGTGGATTCACCGTTGTACTGAACAGTGGTTATACCTATGAGATCACGGAATATGCAGATCCGGCTTACCTTTCCATAAGATTTTTGACAGATGAAGATTATCAGCCGGATCGGATGATCTATGATCTGCGTTCCAAAGCAATGCCGTATGGCGAAGAATTAGGATTGCTGAATGAAAAATATGCTTCGGATGGAGCAACGCAGCTAAAAACAAAGAGCGGTAACTATATCGTAATGATCGGTCAGTTTGACTCTATGTCTGATGCCGAGGATGCGTTAAAAGGATTGAATGAAAAATATGGAGAAGATACAGGCTTCACGGTGGACAGTGGATCAGTTGACGAGATACCCGGTGAATAAAGTAAAGAGCAGATACAACTTATGAGAAAAGGAGTGATCATATGAAAAAGAAATTATTATTAGTGGCGATTACCTCGCTTATTTTGGTTTTTGTTGCAGGATGTGATTCCGATACTTCAGCCACGCAAGCACAGACAGATTCCGCAGAGACGATTGTGGATAATACAACGGCAGAGGCGGATGCTTCACTGAAAAAATCTTCCGTTGCAACTGATGTGACAAAAGAGAATTTGGAAGAATGTCTTTCAATTATGGGAAAGGATGATGAGTCAGCGGCTTCACTGCTTGGCGGTGGTAAAGAAAACATTGCGGCAGACGGGGCTACTCTGATCGGGCGTACTTACACAGTTCGATTATTTGGTGAGGAAGCAGAAGTGGCAACTATGTATGATGAAAATGGCTGCATTTCTATTATTACTGTGGAATTAAAGAATCCGGATGCATCTGTATATTCTGAAAAACTAAAAGAATTGTATGGTGAATCGACGGAGATAAATGACATCCAGTCTGAAGGCGGTGCGACATGGGAGTCATGGAACATAGAAGAACTGCAAATTCGATTGTATCAGCAATATGAGCTGTCTACATTGGAAATTATCGCGATGCCAGATGCAAATGGAACAGAAACCAGTGATGAAGATGATATTTTTACCGGATGGCTGCCAGACAGTGTAACGCAGACAAAGAATGTTTATAACTATGTAGACTGCAATGGATTTTTATGGGAGCGTTATATAAGCGGATTAAGGGCAGAACAGGAATGATATCTGGTTGCAGGAAAAAGTATTGAAGTGAAGTTATCAAAGAAAGATACATGATTTACTTGTTTTCAGAATAAAAAAAATGTAATATAGGGGCATGGGAATGAGGTTCTCCCTTAGTATGAAATACTAAAACCGCTTGTGAAAGCTGATGACTTCTGCAATGAACTAACGCAGATAGTGTCAGCTTTTTCTATGTACAAAGGAGACTGTTTATGTTATTGTGTTGTCCTGCAGAAAAACATATGAGAGGCAGCCATCAGAGAAACAGACGAAAGGTATGAAATCTTAAATCGGCATTATTAGAGAAAGAGGAGGTATGGTTGTGAAGGATCTGCATGGAAGAACGATTGATTACATGCGTATCTCGATTACGGATCGCTGTAATCTCCGGTGCAAATACTGTATGCCGCAGGATATTAGTCAGGTGCCCATGAACGAGATCCTGACCTATGAGGAGATCGCAGATGTCTGCAGGGAGGCAGTAAAGCTGGGGATTCGAAAGTTTAAGATCACCGGCGGTGAGCCGCTGGTTCGTAAAGAATGTACAAGTCTGATCCGAAAAATAAAGGAAATTCCCGAGGTGGAGCAGGTGACGATGACCACGAACGGGATCTTGTTGGAAGCACATCTGGAAGCACTTCTGCTGGCAGGGCTTGATGCTGTGAATGTGAGTCTTGATACGCTGGATGAGAAACGCTATGAAGAGATCACCGGATTTACCGGACTTCGTAGTGTATTGTCAGCGATCAATGCGGCATTGGACAGGGGACTTCGGGTGAAAGTGAATGCAGTACTCCAACCCGGGGTAAATGATGAGGAATGGAACCGGTTGCTGGGGCTTGCAAAAAAACGGAATCTGGATGTGCGTTTTATCGAGATGATGCCCATCGGGGCGGGAAAGCAATATCGAACGGTATCGAATGAGAAACTCCTTCAAAAAATGAAGATGGTTTATCCGGATATCCAAAAGGATGAGCGGATCCATGGAAACGGTCCGGCAGTGTATTACCGGATTCCCGGATTTCAGGGAAGTATCGGCTTTATCAGTGCCATTCACGGTGTGTTTTGCGATCGTTGCAACCGCATACGAATGACGGCGACAGGTGAGCTGAAGCCCTGCCTGTGTTATGGGGATACAGTGTCCGTGAAAAAAGTGCTCAGAGAGGGAAACAGTGATGATGTGAGGGCATTGATCGAACAGGCAGTCCTTGGGAAACCAAAGATGCACTGCTTTGCACAGAGGCCGGGCATCACAGAATACAAAAATATGGTTCAGATCGGAGGCTAGTATGGTAGGAAAGATCATGGGAATCTGTGTCAGCGAGAAGCGTGGGACGCAGAAGCATGAGATCAAAGAGGCGGATCTTGTGAAGGACTGGGGGATTGAAGGAGATGCCCATGGAGGAAAATGGCATCGTCAGGTCAGTCTCCTGTCCTATGAAAAGATAGAAGAGTTCCGGGAGAAAGGGGCAGATGTAGCTTTGGGTGCCTTCGGAGAGAATCTGATCATGGAAGGCTTTGATTTGCGAAAGTTCCCGGTGGGAACCAGATTCTGCATTGGGGATGCAGTGCTGGAGCTGACCCAGATCGGAAAGGAATGTCACAGTCATTGCGAGATCTATCAGAAAATGGGTGACTGTATCATGCCGAGAGAGGGCGTTTTTACGGAAGTGATCACAGGCGGACACATCAAGGTCGGTGATACTGTCCGGATGATCGCGCCGCAGAAAGATCGGCCCTTTACGGCTGCTGTCATTACCCTGAGTGACAAAGGCGCGGCCGGGCAGCGGAAGGATCAGAGCGGGCCTAAAATTGTACAGGTGCTGGAAGCAGCCGGATATGATGTGAAGGAAACACTGCTGCTTGCTGACGACAGAGCTTCTTTGGAACGACAGCTGATCCGTCTGGCAGATCAGAGGCAGCTGAATGTGATCTTTACCACCGGAGGAACCGGGTTTTCACCCCGGGATGTGACTCCGGAGGCGACCATCGCTGTGTGCGACCGCATGGCAAACGGGATCGCTGAGGCGATCCGGAATTATTCTATGACGATCACGCCCAGAGCGATGTTCAGCCGTGCGGTATCGGGGATTCGCAGGAATACACTGATCATCAACCTGCCGGGAAGCCCGAAAGCAGTACAGGAGGCATTGGAATTTTTGCTTCCGCATCTGGGACATGGGCTCGGTGTCCTGCGGGGAAGTGAGGGAGAATGTGCCAGGTAAAACCAGCATTTTCTTTGAAACAAGAAAGGGAGAAGATAGATGAAGAAGAAAATTTTAGCTGCAATGTTGATTACAGCATGTGTGCTGGGAATGGCAGGATGCCAGAATAGTGCTTCTGACAAGAATAGTGAGACTACGGTGACTATTTTCGCCGCAAAGAGTCTGAATCGTGTTGTTGATGAACTCATCACCATGTATCATGAGGACAAGCCGAATGTGAAGATCGTGACAAGCTATGACAGCTCTGGTACACTGATGACGCAGATTGAAGAAGGTGCGGCCTGCGATGTGTACTTTTCCGCAGCTCAAAAGCAGATGGATCAGCTGGAGGAAGAAAAGCTGGTAGTGGAAGGAACAAGGGCAAATGTTGTAAATAACCAGGTGTGTGTGGTAACCTATAAAGACAGCGGGACAAGTGTGACGGGGTTATCTGATATCGCCAAAGCAAAGAGCTTTGCACTGGCGGACGGCAGTGTTCCGGTGGGCAAATATACCCGTCAGGCGCTGGTAAACGCAGGAATGCTTCCAATAACAGAAGATGCAGCTGATATTACGACAGCTGAGGTATCAGAGGCGCTGGGAGGAATAGAGATCAATGAATGTGCAAATGTCGATGCAGTTGCGGCAGCAGTTGCAGAGGGCTCTAATGAAGTTGGCATGGTGTACAAGTCAGATACCTGCGGTTATGAGGACAAGCTTGAGATTCTTGAAACCGTAAGCTATGAGTTGACCGGAAACGTCATTTATCCCATCGCGCAGATCGTCAATGATGAGGCAGATGACGCTCAGAAAAAATCGGCACTGGACTTCATTCATTTTCTGACATCGGATACCGCAAAGGAAGTATACGAAAAATACTATTTTGACACGAATGTGGAGTAATTGTTCAAAATCACAACATGCACGTTCTGGCAGAGCGTGGAGAAAATATGCAAATGCATAATATGGAGGAAACGAATGGAAGAGCTGATGGATATTGTGCAAGGTCTGGACTGGAGTCCGTTGTTCATATCGTTAAAGACCGGCGTTGTGGCAACCATTCTCTCTTTTTTTCTGGGCATTTATGCGGCGAGAAAAGTGATCCATGCAGAACCGCGGGTAAAGGCGGTGGCAGACGGAATTTTGACACTGCCCATGGTACTGCCGCCGACGGTTGCGGGATTTTTCCTGCTTCTTTTGTTCAGCCGCAGGCGTCCGCTGGGCACTCTGCTGTATGAGAATTTTGGCATCAGTGTGGTGCAGACATGGCTGGGGTGTATCATCGCCGCTACTATCATTGCATTTCCGCTGATGTACCGGAATGCGAGAGCAGCCTTTGAGCAGGTGGATGTGAACCTGGTCTATGCCGGAAGAACACTGGGAATGAGTGAAATGGCGATCTTCTGGAAGGTGGTCGTGCCCACGGCAGGACCGGGCATCATGTCGGGAACGATACTTACATTTGCCAGAGCCATGGGCGAGTACGGAGCGACTTCTATGCTGGCAGGAAACATTCCGGGAAAGACAGGTACGATCTCCCAGAGGATCGCCATGGTGATCCAGGACGGGGATTATCTGACAGCCGGCGTCTGGGTAGTGATCGTCATCCTAATCGCATTTCTTGTGATCTTCCTGATGAGTCTCATCTCAGGAAAAAAGATGAAGCAGGTCAAACGCTGGTAGGATAAGGAGGCACATATGTCGATGAAAGTCGGGATCAAAAAAAAGCTGGGAACGTTTGAACTGGATTTTGAAATTCACAGCGACTGCAAACGGATCGGAATTCTGGGTGCCTCCGGATGCGGGAAAAGCATGACCTTAAAATGTATTGCCGGAATTGAGACACCGGATCAGGGAAAGATTGTCGTCGACGGGCATACGCTGTATGACCGGGGAGTGAATATCAAGCCGCAGAAGCGGAAGGTCGGATATCTGTTTCAAAATTATGCGTTATTTCCGAACATGACGGTGGGTGCAAATATCGGAGCTGGTCTGAAGGGAAATAAAGAGCAGAACAGGCGGATCGTCGATCAGATGATCGCAAAATTTCGTCTGGAGGGCTTAAGAGACCGTCTGCCGGGAGAATTGTCCGGTGGACAGCAGCAGAGGGTAGCGCTGGCAAGGATCATGGCGTACGAACCGGAAATGATCCTGCTGGACGAGCCATTTTCCGCGCTTGACGCATTCCTCAAAGATCAACTGCAGCAGGAACTGATGAAGATGCTGGAAGGATATGACGGAACAGTGATCCTCGTGTCCCACAGCCGGGATGAGATCTACCGCTTCAGTGAGGAACTGGTGATCATGGCTGCGGGGAGAGTTGTTTGTCATGGAAAGACGAAAGAAATATTTGCAAATCCCCAGTGGAAGGAGGCTGCAAGGCTGACAGGATGTAAGAATATCACAGCTGCGCAGCGTGTAGACGGCCACCATCTGGAGGTTCCGGCCTGGGGTATCATTCTCACACTGCAGCGGGAGATACCGGCTGACATCCGTTTTGTGGGATTTCGTGCACATGATTTTCTTCCGGTATGGAAGTCTTCTGCGGAGGATCCTGTTTTGTGGAATGGGACATTTCCAAAAGGGATTATTGAAAATCGGATCCCGGTAAAGGTGGACAGCATGGCAGAGCTGCCTTTTGAGCGAAAATATTTTCTGAGGAGCAGCGACGGATCCGAGGAAATCTGCTGGTTCGTACAGAGGGATCAGTGGCAGCTGCTGGAGAAAAAAGGATTGCCGGACGAATTGGAGATCCCGGAGGAAAAGTTGTTATTGCTGCGGTAAAATAAAACAAAATTCCCTTGCATTTGCGCGTAAAAGATGGCATAATTAAAATTCGGTTGAGCAGGACAAATGATCGCGGCTGCAGGTGTCGAAAGACCGCAGGTGAGGAAAGTCCGGGCTTCACAGGGCAGGATGCCGGATAACGTCCGGTGGAGGTGACTCCCAGGCCAGTGCAACAGAAATATACCGCCACTGCGCGCAGTGGTAAGGGTGGAAAGGCAGTGTAAGAGACTACCGTGCGGCTGGTAACAGCCGTAGCCATGTAAACCCCATCCGAAGCAAGACCAGAACGAAGCGATGACGTGGCCCGCCAGCTTCAGGTAGGTCGCTTGAGGCGCATGGCAACATGCGTCCTAGATAGATGATCATTCAACGACATAACCCGGCTTATCGTTCTGCTCAATCATTTTATTTTTAAAGAATCTAAAAAAAGTATTAAATTTGCTGCAGTTTTATTGACGAAGCTGTAAAAACGTTTTAACATACCTTTTATATCAGTAAACAATTACCAAATAAAGAGGTGTGATCATGAAGTTTCGAGAAAAAATGCAGCAGTTTATGTATGGCAGATATGGAAATGATCAGTTGTCCAGAGTATACCTTGGCATTACGTTAGTGCTGCTGGTGTTGTCGCTGTTTACGCGCTGGACAATTTTTTATATTGCAGGTATTGTGCTGCTGATCTACTGCTACTACCGGATGTTTTCCAAAAATATCTCAAAGATGAGTGCCCAGAATCAGAAATATCTGAACTGGCGCTACGGACTGGCGGTAAAACGGCAGAAGACAAAGAACCACATGGAGCAGCGGAAGATCTATCATTTTTACAAGTGTCCGCAGTGCAGGCAAAAGGTACGCGTGCCGAAGGGACATGGAAAGATCTGTATTACCTGCCCGAAATGTAAAATGGAATTTGTTCGCAAGAGCTGATGGAAGAGATAAGGGGTTTCTATGTTTGGATATATTCATGCGAATACAAAAGAACTGACAGAAGAGAATAAGATCACTTATCAGGCATACTATTGCGGACTGTGCCAGCAGCTAAAGGAAAATTGTGGAAAAAAGGGCCAGATGCTCCTGAATTATGACATGACCTTTCTTATTATTTTGCTGAGCGGACTGTATGAATTGGAAAATACACATGAGGCATTCAGCTGTGTGCGTCATCCCGGCAGTAAGCAGAATGTCTGGATCAATGATGCAACGAAATATGCTGCGGATATGAATATTTTATTATCCTATCACAATTCTCTGGATGACTGGCGGGATGAGCATTCCGTGGCGAAAAAGATGGTCGTGAAAGCGCTTCATAATGATTATGAGCGGATTGGTGAACAGTATCCGAGACAGTTGTCTGCTCTGGAAAATTATCTGGAGCAGCTGGCGGCAGCAGAGACGCGGCAGGAGACAAATATAGATCTTGTGGCAGGGCTGACGGGTGAGATGCTGGCGGAGATCTTTGACTGGAAGCAGGACGAGTGGTCGGAAGAGCTGCGATGTTTTGGCTTTTACATGGGCAAGTTTATTTATTTGATGGATGCCTATGAAGATCTGGAAAAAGACCGTAAAAACAAGCAATATAATATTTTGTCGTTCGTTGCGGACAGCGGGGAATATGAGACCTATTGCAGGCAGCTACTGACGAGTATGATGGCGGAATGCGCCAAGTCCTTTGAGCGGCTGCCGATCCTGCAGCATGCGGATATCCTGCGAAATGTGCTCTATTCGGGTGTGTGGACGAGGTACGAATATCTGCAGATAAAACGTCAGAAAAAGGAATTAAAGGAAAAGAAAGCTGCGGCGACCAGTCGTACGAAAAATCTAAAAAAGCAAAAAGGGAAAAAAGACAGTGGCGAATCCTTATGAGGTGCTCGGGGTATCACCCGGCGCTAGTGATGACGAAATAAAAAAAGCATACCGCAATCTGAGCCGGAAGTATCACCCGGATGCAAATATCAATAATCCAAATAAGGCGCAGGCTGAGGAACGCTTCAAGGAAGTGCAGCAGGCTTACGACCAGATCATGAAGGAAAAACAGCAGGGCTACAGCTATGACGGCTTTGGCGGGGGCAGAAGTCAGGGCGGTTATTACGGTGATTTTGGCGGTTTTGGAGGCTTCGGCGGGGGTGCGTATGGCGGCGGACAGCAGCGCACGACGGGTTCCTCTGATACGGATACGATTGAACTGCAGGCAGCAGCAAATTATATCAATCACCGCTGTTACCGTGAAGCACTCAATGTGCTGGCAAATATCAAAAACCGTTCTGCCAACTGGTATTATTACAGCGCCATGGCAAATGCCGGCGCCGGAAATAATGTGACGGCGAAGGAGCATATTGCTCAGGCCTGTGTAATGGATCCGAATAATATGCAGTATCGTGCCTTTGAGCAGCAGTTAAACTATGGCGGTGACTGGTACAGCAATATGGGACAGGGTTATTCCAGACCCTTTGCAGGTGGCAGCAGCTTCTGTCTGAGCCTGTGTCTGATGAATATGCTGTGTAACTGTTGCTGCAATCCGATCGGATTCCGATTCTAAGGTGAAAAATATAAAAGAAAAGAGAGGTGCATTTCACTGCGATCTTTCCTTTTCGAAGCGGGAAAAGGGAAATTGAGCAGGAAATGTACCTCTCTTTTATCATGAATGATCAATTTTTGTATTTTGTTTCACAGTATTTGCAGCGATACACTTTATTCTCAGCATCAGTCAGAACAAAGATCTGCTCTAACTCCTGCTCGATGGAAGTGATGCAGCGAGGGTTCTTGCAGGCGATCACATTATGTACTTCTTTGGGCAGATGAAGCTCCTTTTTTTCAACGATCTTGTCATCCTTGATGACATTGACGGTGATGCGGTGGTCAATAAATCCCAGGATATCAAGGTCTAACGCGTCCACCGGACATTCCACTTTTATGATATCTTTTTTACCCATCTTGTTGCTCTTGGCATTTTTGATGATTGCGACGGTACAGTCCAGGCGATCCAGCTTCAGATCGCGGTAGATGCGCATGCTCATGCCTGCCTGAATGTGGTCTAAGACAAAGCCTTCGTGGATTCCACTGATATTTAACATTTCATTTTCCTCCTTAATCAACCTTGATGCCGAGCAGTGTGAGGATGAGCGCCATACGCACATAAACGCCGTATTGTGCCTGTTTGAAGTAAACGGCTCTCGGATCATCGTCCACTTCTACGGCGATTTCATTGACACGAGGCAGCGGGTGCAGAACAAGCATGTCCTCTCTTGCCATTGCCATCTTTTCTTTATCTAAAATATAGAAATCCTTCATGCGTACATAGTCTTCTTCGTTGAAGAAGCGCTCCCGTTGAACACGGGTCATGTATAAAATATCAAGATCGCCGATGGCATCCTCTAATTTTTCCATTTCACGGTAGGGAATGTGGTTTGCCTCCAGTACATCGGTGCGGATATAGCTGGGAACACGCAGTTCCTCCGGTGATACGAGTACAAATTCCACACCCGGATAGCGGATCAGTGCATTGATCAGCGAGTGTACGGTACGACCAAATTTCAGATCGCCGCACAGACCGATCTTTAAGTGATCAAAATGCCCTTTCAAATTGTAAATGGTGAGCAGATCCGTGAGAGTCTGGGTCGGATGCTGATGACCGCCGTCGCCGGCGTTGATAACGGGAATCCTGGATTTCTGTGAAGCAACTAAAGCAGCTCCTTCCTTGGGATGACGAATCGCGCATATGTCTGCGTAGCAGGAAATGACGCGAATGGTATCGGCAACACTTTCGCCTTTGGCAGCAGAACTGCTGTCGGCACTGTGAAAACCGAGAACGCTGCCGCCGAGATTTAACATGGCAGCCTCAAAACTAAGTCTTGTCCGTGTGCTTGGTTCGTAAAAACAGGTTGCAAGCTTCTTGCCCGCACATGCATGTGCGTATTTATCGGGATGTTTTTCAATATCACCCGCGAGAGAAAGAAGCTCATCTAATTCTTCAACTGAAAAGTCCAAAGGACTTATAAGATGACGCATGATCGTTCCTCCTTGATGCATTTTTACCATAATATAATAATGGTGAGTGAAATTCAAGAGAAAAATTTTATCCGTTTTATGGAATGATTGTTACTTTTCACACAGTAGCCAACATTTACTGCAGGCTACGTGCCAGGAACGTGCATGGGCCATGAATTGAACAATTATTTGGCAGTTTTTTTGCATCCCAGTATCCGCTCAAACAATAGTCCGGCACCCATCCATAACGGGGCGTAGTCCAGGCGGATGACGCCACGGATATTGAATCTGGCACGACTGTAGTCCCAGGGGCAGCAGTTGTGTTTTTTTAAAATGCCGCCGCTTACATATTCGCCCGCAAAAATGGCTGCAGAATAGATACCGCCGCGGATGGCA
>JALFNQ010000055.1 GCA_022773965.1 Lachnospiraceae bacterium
ATTGATAATGGCGTTTTCGATTCCTATAATTTGCAGTAACGAGAAGCAAATAAAGGGGAGAAAATGATCCGTTTTTCAGAAGAAATTAGAAACGATATGATCTGTCAGGCGAAAAAAGAATATCCGAATGAGTGCTGCGGGGTGCTGCTTGGGACAAGGAGCGGACAGGATAAATTGGTCATCCGCCAGATGGCTGTCTGTAATCTGGCAGATCAGGGATCAAGAAACGTATATTTTAGAATGAGTCCACTGGAAATATTGCGTATGGAGCAGTTTGCCAGAGCGGAGCAGCTGCAGATCATCGGATTTTATCATTCCCATCCGGATCATGCTGCGGAGGCATCCGCGGAGGATGTGAGACATATGATACCGGAATTATCCTATCC
This sequence comes from Lachnospiraceae bacterium, assembly GCA_022773965.1. Lineage (GTDB taxonomy): Bacteria > Bacillota > Clostridia > Lachnospirales > Lachnospiraceae > W0P33-017. The sequence continues at coordinate 387 of JALFNQ010000055.1, forward strand.
GATCCTTTCTATCGGATCCGGTGATCTTGCAGAGATCAGAAGTTATGAGAAAACGAGATTTGAAAATATAGATGCAAAAGAGGAAGAAATTGTGATCCGGAAAGAGTGTAAGAATTCTATTTTGGAAGATGATGGCAGCAGTTATGCGGATGGGTTTCCCGGAGGCGGTAAAAAGGATGCACAGCCACACTACGCGCCCAGTGTCATTTCGCAGAAACAGGCGGCAAGCGCGCAGGATATCCAGGTGCGCACCACACACGAAGACCAGAATGTGATTCCGGCGAAGGATGCACAGGAAGGAAGCGGCGCCGGAAAGGTTGGCGGTCAGAAGCAGAATGACCAGATTGTTGTCGGCACAAAAACGCTGGAGCAGATCCGGCGGGATTTCCCGATTTTGCGGGAAACAGTCAATGGGCATCCGCTCATCTGGCTGGACAACGGCGCCACAACCCAGAGGCCACAGGCAGTCATAGACCGGCTGAGCTATTATTACGAGCATGAAAATTCAAATGTACACAGAGGCGCCCATACAATGGCTGCCAGATCGACAGATGCATTTGAGGGCGCAAGGCAGATCGTGGCAGATTTTATCGGGGCGCCCTCAAAGGACAATATCATCTTTGTGCGCGGAACGACAGAGGGTATCAATCTGGTGGCACAGTCCTATGTAAAGCCGCTGTTAAATCCTGGCGATGAGATCATCGTATCGTTGTTGGAGCACCATGCGAACATCGTACCGTGGCAGCTCATTGCGCAGGAAACAGGAACAGTGATCAAGGTCATTCCGGTAGATAAGGACGGACAGCTCATTCTCTCTGAGTATGAGAAGCTCTTTACCAAAAAAACAAAATTTGTTTCCGTGACACATGTTTCCAATGTGCTCGGAACGATCACCCCGGTGGCAGAGCTTGTAGCGATCGCACACCGGCATGGAGTCCGGATCCTGATCGATGGTGCGCAGTCTATAACACACCGGAGGATATTGACACGCTGGTACAGGCGATCCGGTCTTTCCGGTAGAGCATAGATATATGGAAAGAGGAGCAGTAGCTCCTCTTTTTTTGTATAGAAAACTTCGTTTTCTGTACAAAAAAAGACTCTGTCAGGATGCGACTCTCAAAATTTTGTGTTGACAAAATATGGAATGTCCTGTATGATTTAAAAAGTACATAAATCCTATATGAATGATAGGAAAAAACAAAGGTCATTAAAATGAAGAAAAAACTTGTAACGATGTTCACATCCATCGGACTGATCGGTGCCATGTGCACACAGACCATCGGATGCGCAGCCAATGAAAACAATTATATCATAAACGTCTCCTATGATCCAACCAGAGAATTTTATGAACGGTACAACGAACTGTTCACAGAGCACTGGGAGGATGTGAGCGGAGAGACGATCGATATCATCCAGTCCCATGGTGGTTCGGGAAAGCAGGCGCTGGAGGTGGCAAACGGTCTGGAGGCAGATGTGGTCACACTGGCACTGGAGCAGGATATCAACCAGATCCGCAATGCCGGTCTGATCGAACCGGGTTTTGTGGATGAGTTTCCTGACGAATCCTCGCCGTACACGTCAACGATCGTTTTTCTTGTAAGAAAGAACAATCCAAAGCAGATCTACGACTGGTCGGATCTGCTGCGGGAGGGTGTGGATGTGATCACACCGAACCCGAAAACAAGCGGCGGTGCCAGGTGGAACTATCTGGCGGCCTGGTATTATTTTGAACAACAGGGACAGAGCGAAGCAGAGATCTTAGGATCCATGAAGCAGTTATTTGAACATGTGCTGGTTCTGGACTCCGGCGCACGGGCTTCCACCACGACATTTGTGGAAAATGGCCAGGGAGATGTGCTCCTGTCGTGGGAAAATGAAGCATTCCTCAGCATGGAGGAGCATCCGGGCGAATATGAGATCGTCATTCCATCGGTATCTATTTTGTGTCAGCCCACGGTGGCGGTTGTGGATGAGATGGTGCAGAAGCATGGAACGACAGAGGTGTCAGAGGAATATTTGAAATATCTGTATTCCGATGAAGCGCAGGAGTTGATCGCACAGTCTTTTTACAGACCGGTGAATGAGACAATTTATGCAGAATATTCTTCTGAAGATTCAGACCGAACGATATCTGAGCCGCCGGAGAATGGGCGTTGGATCGCCAGTGACATTGATCTGACGGATATCAGCCACTTCGGAGGCTGGGAAAAAGCAACAGAGGTACATTTTAAAGACGATGGATATTTTGACAGCATTTACGAATAAGAGGGAAAAAGAAACGAATCAGAACATGCCGGAGAGGAACGGTGAAGGTATGAAGCAGCTTCGGAAACAAAAACGGGTGATCCCGGGCTTTGGATTAACGCTTGGAATTACCGTATCGATGCTCGGTGTGATCGTACTCATACCGCTTCTGTCACTGATCATTTACACCGCAAAGCTTTCCTGGAGAGAGTTTTTGGAGGTCGTGACGGCAAAGCGCGTGTTGTATGCCTTCTGGGTCAGCGTCTCCACTTCATTTCTTGCATCGTTGATCAATGCAGTGATGGGACTGATCCTCGCATGGGTATTGGTAAAGTATGAATTTCCGGGAAAAAAGATCATGGATGGCATGATCGAGCTGCCCTTTGCGCTGCCGACAGCAGTAGCGGGCATTGCGCTTACCCATCTGACCACAAAGGATGGGTGGATCGGTGGCCTTTTTGACCGGTTTGGCATTCCGATCGCTTACACGAAAGCCGGAATCGTTTTTGCACTGGTCTTTGTGGGCATTCCTTTTGTGGTGCGTTCCGTACAGCCGGTATTGGAAAAACTGGATGTTTCCTATGAGGAAGCGGGGGAGATGATCGGAGCAGGTCCTGTGTACACCTTTTTTAAAATTATTTTTCCGGAGATCCGCCCGGCGCTCATCGGAGGCTTTACGATGGCTTTTGCAAGGTGTCTGGGAGAATACGGAAGCGTCGTATTTATCGCGGGAAATGCCCCTTACGATACAGAGATTGCGCCGCTTCTGATCATGTCAAAGCTGCAGGAATTTGACTATACGTCCGCGACAGCGATCGCGCTTGTGATGCTTGTAACGGCGTTTGTGATCCTGCTTGTAAATTCGATGATCCAGTACAAGGCAGCAAAGAAGGTGGTATAGATGAGAGAGAATAAAGATCATGTAACGACCAAAAACCTGACGGAGCAAAACCCCGCAGGCCGTAAAAATAAGATCGTAAAATACATATTGATCGGCATCTGCGTGCTGTTTTTGTTCGTCATGCTGGTGCTTCCGCTGTGCTATATTGTGTCTATTGCTTTCGGGTCAGGAATACGGACATATCTCACGGCGATCACGGACAAATATACATTAAAAGCAATGAAGCTGACGATCACCGCCACACTGTGGGCGCTGGGGGTTAATATGTTTTTCGGGCTGTCGGCAGCCTGGTGTCTGACAAGATTTGATTTCCGTGGAAAAAAGGTGATCTCCACGCTGATCGATCTGCCCCTTACGATATCGCCGGTCATCGCGGGCCTTGTGTTCCTGCTGACCTACGGCAGACAGAGTGTGCTTTATCCGCTCCTAAATGAGCTTGGCATTTCCGTGATTTTTGCGGTTCCGGGCGTGGTACTGGCAACGATCTTTGTCACCTTTCCTTATATATCCAGGGAGATCATACCCGTGCTAAACACCATCGGGACGGATGAGGAAGAGGCAGCTGCACTGATGGGGATGAATGGCTTTACTATTTTTCGGAAGATTACATTTCCGCATATCAGGTGGGCATTTTTATTTGGCGTGGTGTTGTGTACCGCCCGTGCCATGGGAGAATTTGGAGCGGTTTCCGTTCTGTCCGGGCATCTGAGGGGACTGACGAATACACTGCCGCTTCATGTGGAGGTGCTGTACCAGGGGTACGATTTTACGGGAGCTTTCGCAGTATCGTCCCTGTTGGTCATCATGGCAGTGGTGATACTTATTTTAAGAAATATTTTGGAGAAAAAATAATTGTTCCGAACAGCTATGGACAACTACTGTTTGAGGTGTGAGAGAATCATTCAGTAAAAATGCCATCGCAAAGTGATTTTTATGCGTCTTTGTATCGTATCTGTGAAGCCATTGAACTGATACGGGAAAAAATCGGAAAGAGGTATCATATGTCAGATTTTGTGACACTGAAAAATATCAATAAAAACTACGGCGACTATCATGCCTCCGTGAATATCAATTTTAATATTAAAAAAGGAAAGCTGGTGGCGCTGCTTGGACCAAGCGGCTCCGGTAAGACGACCATTTTGCGCATGATCGCCGGTCTGGAGCACCCGGATTCGGGGGAGATCCTCATTGACGGAAAAGTAGTCAATGATCTGCCCGGAAGCAAGCGGGGCATCGGCTTTGTCTTTCAAAATTATGCATTATTTCGTTATATGACGGTCTATGACAATATCGCATCAGGACTTCGCGTGATGAAGATGCCGAAGGCACAGATCAGGGAGCGTGTCAGCGAGCTGTTAAAGCTGGTTAATCTGGAAGGGTTGGAAAAGAGATATCCCAGCGAACTGTCGGGAGGACAGCGTCAGCGTGTGGCGTTTGCCAGAGCGATCGCGCCAAATCCACAGCTGCTTCTTTTGGATGAGCCCTTTGCGGCGATCGATGCAAAGGTGCGCCAGGAGCTAAGAAGCTGGCTTCGGGAGATGATCACGACCCTTGGCATCACAAGTATTTTTGTCACTCACGATCAGGATGAGGCTATCGAAGTGTCTGATGAGATCATTTTGACAAACAAGGGCAGGATCGAGCAGATCGGCATGCCGGCTGATATTTATGCAAATCCAAAAACAGCATTTACCGCAACCTTTTTCGGACAGAATTCGGTATTTTCCGATTATAACGGGTTGCGTTCCTTTGAGGAAAACAGGACTTACGATCAGGTGCTGATCCGCCCGGAATTTGTTCGTATTTTTAAGGAAAATGAACCCCAGCAGTTTTCCGCTACATCATCACCGGGAAAGGTGATAAAAACAGTATTTCGCGGAGATCACTTCGATATCACGGTTCAGGTGGGAGATAAAGTCATCGTTGGCGCGCGGACGGCAGGTGAGACACCGGTTTCGGTGGGAGAAGACGTGTACGTGTTAGTATACAGGCTGCTTCTCACAAAGGGAAATGATGTGAGCGTGCTGGATAATTACGTGCTTATGGGCGATGAAGTTTTTATGTAGAGGAGTAACGTATGGAACAGTTTCAGAAAATAAAATTAGATACCGACGTGCTGATCATTGGCGGAGGCACCGCAGGCTGCTACGCTGCCTACACGATCAGTAAAGAGAGCAATTATAGGGTCATTGTTGCAGAAAAGGCAAATATCAAGCGCAGCGGCTGTCTGGCAGCTGGAGTCAATGCCATCAACGCATATATTACAGAGGGTAAAAAGCCGCAGGATTATGTGGATTATGCCATGAAGGACGCAAAGGGGATCGCAAGAGAAGACTTGCTTTTATCGATGTCAGAGGGACTCAATGAGGTCACTTCTGTATTGGAAGAAAACGGCCTTGTGATCTTAAAGGATGAAAATGGAAAATATGTCACCAGAGGAGACCGGAACATCAAGATCAACGGCGAGAATATCAAGCCGATCCTTGCGAAGATGGCAGAAGAGCAGCCGAATGTCACCGTTTTCAACCATGTGAATATGACGGACTTTTTAGTGGAAAATAATGTGATTCAGGGGGCGGTAGGCTTCCATGTGGATGAAAGAATTGCCTATGAGATCCACGCGAAAGCGGTGCTCGTTGCCACCGGTGGCGCGGCTGGTCTTTACCGTCCGAACAACCCCGGTTTTTCGAGACATAAGATGTGGTATCCGCCCTTTAATACCGGTGCAGGCTATGCGATGGGAATCGAGGCCGGTGCGGAGATGACCACCCTGGAGATGCGTTTTATCGCCCTTCGCTGTAAGGACACGATCGCGCCCACCGGGACGATCGCCCAGGGTGTCCATGCAAAGCAGATGAACGGTTTTGGTGAGATTTACGAGACAAAGTATGGCGTGTCCACCTGTGAGCGCGTGTATGGAACGACAAAGGAAAATCAGGAGGGACGCGGTCCCTGTTATTTAAAAACGGATGAAATCTCAGAGGAGCTGGAGCAGGATCTGTATAAGGCATACTTAAATATGGCACCCAGCCAGACGCTGAAATGGCTGGAGGGCGGACAGGGACCGTCAAAACAAAACGTGGAGATCGAGGGTACCGAGCCCTATATCGTCGGCGGCCACACCGCCAGCGGTTACTGGGTGGACAATGACCGGGCGACTACGGTCAGAGGTCTCTATGCCGCAGGAGATGTGGCGGGAGGCGCGCCGCAAAAATATGTGACAGGCGCCCTGGTGGAAGGAAAAATAGCGGCAGAGAGTATTGTGAAGTTCCTGGATGGCGGCGGGACCGCCAGGGCAGTGGAAAATGGATCAGCCCAAGGAAAGACGGATGAGAAGATTGCTGATATTATCAATGGCTATGAGCAGTTTTTTGAAAATGAGGCATCCTTCCTCACCATCGAACAGACAGAGGAAACGATGCAAAAGATCATGGATACATACGCGGGCGGAATCGGCACGAATTATCAGTATAATGAAGCCGGTCTTGCACTTGCAAAGGAGAAGATCAGCAGTTTACAGACAGTATTAGAAGGTCTGCATGCGTCGGATATGGATGATCTGCTGCAGATCTATGAGATTAAAGAACGGCTGACCGTATGTCTATCCCTGATCGAGCATTTAAAAGCAAGAAAAGAGACCCGCTGGCACAGCTTTGGGGAAAATATGAATCATCAGGAAGTGAGCAGTGCCTTTGAAAAATATGTAAATTCTTATAAAAAAGACGGAGAGCTGCATATCGTGCTGCGGGATCTGGTGGTTGGCCCGGCAAAGCCATTACATTTCATTTTTGATGCAAATAATCAGCTGGTCACAGGAGGTGAGATATCATGAGTATCGCGATCAACAAATCCAAATGTGTCGGCTGCGGGCGCTGCATTGAGGTATGCCCGGGTAATCTGATCAAGCTGGTGGCAGAGGAAAATGCTGTTTGCAGCAGGCCGGAGCAGAACGGTGAAGCTACACAACCGTTACGAAAAGCCGTGATCAGACGGGAAAAGGACTGCTGGGGCTGCACCTCCTGTCTCAAGGAGTGCAAGACCGGCGCCATCGCATTTTTCCTCGGTGCAGATATCGGTGGAAGAGGCTCTGTGCTGTCAGTCAGTGACAAGGGCGACATTCGCACGTGGACAGTGACCGCACCGGACAAAAGCACGAAAACAATCGTTGTAAACAGAAAAGAATCAAATAAATATTAGGAAGGTAAAAGATTATGAGTTACAAAACGCATTTAGATGAGCTTGAAGCAGAAGCAATCTATATCATACGTGAAGTTGCTGCGGAGTGCGAAAAACCGGTGATGCTCTATTCCATCGGAAAGGACAGCTCGGTGATGCTCCATCTGGCATTAAAAGCATTTTATCCGGAGAAGCCGCCGTTTCCATTTTTACATGTGAATACCACATGGAAATTCCGTGAGATGATCGAATTCCGTGATCATGTGGCAGAAAAATACGGTCTGGAGATGATCGAATATATCAATGAAGAGGGTGTCGCCCAGGGCATCAACCCCTTTGACCACGGCTCTGCGTATACGGATATCATGAAAACCCAGGCGCTCAAGCAGGCACTGGATAAATACGGATTTACGGCAGCCTTTGGCGGCGGCCGCAGAGACGAAGAAAAATCAAGAGCAAAGGAGCGCATCTTTTCCTTCCGCAATTCCGCACATGCATGGGATCCGAAAAACCAGAGACCGGAGATGTGGAAGCTGTTTAATACGAAGCTTTTTAAGGGCGAGGAAGTGCGTGTATTCCCGCTGTCAAACTGGACAGAAAAAGATATCTGGCAGTATATCCAGAGAGAAAATATCGAGATTCCTTCTCTCTATTTTGCAAAGGAACGGCCGGTGGTTTACCGCGACGGAAATATCATCATGGTAGATGATGACAGAATGAAAGAGCGTCTGCGTCCGGGTGAAGAGATCGTTACGAAAAAAGTGCGTTTCCGTACACTCGGCTGCTATCCGCTGACCGGAGGTGTGGAATCAGACGCAGATACGCTGGAGGAGATCATCGAGGAGACACTCAGTGCAGTATCCTCCGAGCGCACGACCCGTGTCATCGATAATGAGGCAGCAGGTTCCATGGAGAGAAGAAAGAGGGAGGGATACTTCTAATGCAGTTATTGAAATTTATCACATGCGGTTCGGTAGATGATGGAAAATCCACACTGATCGGCCACATTTTATATGACTCAAAATTATTATATGCAGACCAGGAAAAGGCACTGGAATTAGATTCTAAGGTTGGAAGCAGAGAGGGAGCCATCGACTATTCGCTTCTTCTGGACGGACTGATGGCAGAGCGTGAGCAGGGCATCACCATCGATGTGGCATACCGCTATTTTACGACAGACAACCGCAGCTTTATCGTTGCAGACACGCCGGGCCATGAGGAATACACGAGAAACATGGCGGTGGGAGCATCCTTTGCAGATCTGGCGGTGATCCTGATCGATGCAAAGCAGGGCGTGCTGATCCAGACAAAGCGGCACGCAAGGATCTGCTCTCTGATGGGAATCAAATATTTCGTGTTTGCAGTCAACAAAATGGATCTCGTGGGCTACTCACAGGAGCGCTTTGACGAGATCAGCGCACAGATCGCAGAATTGAAGGATGAACTCTCTCTGGAAAATACGGTCATCATTCCGGTATCAGCCACTGAGGGAGACAATGTCACAAAGCGCAGTGAAAATATTGGCTGGTATACAGGTCCTGTCCTTTTGGAATATCTGGAAACCGTTGATATCAAAGAAAACGCTCAGGAAAAAGGCTTTTATATGCCCGTCCAGAGAGTCTGCCGCCCGAATCACACGTTTCGCGGTTTTCAGGGACAGATTGAGTCCGGGCAGATCCATAAGGGCGATGAAGTTACAATTTTACCGTCCAATGAAAAAGCACATGTGAAGAGTATCCATATTCTGGACAAGGAGGCCAACGCCGCAGAGATCGGTGAGCCGGTAACGATCCAGCTGGATCGGGAGGTGGACGTGTCCAGAGGCTGCGTCCTGACCGTGAATTCTGACATCAAAGTCACATCCTCGGTAGCTGTCACGCTGTTATGGATGGATGATGTGAAGCTGGAGCAGGGTAAGAACTTCTTTGTAAAGCTGGGAACCAAGCAGATTCCCGCTACCCTGAAGAAGATCCGTCATGCGATTGATGTGAATACCGGTGAGCTGAAAGCACAGACCACGCTGAATAAGAATGAGATCGCAGAATGTGAGCTGGTCTTTGCAGATGCCATCGCGGTAGATCTATTTGACAACCACAAAACGCTGGGTGAGCTGATCCTGATCGACCGTATTACGAACATGACATCCGCCTGCGGTGTTGTCACGGAATTGCTGTCAGCTTCCGATGCGGGCGGCAGTGATGTGCTGGATCGTGAGCGTAGAAGCGCCATCAAGGGACAGCGGGCGATCACGGTAGAATTTGACGCCGGCAGAGAGGGAGTTTCTCTGGAGTTCGTACAGAAGGTGGAAAAAGAATTGCTGGTGATGGGCCGCCATACCTACCTTTATCGTCCTTCAGGGGATGAAAACTATGCGGATGTGGTGAACCATCTGAACGATGCCGGAATCGTTGTGTTGTTCTATGCGGATGGAATCGACACCTCTGCATTTGCACTAAACCGTTCTTATGTGACCGGCCTTGTGGACAGTGGTGCATCTGCATCGGAGACAGCAAAGAAGATTTATGAGAGATCCAGTGTTTACAGCGAGGATTCAGAGACGGGAGCATTTATCTAGCCCTGTCGGGGCTGGCCGTATGTGGAAACAGCCTCTGATATGATGTAGAAACAGGTGTGACTGACATCTAACAGCCCATCGTTGAAGAAGACGATTTTCATAGACTTTCGCCTTGGAACTGTGAAGCTGCTTGAACAGTGGTGAAGTGGCAGGCCACAGGCAGCCAGGAAAGAAAGGGGGAAGAGCCGGTGTCTATCAAGGAAATTGCAAAGAGAACAGGTGCCTCTCAGGCTACAGTCTCAAGAGTTTGAAACAATCCGGAGCACAGATGCTCGGATCCAAGGCTACGGGATAAGATCTGGAAGGCTGCCATGGAGCTCCACTATGTGCCAAATGAAGCAGCCAGAGATCTGAAAAACAAAAAGCAGGGCGATAAAAAGCAGACCTATTATATCCAGGTGCTGGTGACCAGATCTGACATCGGACAGACGGATCCCTTTATTGAAGAACTTTTAAGAGTCATCGAGTCGGAGATCCATAAGCATCTCTGCATCCTGACCCATGTGTGGCACAGGTCCGTGTTTTCAGATGAACGAAGATGTAAGAAAGAGGATGTAAACCGGATCGTTGCGGAGCTCTGGAAGGAGACGGAAGGAAACAGCCAAGGACTGATCATTATCGGAAAGATCAGTAAGCATGCGCTCCCGGCGATCCGGAAACATTTTACCAATGTGGTGGCTGTAAATCGGAATCTGCTGGGACAGCAGTTAGATGAAGTATTTTGCGATGGAAGAAAGATTGCTTTTGATGCAGTTTCCTATCTGATTTCTCAGGGGCATGAGGATATCGGCTACGTTGGCAGCTGCGATCACGAGGCCCGTTACAGAGGATACATGGAGGCATTGGAAGCAAACCGGCTGGAAGCCGTTGCTGAGTATGTCTATAATGTGAAACCGACCGAGGCGGAGGGCTTTCGGATCGGGCAGCAGATCATGAAATCGGAGTTCCCGCCCAGTGCGGTGTACTGTGCAAATGATATTATTGCTGTGGGGATGTAAAAGGCATTAGCAAGGAATCGGCGGCAGTATCAGTCGCTCTCCATCATTTCCAGTGATAATATCGAACTGGCATCGCAGATCTCACCGATGCTGACGACAGTTGCCCTGCCAAAGGAAGAGATGGGCAGATTTGCGGTACTGCTGCTTCCCGACCGGATCGAGGGAAAGCACCAGTCTGAGGTGGTCATGGAGCTAAAGGGAAAGCTTTTGATCCGGGAAAGTGTAAAAAGATATGGAGATAATGATTGGAGCGATTATGTCATCTGATCAGTGAAGAAGGGATGTTCCGGAAAAGGAATGTCCTTTTTTTCTGACACTTTATTGAAAATAAAGTCTAAAAGGCGACTGAATTTTCAATAGATATTAGCGCTTAAGTTAATTTTGATATTGAATGTGTTTGATTTTTTACTGAATTAGAATATTATTTTGAGAGAAGAACAGGAAGAATAGAAAACCTTATTATCAGATGCTGATCCTCCGGGGGAACGTTTAATAAATATCCGAACAGGGTGAATTATTCAGTTGACGATATAAATGCCATGATTTATACTGGTAAGGTATGAGTTGATTTAATGATGAGGTATCCGAGATGACAATTTCTGAACAGATCAAGGTGCTGTGCGTAAGGTCTGATATTAGTGTAGCTGAACTTGCACGGCGGATAGGTACAACACCACAGAATTTTAACGGGAAAATGAAAAGAGAAAGCTTTACCATAGCTGAATTAGAAGATATTGCAGATGCGGTAAATAGTTCTTTTGAGAGAAAATTCGTATTAGAAAACGGAGAGAAGATTTAATGCATGATAATTTAAAACAGAATAGTTATAGCAGGTATGCTGATAATAGAGATGTTATTTCTTTGTTTTCCGGGGCTATGGGATTAGATATTGGATTAGGTAAGGCCGGCTTAAATGTTGTGATTGGTCAGGACTTTGATGCATCATGTGTAAAAACTATGAGAGCAAATGGACATAAGGTGTTGGGCGGAGATATTAGAGAGATTCAGCCGCGACAGCTATTAGATATGACAGGATTATCTGTAGGTGAACCGTTTTTAATTTGCGGTGGCCCGCCTTGCCAGCCGTTTTCCACAGCAGGAAAACGATTAGGTATAAACGATCCAAGGGGAAGTTTATTTATGGATTTTATCCGTATGATAGATTATATTCGTCCTCGATTTTTTGTAATGGAAAATGTAAAGGGAATTATGTCTGCGCCATTAAAGCATGTACCATTGTCTGAACGGGATGAAAGAGATCCTGACCAGAGATTAGGTACAGTGCTGGATGTAATTTTGTCAGAATTTGATAAGCTGGGATATAAAACTGTATATGGGGTACTTGATGCTGTAAATTATGGTGTCCCACAGTTTAGGGAAAGATTTGTATTAATCGGAAGTCGTGATAATGAAGATATTTTTCTTCCGCTTCCTACACATTTTCAGATGCACCAAAATAAAGAGTATCAGTGGCAGACTGTTAGAAGCGTGATTGAGGATTTGGAATTTGATCAGGGCGAGTGTGCAACATTGAGTGAAGAACGATTGAAGTTCTTAAAGATGGTTCCGGAAGGAGGAAATTGGAGAGATTTACCGGAAGACATGATTCCTATTGCTATGGGAGGTGCATATAAATCCGGAGGTGGGAAAGTTGGATTTTATAGAAGGTTGTCATATGCTCAGCCTTCTCCAACGGTAGTTACCTCTCCAGTTCAGAAAGCGACTATGATGTGTCATCCGATACAAAATAGACCGTTGAGTGTAAAAGAATATGCAAGGATTCAGCAGTTTCCGGATGACTGGATATTTACAGGGACAACAGCTGCAAAATATCGGCAGATTGGAAATGCAGTTCCAGTGGGATTAGCAGAAGCTATTGGAAAGGCAGTTCTTTCCGTAGCAGATCAGACAGCTTTGGTTCAAACAAAACGATTTAGAGGGACGAATGTGCATAACAAAATTAGAAATGCGATAGAGTTGGGAGGAAATTTATATGCCGCTAAATAATTCATATGATGAACAGGCAGTAATTCAGGCGATTGCCTCTGCATTGGAAACATTTTATGGGTCCTTAATCGAGAAAATAGATGGATTGAACATACAGAAGGTAATGAAACGGAAAAATCCATATTTGTATCGTGCAAAAGCAATGCAGAGTGCAGCTGAAATTGTTGATTCTGTTTTGACAGCATTTGTAAGCTCCAGTGAAGAGACGATTTTTGGAAACTGTTTCTTTGAACCGATTGCTATTGCTGCCAGTGGCGGAAACAAAGCATTGGCAGAAGGTATTGACATTATGATTCAAAACAAGGAAACCAATACTATTTCTGCTATAGCGGTTAAGAGTGGACCTTCCGTATTCAATGCAGATAGTAAAAAACGTCAGGAACAAAATTTTACAGCTGCTTCTAAGTTGGCACAACAGGCAAAAGCAAGATATGTAGCATATATCGGATATTGCTATGGGAAAAAGAAAGATTCCGGTAGGGGAAAACCGAAAATGTATCAGGAATTGGCTGGAAAACGATTTTGGGCCGAGCTGACAGGTGACGAGGAATTTTACATAAAGATTATTGGATACATGGGAACCATGCCGGAACAGTATGTAGCGGACTATAAGGAAAGCTACAACAAGGCAGCGAATAGACTGGTAAGAGAATTTTCTAACAGTTTCTGCAAGGATGATGGCAGTATTGACTGGGAGAAACTGGTAGAGTTTAATTCGGGAGATTGATTTTTACTTGCAATATTAGGTGCTGTCTATAATAATATACGGAAAGCGGATCATCATATGAGGTTTGCCCCACGATTTTTGGGGTGAACCTCATTTTTTTGCGTAAAACCCAGTAATTTCGCCGGGGAAAACGATTTCACGAAAACGGCATATGTGAGATGAAAAACGGTTGTTTTTCATTTATATTTGTGGGTTTAAACCCAAAATACAGGCAAAACATGAAAACGATTTCAGAAATATGCTTTGTATTTGCGAAACACAAAGTTCTTCTGGGATCATTATGTGATTGCAAGAGGACTGGATGCGTCAAAGATTGAGATCATCAATGCAACCACTGATGCACAGTCTTTACTTGCAACCAAGGACGCTGATGCATATATTATGATGCCAAGCAGCCTGTATTACATGGAAAGCCTGGGTCTTGGTACGGTGATTGATACCGGTGCAGACATTCCGGAGGGTTCTACTACATATTTGTTTGTAGTTACATCAAATCTGTTGAAGGAATCACCTGAGGTGGGAGTGGCAATTAACAAGGCGCTCATCCGTGCTTATGATGACATTGCTGCAGATCAGCAGATTCTGTATGACGCTACAGCTAATTCAACGATCACCGCAGATTTTACAAAGAAGGATTATGAATATGATACAGTCTTAGATGCGTTATCACCGGAGATTCCCGAGGATAGATTATCACATTATGATGAGTTGAATGACTGGTTGGTTTCTCATTCAATCATTTCCCAGCCGGTAGATGCAGGCTCTTTCATCGACCGAACCTATTATAAACAGGCGGCAGAAGAATTAGGAAAATAACTAATTTTATGATATAAGGTTTTCCGAAGTAATTGGGAGAACCTTATATGTAAATCATGGAGGTTTTTATGGCAAAGAAACGTTTTGTGGGGCGGGTCGGCAGATGTGTGGCAGACACACAGTATGCTTATGAAGATATCCCGGCAAAGAGAAGAGCGGATGCTCCGAATGTATTATATATCGTATTAGACGATCTGGGCTTTGCACAGCTTGGCTGCTATGGTTCCAATATAGATACGCCAAACATTGACCGTCTTGCAGAAAATGGGTTGCGGTACAACAACTTTCATACAACAGCAATTTGCTCTGCCACAAGAGCTTCGTTGCTGACAGGTGCAAATCACCATTCGGTTGGAGTCAACGCGACAGTGGAAATGGTCACAGGATGCAATAATGGAACCGGTGAGATCGACAGAAGCTATGCAACACTTGCCGAAATTCTGCGGGAATTTGATTATGATACATATGCCTGCGGTAAATGGCATTTGGCGGGAATGAATGAAGTGCGAGAAGTGGGACCGTTTGACAACTGGCCGCTCGGAAAAGGCTTTGAAAATTATTATGGTTTTCTGGCAGCGCATAACGACCAGTGGCATCCGACACTGACCAGAGATAACACGATGGTAGATCAGCCGAAAGAGCCAAAGGATGGCTACCATGCATACAAAGATCAAATGAAGGATAAGCATGCTGCTATCACTTTCCCGGCTGTGCACAGAGTATATAAAAATGTGGCATATCCGTATGATCTTCCGGCAGATCCGGGAATGAGCTCCAGAACGAACGTTATAACAAT
>JALFNQ010000107.1 GCA_022773965.1 Lachnospiraceae bacterium
CTCCGCATGGAGGCTCATTTTATTGGCCGCTGCCTCCGGCAAAGTGCTGCCGGCACCGTTTTCAGTGTAGCGTCGCAAGCACCGCAACCCGGCGTGGATTTGGCTCGCAGCGGTCAGTCATGTGCTGCCCGCCGGCAGCAGACTGTAGTGATGTTGAAGTAATTGCGGTTTTCCCATAATTGCTTCAACACACAAGAGATTTCATGCAAAAAACTGGCCCTTTTCAGGGGTCAATTTGAAGCATTTTAAATTCCAAATAATTTGCTTCAACAAAATTCATAAAATGTTGTAGCAATTCCTGATCACAAATAGCATTTACAACAATTGGAAAAATTTAGGCGATAAATCGACCTGTTTTCGTGGCCATGTTGAAGCAAATTGGATTTTTTGCCGATTTCTGCAACACGATGGTACTTGACTGACCGGTGGCGCTGCAACACGATGCCGCCCTGACCGATGACGCCCTGACCGATGGCGCTGTGACAGGATACACCGGCCGGCGCGGCACTCCGATGCAGAAGCTAGGGTAAAATGTTTGTAGGAAAAATAGAAGAATAAAAAAATAGAGAGCATCCGAATATGTTAGTATTAAAAAAAACAAAAAAACAACAATACTAAGGGGGATGTTCTCTATGTACAAGAGTATACTACAATTTAATGAAAGTGGCACTATCAGGCTTGACAATATATGCGCAGATTTTTTCGAAAATCCAAAGGATGTCGCGTCGTTCGTAAATGGCGTTAAGGATGAGATGTTGAGGTTTGCCTGTGAATTTATTGGTGACGCATTTGAAGAACTTAATGGTATGATCAAATCCAGTTCGTCCAGAAAAGATAGCTGGGAAATTGTAAGAAATGATCAGAAAAGCATGCTGACTTCTATTGGCGAAATCAACTACACCAAGACACTATACAGAAATAAGAAAACCGGTTTGAGAACGTACCTTCTAGACAAATACCTGGATATAGAAGAAAATGCACGACTTACAGAAGATGCAGAAGCATGCATCCTTGAAGAGGCAGTGCAGACTTCGTACCGCAGAGGTGGAGAAGCTGTAAGCATACTGGATAAGGTCAGTAAATCAACAGTAAAGAACAAGCTGCATTCACTTGCGTTTCCGAAGCAACCTGTTTCAAGTGAAAAGAAACAGATCAAATACCTGTACATTGATGCAGATGAAGACCATGTTCCATTGCAGTTTTTTGAATCAAAAGGAGACATAATTCCGGACGAAAAAGGCAGAAAATACAACAATGTTCCTGTAAAACTTGTCTATGTTTATGAAGGCATCAGGCCTGTTGCACCTAAAAGCAATAGATATGAGTTAATCAATCCACGTTACTTCAGCGGAGTATACGAGGGAAAAAGTAATGCGGCCTTCTGGGACGAAATCGCAGAATATATTGAACAAAATTACGACACTGAGAAGATTGAGAAAATATATCTCAATGCAGATGGTGGATCCTGGATAAAGGGATGGAAAACCAGTATCCATGGAATCACTACAGTATTGGATGAATATCATATAAATAAAGAGCTTACCAAGATGACAAGTCATTTGTGGGATAGCAAGGAAGAAGCAAAAGATACATTAAGATCAATAATCCGAAACGGAACAAAACCTGAATTTGTTGAAAAAACAAAACTCCTGAAAGAACATGCCGAAGACAAGAATACAATTAAAAGAATAGATGACGGATGTAAATATATCTTATCAAATTGGACGGCAGCCAAGCTTAGAATGCGCAGACAGAATGGAGTGGTCGGAAGTAGTACCGAAGGTCATGTCAGCCATGTTCTGGCTTCTAGAATGAGCAGTAGACCCCTTGGTTGGAGTAAGCACGGTGCACATCAGATGGGACAGCTCAGAGCATACAGCTGGAACAAAGGAAACATGTTGGAACTGGTTCGTTTTCAGAAGGAAAACAACAGACAAAAGAATAAAGACGAACAGAAAGTATGGCTTAGAGACATTTTAGCAAGTGAAAGACAGCATAATCCAAATGGAAAATATTATGACAAGATACAATGTTCCATTCCTGCACAGGCGAGGAAGATTTTAGCGATAAGAGAAAATATAGGATTAAACTGATGCAGTGAAAAATACTGACTTCAGACGGATTGCTCTGCAAATTAAAATCCTACAAAAACTTGACGCTGCCAATAAGCACCGGTATTCTTGCGTGCGTTAATGAGGTAATGTATAATACAGCCATATAATAGGGACTCTGGGAAGGAACATATGCTGGCTAACACAATCATCACATACATCATGGCAGCCTTTGCGATGCTGGGCGCCATCGATCGCATCATAGGCAATAAACTGGGCTTGGGCAAAAAATTTGAACAGGCTTTTTTTGCGATGGGGCCGCTGGTGCTCTCCATGGTGGGAATGCTGGTGCTGGCACCTGTGATCGCCAAGGTCCTCAGCCCGGTGGTGACCCCGTTGTTTTCTGCCGTAGGTGCAGATCCGGCTGTGTTTGCGGACATCTTCCTTGCCATCGATATGGGCGGCGCCCCCTTAGCAAAAGAAATGGCCATGAATCCCCAGTCTGCTGAACTTGCGGGAATCATCATTGGATCCATGCTGGGGGCAACCATCGTCTTTAATATTCCGGTAGCGCTGGAAATGTCCAAAGAAGACGGCAACTGGATTGCCCGCGGCATGATCGCAAGATTGATTAGTAGCAACCATTGAGTGAGAATCATTACCAAAAGGCAGCCTTAAAGACACT
>JALFNQ010000139.1 GCA_022773965.1 Lachnospiraceae bacterium
GAACGTTCCAATACAGGCTCTGATCTGGAAGATCTGGAGCTTCAGCTGTATTACGGAGATGGGCTGATCCATGCAGGTTCTGATTGACTTTTCCTGTACAAATCCTTATACTTTAATCTATAGGCGCTTTAAAGCGCAAAAGTAAATGATATTACAAAAGAATGGAGAAAACGTTATGCCTATCACAAAATATTTAGAGGATAACGCCAGAAACTATGGGGATGAGATCTGTCTGGTTGAATTAAACCCTGCCATGGAGGAGACCAGACGCGTGACATGGAGAGAATATGACCTGATGGAGCCCAACCGGGCTTCCGCTTATCGCCGTGAGATCACCTGGGGTGTCTTCGATGAAAAAGCAAACCGCTTTGCAAATCTTTTGATTTCCCGCGGAATCAAAAAAAACGACAAGGTAGCGATCCTGCTGATGAACTGTCTGGAATGGCTGCCTATTTATTTTGGCATTTTAAAGACGGGAGCCATCGCTGTTCCTTTGAATTTCCGCTACTCTTCTGACGAGATTGAGTACTGTGTCAATCTTGCAGAGGCCGATATCCTGATCTTCGGACCGGAATTTATCGGCCGTGTGGAAGAGATTGCCGACCGGATCAGCAAAAACCGTCTGCTCTACTATGTCGGCGAAAACGACTGTCCCAGTTTTGCTGAAGATTATATCAGCGAGGCAGCAAACTGCTCCAGCAAAAAGCCGGATATCGAGATCACAGACGATGACTATGGTGCCATCTATTTTTCATCCGGAACCACCGGTTTCCCGAAAGCGATCTTACATAAGCATCGCAGCCTGATGCACGCAGCTGCCGTTGAGCAAAAGCATCACTCCACCGCAAAGGATGATGTATTTCTTTGCATCCCGCCGCTGTACCACACCGGTGCAAAAATGCACTGGTTCGGTTCCCTCGTATCCGCCAGCAAGGCTGTGCTCTTGAAGGGTACAAAGCCGGAATATATTCTGGATGCCGTTTCCACAGAGGGTTGCACAATTGTCTGGCTGCTGGTTCCGTGGGCACAGGATATTTTAGAGAAGCTGGACTCCGGCGAACTAAAATTATCTGACTACAAGCTGGATCAGTGGCGTCTGATGCACATCGGCGCCCAGCCGGTACCGCCCTCTCTGATCCGTCACTGGAAGGAATACTTCCCGAATCACGACTATGATACCAACTATGGCCTGAGCGAGTCCATCGGACCCGGCGCTGTTCATCTGGGTGTTGAAAACATTCACAAGGTCGGAGCTATTGGCGTACCCGGCTACGGCTGGCAGTGTAAGATTTGTGACGAAAATGGAAACGAAGTAACACAGGGCGAAGTGGGCGAGCTTGTTATCAAAGGTCCCGGTGTCATGGAATGCTACTACAATGATGAAAAAGCGACTGCCGAGGTGTTGAAGGACGGCTGGCTCTTCACCGGCGACATGGCGATGCAGGACGAGGATGGCTTTTATTTCCTTGTCGACCGTAAAAAGGATGTCATTATCAGCGGCGGCGAAAACCTCTATCCGGTTCAGATTGAGGACTTCATCCGCCAGCACAACGCAGTTCATGATGTAGCTGTCATCGGACTTCCGGACAAGCGTCTCGGCGAGATCGCCGCTGCGATCATCGAGTTAAAGGAAGGCACCACCTGTACAGAGGACGAGATCAACGAATTCTGTCTTGGCATGCCCCGCTATAAACGTCCGAAAAAAGTGATCTTTGCAGAGATTCCCCGAAATCCCACCGGAAAGATCGAAAAGCCGAAGCTGCGCGCCATCTATTGCGGTGAGCGTCTTGTGGAGGCTGAAAGTAAGGGTTAACATCATTTGCCATCAAAAAAGGATGACTCCGAATCATAGTTCGGGTCATCCTTTATTTTTTATGTTTCCGGTTTCATACATTCTACAGATCCCTTTTTCTCACGCTCAGGCAACTGCGCCAGTATCACTGCGATAAAAATGAGCACACATCCGCACAGCTCCCGCACAGAAAGCTTTTGATGCAGAACTACCCATCCCGTCAGTACGGAAAAAACCGATTCCAGACTGAGAAGTAAGGTAGCCACCGTAGGGTTATAATTTTTCTGTCCCACGATCTGCAGTGTATAGGCTACTCCGGACGAAAGCACACCTGCATAGAGAATCGGAACCCACGCCGCCAGAATATTCGCGATATCAGGGTTTTCCGTAACAAGCATTGCGATACCGGACAGCAGTCCGCTTGTAAAAAACTGAATACAGCTCATCTTCACGCCATCCACCATCGGCGAGAAATGATCAATGATCAATATATGGAACGAGAACAGCACCGCACACATTAAAAGCCACACATCCCCCCGCTCCAGTGAAAAGCCGCCAACCATACAAAGCAGATAAAAGCCAATGAGAGCGATCAACACGCTCACCCATACCTTCCATCCACAACGACGTTTTAAAAAAATGCCGAGAATTGGCACGATCACGATATAAAGTGCAGTGATAAATCCAGCCTTTCCCACAGACGTATACTGTATTCCAATCTGCTGGGCATTGGATGCCAGACACAAGATCACTCCACAGCTGACACCGCCAGCCAAAAGTGTCTTTCGATCCATCTGTGCAGCCCGCGTCCGCTCTTCGGGTGATTTTAATTTTCCAAGCAGATAAATACAAGGGATCAGCACCAAGCCACCGACAATGCTTCTCACACAGTTAAACGTAAACGGCTCCACATAATCCATGCCAACACTCTGAGCCACAAAAGCACTGCCCCATATAAACGCAGCCAAAAGCAACATGGCAGGATTTTTCCAGTTAAAATCCCTCATTATTTTTTCTGTGCGGTAATCTCTCCGACTGCCTCCGTCAAATGTTCCAGCTCATCCTTGATCTGATGATTGCAGGCACCAAAATCTGCTGCGAGAGAGCCTACCTTATTTGCAACGATCGCAAATCCCTTACCTGCCTCACCGGCACGTGCAGACTCAATGGACGCATTGAGTGCCAGAATCTTCTGATTCTTCTCCAGCTTGTCCAGATTCTTCGTATAGGCATTGATATTATGGATATAGGAAACGACATGCTCAAAAGTCTCGGAAGCCTTATCATTTGCATATACATCCTTGCTCTTGTAATACGCAGCAGCAACCATCTGGTTCACAACAATACCGAGCAGATCTGCACCTGCACGGATAGATTCCTCTGAGCTGACGCGGATCTTTGACAATGCCTCCACATAATCATCCGGATTGATACCAAGCTCCTGCGCGATCTCGCGGAATTTTTCCTCATCCGGCTCCTGCGGCAGGATCTGACCACCAATGATCTTTCCTAAATAATTTCCATCAACCACAATATCTTTGCTGAAATCCATCAGGCCTGCATGACAATAGTATACATCTCTGCCCTCCTGATCGCATTTCAGGCAACGCTTTGCACCTTCTTCACTTCCTCTGGTATATTTCATACAAAAGTCGGTAAATCCAATCTCACCGCTAATATATTCGCCCTTGTCGTCCAATGCGATGGTCGCCATGCCGGTCGCCTTAGACCATGCATTCAAAATCTCTTCCAGTTGTTTTAAATCAACAAAATCACGGATATTCATTTGATTACCCCCTAAATTAGTGTAATAAGTCCTTAGATATAGTAATCATATCATATTTTGCACCATAATCAAACAATAAATTGACATTTTTCACAATTTTTCCTACTATCTATGCAAAAAGGCACACCGGTAAACCGGTGCACCTTTTAAGCATCTTTCCGGCATCTATACACTCTGCCGAAAGATTTTAACATAATATCGACTTATGCGAACGGATTCTCAGTCGGATAAGGAAGTGATGCAGGCTGATTGTAGTTGAGATCCTCCACCGGCACTCCGATGTACTTAAATACCTCAAACAATGCCTTTCCGTAATGTCCGAAAGCAACCGCTCCGTGATGAGGATAGTTCTTTTCGATCAGCACATGGCGATAAAAGCGTCCCATCTCCTTGATGGCAAATACACCGATGGAACCGAAAGATCTCGTTGCCACCGGAAGTACCTCGCCCTGTGCCACATACGCACGCAGCTTGCAGTCAGCAGTAGATTGCAGACGATAGAATGTGATATCTCCAGGTGCGATATCTCCCTCTAAGGTTCCGTTGGTCACCTCGATCGGAAGGCTTCTTGCCATGATCATCTGATACTTCATCTCGCAGCTTGCCAGCTTGCTGGAGCAGGTGTTTCCACAATGGAAGCCCATGAATGTATCGGTGTGTTTGTAATCGAACTTGCCCTCGATAGACTCTTTGTACATATCCTTCGGAACAGAGTTGTTGATGTCAAGCAAGGTAACAGCATCCTCGCTGATGCAGGTTCCGATAAACTCGCTTAAGCAGCCGTAGATATCTACCTCACAGGATACCGGAATACCTCTTCCAGTCAGACGGCTGTTCACATAGCAGGGAACAAAGCCAAACTGTGTCTGGAATGCAGGCCAGCACTTTCCTGCGATCGCAACATATTTGCGATAGCCCTTGTGCTCGTCTACCCAGTCAAGTAAGGTCAGCTCGTACTGAGCAAGCTTCTCAAGAATCTCAGGCTTCTTGTTTCCATCGCCAAGCTCCTTTGCCATATCTGCAACAACCTCAGGGATTCTGGGATCATTTGCATGCTTGTTGAATGCCTCAAACAGATCCAGCTCAGAGTTTTCCTCGATCTCTACACCAAGATTATACAGCTGCTTGATGGGTGCGTTACATGCAAGGAAGTTTAACGGTCTGGGTCCAAAAGAGATGATCTTTAAGTCTGACAGTCCGATGATCGCTCTTGCGATGGGCAGGAAATCATGGATCATATCAGCAATATCATCTGCATCGCCAACCGGATATTCAGGGATATATGCACCTACATTGCGCAGCTTTAAGTTATAGCTTGCGTTTAACATACCACAGTATGCATCACCGCGTCCCTGACACAGATCATTCTGGGTTTCCTCAGCTGCTGCCACGAACATTTTCGGTCCGTCAAAATGCTTTGCAAGTAATGTCTCAGAGATCTCAGGGCCGAAGTTTCCAAGGTATACACACAGCGCGTTACAGCCTGCTGCCTTGATATCCTCTAATGCCTGCACCATATGAATCTCGCTCTCTACGATACAGATCGGGCACTCATAAATGTCGTCCTTGCCATACTTTCCTTCGTATGCTGCGATAAGTGCCTTTCTACGGTTCACAGATAATGACTCTGGGAAGCAGTCACGGCTGACTGCTACAATACCTACTTTTGCTTTGGGAATGTTGTTCATTTTTTTCGTCCTCCTAGTTATTTTTCTATTTTTACGAGAGGCATGCGCCCCCACAACGCACTTTTGTACAAAACCAGGGGCACATCATGCCTTCTCTTATGATTCTTACTTTAAATCATCTTCTTCCCACGACGCGCCTCCATACGAAGTCGCGGGAACTGCATGACTTCTCTTTATTTCTATACTGAGATATTTTCTCCGATCAGGCCAATATGTGAACCTTCCGGCAATCCGCCCTCGGCATGTCCGATAAGCCATTTATTCTTTGCGGTAATCAGTGCATCCTCCCAGCCCTCATGCTTCTCATCCAGCGGAAGATTCGTGCCCTTAGGCAGCACGATCGCCACCTGAAAACCAGCGCCGTCCACGCTGCAGGGTGCATAGTGAAGGGTTGTTGCATACAGCTCAACAGCAGTTCCCTTCGGCAGGAAAAATGCCTCTACCAGCGAAGTATCATATGTAAAATCCGGTGTGATATCGCTCTGTAAGCCCACTAACAGGATCGCATCGGTTCCTCCCACATTGATCTCTGATGAGCGGTGATATTCCAGCGCATTGAGCAGATGGTTTTTACCGTTGCAGTAGCCGATCTGGATCGGCAGCTCTCCATAAGTCTTTGTCTGCAGCTCGTCAAATACCGGAAGCGCTTCCAATGCTTCTACCGAAGGCTCATATACCACATCCTCCGGGTTCGGTGTTTTCTCGTTCAGCGCCTGCACCAGACCTGAAAAATCTATATTTTTTACTATTTTACCATATTTGCTAAAAGATGCGTCCGTTACTTTTTGGATATTCATCTGTTTTATCCTCCTTTTTTGGCACAAGGCACATCCATCACCAGAATGCCCTGTTACCAGCTTTTACAAAACTACTGGATCAGCGGAAAAATCGGCTTAACTGCCGGATAGATCTGCTTGAACTGCTGATAGCGCGCCTCATATTTTGCAGCCAGCTCTGCGTCAGGCTCTACCGTATCCACGACCTTTACGATCTTCGCTGCTGCTTCCTCAACATTTGCATATTCACCGCAGGCAACTGCCGCCAGCATCGCTCCACCCATGGACGGTCCTTCCTCGTTGGCAAGTACATCCACCTTGATATTCAGCACGTTTGCGATGATCTTCTTCCAGAGCGGGCTCTTTGCCCCGCCACCACAGATCTTTGTGCGCTCGATGGAAATACCCAGTGACCGCGCCACCTCAAGGGAATCACGCAGTGCGAATGCAACACCCTCCAGCACTGCCTGTGTCATATCCGCGCGGGTCGTATCCATCGTCATACCGATAAATGTTGCCCGGGCATTGGGATCATTGTGCGGAGAGCGCTCTCCCATCAGATACGGAAGGAAATACACGTGATTCTCTCCAAGCTTCTCGATCTGCTTTTGCTCTGCTGCATAGTCCGTTGTTCCGATGATCTCGTCCATCCACCACTTATTGCAGCTGGCCGCACTCAACATACAGCCCATCAGATGATAATTTCCATCCGCATGTGCAAATGCGTGAAGTGCATTATTTTTATCTACGCCGAATTTCTCTGAAGAAATAAATACGGTTCCACTCGTTCCCAGGGAAATATTACACTGCCCGTCACCGACAGTTCCGGTGCCGACTGCCGCTGCCGCGTTGTCTCCGGCTCCGGCTGCCACCTTTGTTGTCTCCGGGATACCCAGCTCTGCCGCAATCTCAGGAAGCACACAGCCAACGCTCTCATAAGACTCGTAAATCTTTGCCATCTGGCTCTCATTGATCCCGCAGATCTCCAGCATCTCCTTTGACCAGCAACGGTTCTTTACATCAAATACAAGCATTCCGGAAGCATCTGATACATCTGTGCAGTGTACGCCGGTAAGCTTGTATGCAATGTAGTCCTTCGGAAGCATGATCTTTTTGATCCTTGCAAAATTCTCCGGCTCCTTATTTTTCATCCACAAGATCTTTGGTGCCGTAAATCCGGTAAAGGAAATATTTGCCGTGTACTCTGATAATTTTTCCTTACCAATCACATTGTTCAAATAATCGCACTCTTCCGTTGTCCGTCCATCGTTCCATAAAATTGCCGGGCGAATAACTTCGTCCTTCTCATCCAGCACAACCAGTCCGTGCATCTGTCCGCCAAAGCTGATTCCGGCCACCTGACTCTTGTCGCACTCTGCCAACAGCTCCTTCAAGCCCTCCATGGTCTGTGCAAACCAGTCCTCTGGCTTCTGCTCAGACCAGCCCGGATGCGGAAAATAAAGGGGATATTCTTTTGATACGATTTTTTTGATCTCTCCTGATGCATCCATCAACAGCAGCTTTACCGCTGACGTGCCAAGATCTACTCCGATATAAAGCATACGTGATCCTCCTGCTATGTGTGTATTGCTATCGTTCTACGTTTTCATCCGTGCTCTCTTTACCATTTCTACGATTCATGATTTCGTTTTTCGCACGTTGCGTGCACGTGCACGCTTTTGTTATTTATATTCTACACGACAACCACCGATTTTTGCAATACATTTACACTATATTTTTCATTCCAAACTCATTTTTGTGAAAAAGTGACAATAAATCGAACTGTTTTTTGGTGATTGTTTCAAATGTTACTCGTGCACGTTTATTGACTTTCCAGTGAGGCACATGGTAAAATTTGATTACTTGTACAATACTGTTCAAAAGCTACACAAGTTCCTTATAATATCACATTTCATATATACTAAACAAAGTTACCGGAGAAAGAATTATGACAACATTAAAAGAAATCGCTGATCTGGCAGGTGTCTCCCGCGGTACGGTAGACCGGGTGTTGAATCACAGAGGGTCGGTAAACCCCAAAACTGCCGAGAAGGTCATGAGTATCGTTCAGGCGTTAAATTATCAGCCCAACCGTGCGGGAACAGCCCTTGCTGCGCAGAAGAAAAAATATAAGATCGGAGTCATTGTGTTCGGGCGAAGCAACCCGTTTTTTGATGAAGTCATGCGCGGTGTACGTGCCAAATCCGATGAGCTGCAAAGCTACGGGATCACGACGATCATCCGGCGCGTGGATTTCAATGTGCACGCACAGCTCAGGGCCATTGACGAGCTGGTAGAAGAAGGCATGAATGGTCTCGTGCTTGCACCGTACAATGACAGCGCCATCTGCGAGCGCATCAACGAGCTCGTAGCATCCGATATTCCCGTCGTTACTATCAACACAGATATCGAGGGATCCAATCGCATGGCCTACGTTGGCAGCGATTATTTTCGGGGAGGCTGCATTGCCGCCGGACTGTTTGCATTGTCCACCTCCGGTGATATTTCACTGGGCATTATCACCGGTTCCAGCAGCGTGCTATGTCACACAGAGCGCATCCGCGGGCTGGAGCGCACACTGGCTGAGTCCTATCCGAACATTCACGTTAACGGAATTGTAGAAAATCACGATGACGAGATTGAGAGCTATACAGCAACCAGGCAGCTGCTTGCCGACCACCCCGAAACCGATGCACTTTTTTTCACTGCTGCCGGCATCTACGGCGGCTGCAAGGCTGTCACAGAATCCGGTCTGCACCCCCGCATCATCACCTTTGATGAAGTTCCCACCACACTGGAGCTCATCAAAAAAGGAACGGTGCTGGCTACCATCAGCCAACAGCCCTACAAGCAGGGCTACCGTTCCCTTGACATTTTATTTGAGTATCTGACCTCCGGAATCCTGTCGGAGAATGAATTACAGTACGTGGAGCACTCGATCCTGATACGGGAGAATCTGCCGACAAATGTTTAACCAATGTACTAAAAAATAGGACTAGCATGATGCTAGTCCTTGTCATATTCTACTTCTTCAAATCTGTATTTCTGTTTTACATCTGGATATTTACTATGATCCACCTCTGATGCAAACATTTCCAACGGTCTAATATAAACATTTTGTTCTCCATATAAAGCTTTGTAAACCACAAATAATTCTCCGGTTTCAGAATGAGTGGCTATATTCAGCACTTTATAATAGTTTCCCTTAAAATGTCTATATTTTTTTCCAACAATAATATTTCTCATTTTAGCTATTCCTTAAATATTACGTTCCTTCCATTTTTTTATTATTGACAATGCATTATTTAAGAAACTTAATAAGTATGCCACAATACAAATTGCAACAAAAACGAGTGACAGAATGACCGTGCTTCGTACAGAATTCATTTGTACCGTACCTTTATAAAATCCAATAAATTCTGTCACCTGATTTACCGCCATACCAACTAAAAAAGCAAGAAAAAAACCGCTCCACATTAGACTTTTTAAATCATCAATTTTTTGTTGATGTAATTTTTGTTCAGCCTCAAGATCTACTTCTTCTTTCAGTTGTTGCTTATATTCCTGCTTAATTTCATTTACAATTTCAATTTTCTTTTTTTCTCTCAATGCAATAATCATTTCATTTTTATCTGCATCGGTAACCTGTTCATTAATCAATTCCTCTTTTTGCTTCATTACAGCATCTAATAATTTATCTAATTCGCTCATTCTAAAATCTTATCCCATATATCATTCAACAATTTGTCATCAAATTTGGCTCCTCTAAACTCTCCATTTTCATTTTGATAGTGAGCATTTTTCTTATTTCTATATAACTTTTCATCAGATGGAATGCCATCCAACTCTTCAAATACGATTTGAGCTATTGGATAGCCAGCATGAATTCTAACCGGATAATCAGTTGCATTAAATAACCCGATTCGTAAATGTCCGGAATATGTTGAATTACAATGTTGATCGCTGACAATCAGACCCAAACGAGTATAAGTTGTTTTTGCACGCAGATGAGCAGTGATATCGCTTGGCATACGAATTGTTTCTCCAAGTGAAACCAGAACATACTGTTTCGGTGATATTACGAATCCCTCTTTCTCGATGTCCACTTTCTCATAAATATCATCGATCATCGACTGATCTGATATATCAAGACAACGAATCTCTTTCTTCATAATAATTATTTCTCTTCCAATCGTAACATCATATGATTCACTCTGCAGATTTTTTTCAACAAAAGGCACAATCATTGATTTCTCTTTTGCAAACTTTCGAATACTTTTATCAGTCAGAATCATAGCTTCATCTTCCTTCCAGACATACTGCCGTATACTCTTTTTCTCTTAAACCCATTTGTTATATTACATAACTACGATACTGTTTATTGTAAATGAATCATCTGTTATTTTCAATACAATTCAAGTATTTTTTTGCATAACAACTTGTTCTAAGTTGTTATAAATATCCCTTGACTTTAATTAGTCATTCTTAACTTTCATTTTTTATCGTTCAGAGCGATGTATACCAATCGTGTTTTCGCATTTTGTTATCAGAAGGCTGTTTTGTATCACTTTCTTGTGTATTTTACACAAAATGAAATGCCGGAAAATCAACATTTTCCGGCATCCCTTTACATTTTTATCCAATTCTTACTTATACTCTTGAAAGATACTCTCCGGTACGTGTGTCGATCTTGATCACGTCACCCTGGTTTACGAATAACGGTACAGATACAGTAGCTCCGGTCTCAACAGTTGCAGGCTTGGTAGCACCGGTAGCGGTATCACCCTTGAAGCCGGGCTCGGTCTCAGTGATCTCCAGCTCTACGAACAGCGGAGGCTCTACAGCAAATACGCTGCCGTTGTGTGAGCACATCTTAACCATCTCGTTCTCTTTTACGAACTTTAATGCATCGCCGATGGATGCAGAATCGAGAGCGATCTGGTCATAGGTCTCTACGTCCATGAAGTAGAATAAATCGCCATCTGCGTACAGATACTGCATGTCCTTGCGGTCGATACGTGCAGTCGGGCACTTCTCTGTCGGACGGAAGGTCTTCTCAACAACACCACCACTCTTAATATTCTTTAACTTGGTACGAACGAATGCAGCTCCCTTACCGGGCTTTACATGCTGAAACTCAATAATCTGATAAATGTTTCCCTCTAACTCAATGGTCACACCATTGCGGAAATCTCCTGCTGAAATCATTTGAATGATCCTCCTTCAATGTCTGTTCAATATCTGTCAAACGGCGGCAAATCAACTTTTGCGCACCATATAGTAGTCATGATACTATATCCGACACGTTTTTTCAAGTTTTTTTTACTTACAAGGCATAGAAAGTAACGATTGGGGTTACTTTTCACACAGTAGCCAGCATTTACTGCGGGCTACGCGCCAAAAACGTACATGAGCCATGAATTTGGTAATTATTATTTTCCAAACCTCTCCTCAACATCAGAGATCAGGTCGATCCGGCGCTGGTGACGTTCCTCTCCAGAGAAATCCGTGGTGAGGAATGTTTTGATGATATCCTTTGCCAACTCAGAGCCAACGATTCTGGCTCCGATCGCAATGACATTGGCGTTATTATGCTCACGGATCAGACGCGCGGTTGCCGTATCTGAAACAGCTGCTGCACGGATTCCCTTGACCTTATTTGCAGCCAATGAGATCCCTACGCCGGTTCCGCAGATGAGCACACCCAAGTCTGCCTCGCCTGACGCCACCAGTCTTCCCACCTTTTCACCAGGAATCGGATAATCCACTGCCTCTCCTGCAGCCACGCCTACATCAATAATCTCATTTCCCAGTTCTTTGATCAGATCAATGATCACAGGCTTTAATTCTCCTGCTGCATGATCGTTTCCAATTGCAATTTTCATGACTTTTTTCGCTCCTTTTTGAAATAAAAATGTAAAACGATACGCTCAAGGTATCGCTTAAGAACAATCTGTATCTCTTCCTTCGGGTGAATCGGCTTTACAAGGATCGTATAGATCCCGGCGCGGTTTGCGCCCCACACGTCCGTAAAGATCTGATCACCGATAAAAAGAGTCGTATGTACATCTGTACCCATGCGCCTCATTGCCCGTTCATATCCTGCCCGCTTTGGTTTTCCCGCCTTATAGATATAATCAGCGCCTGTCACAGCCTCACAAAAGCTCTTTACGCGAGGTTCCTTATTGTTTGACAAAAGAATACTTGAAAAACCAAGCGCATGCAGATGCTCAAACAGCGCCTTTGCGCGGTCATCCGCCGGTGCTCCGTGGGGAACCAGTGTATTATCCACGTCGAAAATAATGCCCCGATAGCCCTTTTTTCGCCAGCTCTCAAAATCAATTTCGTAGGTAGAATTTTTATATTCCTTTGGATAAAAGGGCTCCAGCATCTCCCATTCCTCCTGCGTTTGGCATGAGACGTCACCACAGGTGACAAAAGTCCTGATGCCGATTCTCTTTTTTTGTCTATTTTATCATACCACAAATCGCATATTTCGCAAGATAAAAAGAGTCATTTGCGGCTTTTCTGCCGTTACAATTCACACGTCAGCCAGCTGACCTGTGAATTGCAACGAATTTGGCGACGCTTCGCATGCAAAATCGCCAAATTCATGACTTATGTACGTTTTTGCCACGTAGCCCGCAGTAAATGCTGGCTACTGTGTGAAAAGTAACCTTCTGCCTTCAACAACACAAAAAAACAGGTGACGAATTTACTTTTAGTAAGCTCACCACCTGTCTTCTTTGCTACCAGCGCTCCGTCACTTGTTTATTTCATGGAGTTCACTGTCTTGTACTTATAAAGCATCTCCGCATAGTTCTGCTCCTCTACCTGGATGTCTGCAAGCAACTTTCTGACAGCGGGCTCACTGAAGTTAAACACATTTGTGTTGTACTCGCTGGATGCCAGCTTCTCAGCGCTGATGCAGTCAGTTGCCAGAAAGCAGTCGTTTTTCTTGTCCTCAGTCTCTGACATGCCGGTGTAGGTGGCTTTAGGCTGATAGTCTGCACCTGCCTTGCAGTTACAATCACAGCTGGGAATACTTCCCTTTAATACTTCGCCCAGTGTGTCATAGTGCTTCTGCTGCTTCTGCTCAAGATCGCTGAGCAGATCCTGCAACACGGGATCCTTTGCTTCGCTGTGGCTGCGGTGGTATTTCTCCACCAGACCCTTTTCCTGTGTCTGCAGATCCTGAATGGCTGTTTTTTCTTTTTCTGTTAAGATCATTGCATTTTACCTCACTTTTTACATATTACTAACTCTTGTCGCACCCTCTATTATGCGAAAAAAAGTCTCCGGTTATTCACCGAAGACTTTCTATTTCCGATTCATCTGTGATCATGTAAATCAATCATATGCAAATTATACCAACATTTTTTTCAGCTCATTCATAAATGTCTCAACATCCTTAAATTCACGATATACAGATGCAAAACGCACGTAAGCAACCGCATTCAGATCCTTGAGCTTGTCCATGATCAGCTCACCGATCACGATACTGGGAATTTCCTTTTCCTCACGATTGAAGATCTCCGTCTCCACATCATCGATCAGACGATTCATCTCAGACACGGAGATCGGCAGCTTGTGACAGGCGCGAAGCACACCACCCTCGATCTTGGAACGGTCGTAAGGTTCACGGTTATTATCCTTTTTTACAATGATGAGAGGAATCGTCTCCACCTTCTCATAGGTCGTAAAACGCTTGCCACACTCATCACACAGACGACGCCTACGGATCGAATTATTGTCATCCGCAGGTCTGGAATCAATTACCCTTGTATTATCACTGCTGCAATACGGACACTTCATAGCTTTCCTCCCTGACAGGTATTCTTAAGCTAATTATAGAAATTATGGTAAAAAATGTCAATTCTTTTTGCCAGGTATTCCGCGCAATATTCCTTATAATCGTTACATTTCAGACCCCGCCCCGGGAAATTTTCATCTTTCAAATAAAACAAAAGAGATCAGACATTGAAGCGGAACAGGATCACATCACCGTCCTTCACCACATACTCCTTGCCTTCCATGCCGACGATTCCCTTTTCTCTTGCCGCTGCAAGGCTTCCATTGTCCAGAAGATCCTGATAGTTGACCACCTCTGCCTTGATAAAGCCGCGCTCAAAATCCGTATGGATCTTTCCGGCTGCCTGGGGCGCCTTTGTACCCTTTTTGATCGTCCATGCACGACACTCGTCCTCGCCCGCCGTCAGGAAGCTGATCAGTCCCAGCAGACTGTAGCTTGCTGCCACAAGCTTGTCCAGACCGCTGGAGGTCACACCGAGATCTGCAAGGAACTCCTCTTTCTCCTCATCAGAGAGCTCTGCCAACTCCTGCTCGATCTGTGCGCAGATCACAAATACTTCGGCATTTTCTGCCTTTGCCATCTCTCGCACTCTTGCAACATGTGGATTGGATGCGCCGTCATCTGCCAAATCATTTTCATCAACATTAGCTGCATAGATCGTCGGTTTTGCAGTCAACAGGTTATAGGATGCAAACCATGCCTGCTTGTCCTCATCATCCGGCACCTCGAAAGTACGCGCCATCTGATTGCTCTCCAGATGCGCCTTC
This sequence comes from Lachnospiraceae bacterium, assembly GCA_022773965.1. Taxonomy (GTDB): domain Bacteria; phylum Bacillota; class Clostridia; order Lachnospirales; family Lachnospiraceae; genus W0P33-017. The sequence continues at coordinate 14,623 of JALFNQ010000139.1, forward strand.
ACTGCCTCCAAAAGTTCCATTTCCTTTGCAAGAGTTTTGTCCATGCGCGCCTGTTTTGCCACCTTTGCGATCCTGCGCTCTAAAATCTCCAGATCAGAGAAGATCAGCTCCAGATTAATGGTCTCTATATCGCGAGCCGGATCAATGTTGCCATCTACATGAACAATATTTGCATCCTCAAAACAACGTACTACATGCACGATCGCATCTACCTCACGGATATTCGCGAGAAACTGGTTTCCCAGTCCCTCACCCTTGCTGGCGCCCTTGACGAGTCCTGCAATATCAACAAATTCGATAGTTGCCGGTGTAACCTTCTTTGTATTGTAAAGCTTTCCCAGTTTTTCGATACGCTCATCCGGTACTGCAACAATACCTACATTTGGATCAATTGTTGCAAATGGATAATTTGCAGCAAGCGCTCCTGCCTTTGTCAGTGAATTAAATAATGTACTTTTTCCTACGTTGGGAAGTCCCACAATGCCGAGCTTCATATATCCTCCTTTGAATAACTATCCAATTTCTTTTTATATAAATCACAATGTTTAAATGCTACCACATAAATCAAAAAAACTCAACATTTGTTATTTACTTTTTTGTCTTTACCCGATCAGCACGTTATACCCTTTATTCCTTAAGAATCGTCCTTGCCTCCTCAACCATAGCACCATATATCTGCATCGTACTATTATGATGTTCCTTAATAAATGTCTTGCTCTCATCCACCTGTTCTGAAGCCCGAAGTGCTTTTCCCGCAGCTTCCAGTTCCTTGGCAGCTTTCGATAGCAGTTCTCCGCCAATATTCAAAGAAGTGGATTTCAAGGCATGCACAGTGACCGTATAAGTTTCCCAGTCTTCCGATTTTAGTGCTTGCGTCAACTCCGCAACACGATTCTCATAGCCATCACAGAATAATGCAATCATTTCTTTATAGAACTCCATGCTATCCATACAATAACGCAATCCCATTTCCTGATTGATATATGGCTGCGTTTCCGGTGCTTCTGTCTTAATTTCTGCCTTAACTTTTATCTCTGCTTCGTTCCGGGTTCCTTGATTAGCTTCTACCTGAGTATCATCACCTGTATTTCCATCGCTTTGCTGTGATCGTCTTACCTTATCCTCTGGCAAATATTTCAGCAGCATCTTTTCAAGTTTCGTTCCCTCGATCGGCTTGGATAAATAGTCTGAAAAACCGGCATTTATGTATTCTTCCTTTGCACCTACGATAGCATTGGCAGTCAATGCTATCACAGGTACAGACGTACATGGATTCTCAGATTGCTTGATTCCCGCAAGCGTCTGTATACCGTCCATTCCCGGCATCATGTGATCAAGCAGGATCACATCGAAATACTCATTTTTTACCAATTCCAGACACTCCATACCACTCATGCACGTTGTGACCTGAAGGTTTGTCTTTCTCAAAAGCGCTTTCACAACTGCCAGATTCATATCATTATCATCGACCACCAGCACCTTTGCATCCGGAGCTACAAAACTTTCCCTGTATTTCTTCTCCTGTTTTGCAGCGGCTTCAAATTTTTGTCTGAAATCTCCCATCGGACTGTCATCGATCACCTCTTGCGTGAGATATACGGTAAAAACAGAACCTTTTCCATATTCACTGGAAACCTCAATACGACCATTCATTCGATCTATTAAATTACGGGTGATGGCCAGTCCAAGTCCTGTCCCTTCAATACTGCGGTTTTGTTCCAGATCCAATCGCTGAAAGCCTCCAAACAACTTATCGATATCTTCTTTTTTGATACCGATTCCAGTGTCCTCCACCTGCATTTTCAGAGTAAACACTTGCCCTTCTCTGATCCCTGCAACAAGCAACTTCACCATTCCCTGTTTGGTATACTTCACAGCATTATTTAAGATATTCACAATGATCTGGCGGTTACGAACTTCATCACCATGAAGAACAGACGGCAGCTGCTGATCGATCTCCACCAAAAAATCAAGCTGTTTCTGATTTGCTTTGACACTGATCATATTAACCACATCATTGAAAAAAACTGCAGTGTCATAGGGTGCCGGAATAATTTCCATCTTACCTGCCTCGATCTTTGAAAAGTCCAGGATATCATTGATCAGTGATAACAAAGTTCTGCTGGCACTGTCAATATTTGCCGCATACTCTCTGATATTCTCATCTGTACTTTCCCGCAATACCATTTCATTCATACCCATGATCGCATTAATGGGCGTGCGGATCTCGTGAGACATGTTTGCAAGAAAATCACTCTTGGCATGATTCGCCTGTTCTGCCAGTGTTTTCGCTGCTCTCAGCTCATCACTTTCCCGTACTTTTTCCTCTGCGCTGAGCAGATATACCATACCGACTGCAAACATCAGGATCAATAACCCAAATACCCATAGTACCAGTGCTATAATTGTACTGATTCCATCGGCTGCAATCTCCTTCGGTACCGTACCCGTCAAATACAAACCCAGCTGATCTACCTCTGATACAAACAGAAAATGTCCGCCTTCATAATCTTTGTAATAAGTGGCTGCCGCTGTATCAACATTCATTTTTTCTGACAGATCCAACAGCCCTTCTTGTACAACATCCCGATCCAGAAACTCTGTCGCAGAAAGTTCTGGATCAGAAAAAGGAATGACTATCTGTCCTCCCTGATCCATGATCAATACATTCCCTTGACCATTATAACAGGTGATACCGAACTTACCAAGCAACACATTCTCATCATACAGCTTATATAAAACATATTCCACATTTTCTTCATCATATACAGGTGCTGTAAACAGTATTCCCTGTCCCATTTTATAACAAACCGCAGAATGACCGCGAAATGCTTTCTGGATGCCCGGAAAATCCGAAAAATTCAAAGTTCTTCCCATGAAAGCGGTCCCATCCAGACAAAGAATTCCCATCGTCACATTCTCATTGTCCCTAATGCATATATCTAAAAGTGCCTTCATCTCCTCTGTATCTGATGTAACCCTTTGGGCAATACTTTCCAGATCATGTATCTCCAATTCAAATTGTTCCGCAGAAAGTGCTGCCAGTGTTCGTGCCTGCTCTGTGATCTGTTTTTCCGTATAAATCTGCAGCAGGCTTTTCAACCGGAAATTCATCAAAACACCAACACCGATCATAATCAGGGTGGCAACGATCAGTACGAGCGTTATCCTGTGTTTTCCATTGTTCCATTTATTTTTCATAAAATTCTACACCCTCTACATACCAGTCAAACTGCTCCAATAATACTTCATCGCGAATCGCCTGGTTTTCTTTGCAGCGAAGATTTCCTTCATTGTCATAGATCACACCTGAGAAGACGTCATGTCCGGCTAAGATCTCATTCGTTGCTTTGCTCACTTCTGTTTTTATATCTTCTGAAACAGCAGTAGAAAAGTCAGCCAGTTTCACCGCATTTTCATCAATTCCTACCCAATAGATCTTATATTCCGCTGAATTTCCCCGTAAATACTGTCTGATAATCGCCTCATAAGTCAGCTGCCAGTCTCCCACAACCGCTGTCAGGTATTTCTCTGAGCAGTTCTCCAGCATTCGATGATAGCCGATTGAATAGACACCCAGCTTTTCTGCCTCTTCTATCACATAAGCCTGATTCTGATGATAGGTGATGACATCTACTCCGACATCTTCAATGAGATGATCTGCCTGTCTTCGTTCTTTCTCCTCATCATCCCACGCATTGCTCCATGCCACAGTTACGACTGCATCAGGATTGACTCGTCTTACCCCCAATGTAAATGCACTGATCCCCCGGTTGACCTCGCTCGTAGGCATAGCTGCCACGTAGCCAATCTTATCATTCTCTGTCTTCATTCCTGCTACAATTCCTGCCAGGTAACGCGCCTGATACATTCTGGAAAAATATGAGGTTACATTCTCCGCGTGATAATCAAAAGAATTGATATAAAAGGAAACCTCCGGATACTTTTCTATGATATCCTTCACTTCCTCTGCGTACCCATAGCTTGACAGGATGACCATCTTACATCCCCGATTCACAAGTTCTTCGATCGCAGGACCGCATTCCCCCTGAAATTCCTTTATTTTTTCCTTTACCAATAGATCCACATCCAGATTATTACAAGCTACTGATACACCTTCATAATGCATCCCGTTCCAGCCTTCTTCTCCAATGCTTCCTGTCATGATAAATCCGATCTTTTCTTTTTTTGAAAAGGTTTTTCCCGTAAACAGCAATACAGCGGTCAATCCTATGATCAATAGGACAAGCATCACCAATAATGCCAATCGTTTTTGTCTATTCAGTTTCATCAACAACTACCCCCTCAACATACCAAAAAAAATCATTTAGTATGTGATCATCTGTCATACTTTGTCCGTCTTTCACCCTTACTTTGCCCTCATGATCTGTAATAGGACCGTAAAATACATCAAAGGTTCCGCTCATCAGACGCGCTCGCTCGTCTTCCACTTTTTCTGCAATTCCCGGTTTTACATTCTCTGTAAAATCAGCCAGATCCACAATACCGGTTTCAACACCTTCCCAATAATGGATTCCCTGAAACTTTCCCTGCAGGCACTCTAATATTCTCGGCTCATAAAACTTCTCCCAATTCCAGACCGGAGCTGTCAAAAAGGTATCAGGAAACCTGTCACTATTGTCCACATTATAGCCAATCGTCCAGATTTTATTTTCATCAGCAATTTCCAGAGGTGCCATTGCATCTGTATGCATCGCAAGGACATCGATCGAATGCGCCGCCAGCAATTCTCTGGTCGCTACAGCATTCTCCTCCTCTCCCGTCCAGGAATTACTCCACGATACATAGACGTTTGCATTTGGATTTACCAGACGAACCCCCAATGTAAACGCATTGATCCCCCGGTTCACCTCTGCGATCGGGAATGCTGCCACATATCCGATCTCATTGGTTTCTGTCTGCAGTCCTGCCACGATTCCGCTCAAATAGCGCATCTGATAGATACGCCCAAAATAAGTGGACAGATTATCCCTTTCTTCTACGCCGGTCGCATGGAAGAAATAAATGTCCGGATGCGCTTCTGCACACGCTAATTCCCATTCTCCATAACCAAAAGAATCACAGATAATGATCTTGCAGCCGTAGGCGATCAATTCTTCTATCACTTCCACACATCGTTCATCCTCCGGAACATCCTCCTTATATACCACGTCCAGATTCAGTTCCCTTGCACTGATCTCCATTCCCTTATAATGGGACTCTCCCCAGCTGTGATCATCAACCTTTCCATTTAATATAAATCCGACCTTTGTTTTTGTTTTCGTAACATCTGTTTCCTGCTTGTTTATACGTATCAAAAAAATTCCCATAATAATAATACATACAAATGCAAGTATTGTCACCACGATTTTTTTCATAACATTTTCTCCATTCTCACAGCAGTCGCACTTGTCTTCCATGTAATAAATGCAGACAACATATGACCCTCGCACAAATCCATATATCGCTTTCCCGAGGTTCACCCATTCCATGAAGCCATTCAACCACCATTTTTCTAATTCCAAATTCCACTATCCACCAGCTGCTTTATACTCTGAACTACTGCATCATACGTTTCCGGTGCAAAGAATAAGAATAACCCAGCGTTAGATCCTCCAACACAATAAATGGAGCTCTATCGCTCCCTTTGAGTTTTTAACTTCTCACAATGCAACGAATTACAACAGACTGTCCATTTTCTTCTGTAAGCATTTCAGATCCTCTCTGATATTCAGTTTCTGGGGGCATACTCCCTCACATTTTCCACATTCAATACAATTCTTTGCTTTTTCTGATTCCGGAAGCTCATGATTCCATTGCCGTTTTGCATCCTCTGCATTCTCGTAAATTCCAAATCTGTTCCAGATTGCAAAGTTTCTTGGGATGTTTACCCCTGCCGGACAAGGCATACAATATCTACATCCTGTACATCCATTGTTCACACGCTTTTTTAGTGCCTCGCCAACCTCTTCTACTGCGCGATGTTCCTCTTCACTCATCTCCTTAAAATCACAGAAAGTATCCAGATTATCACAGACCTGTTCAGAATCTGACATACCGCTTAGAACAACCTTCACATTCGGAAGGGATGCAACCCATCGAAGCGCCCACGAAGCAAGTGATTTCGTTGGATCAATCCGGGTAAATGGTTTCGTTACTTCCTCCGGGAGATTTGCCAATAATCCGCCCTTGATTGGTTCCATGATCACAAGGGGAATATTCCTGCTCTCAGTAAGCTGATATCCTCTCATTCCTGCTTGTTCATCAGTATCCATATAATTGAGCTGTATCTGGCAAAAATCCCAATCAGTATAATTAATAATTTCCTCAAAAACTTCGTAACTGTCATGGAAAGAAAATCCAAGATATTTGATTTTTCCTTCTGCCTTCTGTTCCTTCAGATATTCAACGACACCAAGATCCCTCATTTTCTCCCAGCTGTCTCTATTCAGAGCATGAATCAGATAAAAATCTATGTAGTTCTGGTCAATCCTCGACCTTTGAAGTTCAAAAATCCGCTTTGCATCATCCATATTTGCTACATTCCATGTCGGAAGCTTTGTAGCCAGATAATAGGAAGCCCTGTCATACTTGCTCATTACTTTTCCAACAAATGGTTCACTTTCACCATTATGATAAGGAAAAGCCGTGTCAAAATAGTTGATTCCTGCGGCATATGCTTCATCGAGCATTTTTTCCGCTAACGGTTCATTGATTTTGCCATCAATTGTCGGAAAGCGCATGCAGCCAAATCCTAAAATAGAAACGTCAATTCCTAATTTCTCTATTCTTCTCCTTGTAGCCTTCATAGTAGTTCCTCCTATTTCAAATCATATCTCAATAAATCTATTTCTCTTCCAAGGTACGAATTTACCCATTACCAGGCTGGAACGGGAAAGCGATTTCACGTTGTAAGATGTGCGCCTCATGACAAAAGCGTCCTACTTCTTCTTGCATTTATCTACCTCGATCTGCACCAGCACCACATCCGGCCCGATCCGGCAAATACACTTCCATGGGATTATCAGTTCAAACTCCCTGCCAAACAGTCCGAAACATTTCCCCGGGCCGGGCACGATCAACGCCTCGATCTGCCCGCATTTTGGGTCAAATTCCAGATCCGTCACACAGCCCAACGACCTTCCATCTGTCACGTTAATGACCTCTTTGTCCTCCAGCTCACATAAACGCATTCTTCACCCACCACACCGAGTGTCTCTTTCATTATATGATATGCTGCAAACGTCACCCGGTGCTTCAGTAAAAAAGATCATTCATCGTTCTCGAAATTTAAAAATATTATACGACAGTTTTCGACATGTTTTCAACAAAGTTCGTCGATTTGTCATCAAATATGACATATCATTTCTGATGACACAATGAACGATACCTCATATTGCTCTGACAATAAAAAGGCCATGACACTTTCTTCATGGATTTCCGGAATCCTGTCTATTTTTTCATATACAACAATCCAAAGCTGCCCGGTCCGCAGTTCGTAAGGATAGCGGGAGAAGCTTTCTGAAAAACAATTGTTTCAAAATCTATCTTTTCCCGCACCTGCTTCTCGATATCCATTAGCTCCTGCTCATTCATGCCTGCATAAGTGATAAACAACATTGCCTGATCGATCTCACGCTTGTGACAGAATTCGGCGGAAATATAACGTTTCCATGTGCCGACCCTCGTTCCGATCCAGATGGAACCGACCTTGATCCTGCTACGGTCCAGCACAATGACCGGATGCAGCATGAGTGACTTGCATATTGTGTGGACACTGTCCGAGATACGTCCTGCACGCGCCATATACTCTGTGCTGTCCACAACAAAGCTCGTACTGATCTTCGATCGATCTTCTTCTAACGCTGCAACGATCGCCTCCGGTGTCTTTTCTGCAGCCGCATACTGTGCTGCCCGCAGGACAAGCAGTCCCATTCCACTGGACAGATGTCCGGAGTCGATCACAAAAACATTATCAAAATTTCCCGCAGCCTCCAGCGCATGCGCATAACCTTCACTGACATGCCGGGCCATGGAGATATGTACCACATACTGTGCTTTCGTCAGCTGTTCCGCAAAAAATTCCTCGTAATCTACCACCTTTGGTGCCTGGGAATGGATCTCCCCGACATTGTTACACAAATAGGCAAGTACCCCGTCCGAATCTGTCTCTATGCCATCCAAAAATTCACCGTTTGCTGTGCAGACACGATAAGGCATGACCGCAACCTGTTTACTGCTCAGCATTTGCTCCGGCAGGTCACACACGCTATCTGTCGTGATCATAACCATTCTCCTGCGGCGATGTTCTACAACAGCATTTTCCACCACGCCGACTGCTGCGCCCTCACTTGTGATACTCACCAGCTCTTTTGGAAGATGGCGCAAAAGCTCCATTTCCAGATTCATACCGGTCACCGGTTTTAACAGATAACCGTCAAACCCCTCTCTCCGGTACATTTCCTGATTCTCACTGCCCGCATTCGCAGTCAGCGCCACCACCGGAACATCCTGATTGAGCCCTCCTTTTTGTGAGCGCAGCTCATGCAGACAGGTCACACCATCCATATTCGGCATGAGATGGTCCATAAGAATCACATCGTATCGCTTGTCAAATGTCTTTTCCAGACATTCCATCCCGCTGGTTGCCGTATCAATCTGCACTTTTGTATCCCGCAGAAGCTTCTGTGCAACCATCAGATTTGTCTCATTGTCATCCACGATGAGTACATGGGCATTTGGAGCTTCAAAGGTCTGACGGTAATGTCTGCTGCGATTCATCGCATGGCGTGTCTCCAGATCCAGTTCACCGATCGGCGCATCTGTCACCGCTCTCTGTGGAAGGCTTACAACAAATGTGGAGCCTTTCCGGTAAACGCTATTGACAGAGATTTCTCCACCCATAAGATCCACCAACTGCTTTACGATAGACAAGCCCAGCCCGGTTCCCTCAATGTAGCGGTTCTGCTCCTCATCCACACGCTTGAATGCCTGAAACAGATATGGAATACTCTCCTTTTTGATGCCCATACCGGTATCGGTTACAGAAAAAATGACCTCTGTCATACCGTCATTGTTCGTTCTGCCCCGCTGAATTGCCAGTGTGACTGACCCCTCCGATGTATATTTTACCGCATTGTTCAACATATTAATGAGGATCTGCTTGATGCGCACCTCATCCCCATACAGCTGGGACGGCAATGACTGATCCACATCCACATGAAATTCCAGTCCTTTATCCTTCGCTCTGCTCCAGATCATCCCAACCAGATCCGAGAGCATTGCACCAAGGTCATAGGTCGTAGACACAATGTCCATCTTTCCGGATTCAATCTTTGACATATCCAGAATATCGTTGATGAGCGCCAGCAGCATCTCGCTGGCACTCTGAATATTTGCCGCATCATTCGCCACTTCGTCAGATATATTGTCCCGCAGAATCATCTCATTAAGGCCAATGATCGTATTGATGGGCGTTCGGATCTCGTGGCTCATGCTGGAGAAAAAGCGGTTCTGCATCCGGTTTAATTCCTCAATCTCTTTCTTCTGCTCCTGTGCCAGCTTATTTTCCCTCTTAAAAATGGCATTCTGAAAAGCAATCATACTGCAGATGACAGCCGACACGATCACCATACTGACAAAGGAATCTGAATATGCCATTTTCATCGTATGGGGTACAACATATTCGCTATGGTAAAACGCGATATAATAACAGGCGGCGTCCACCGCAAAACCGCACAAAATCAACACGATCTTGATCTTTTTTTCGATCAGAAAACACACATATACAATACCTAACAATAACCACAGTGATGCTCCGCCATAGATACCTCCGGTCGTAAAAAAGTTAAACGGCATCACGATAAAAAGAATTAACATCCCCGTGATGACTGCACCCATCTGTATTTTATGGAAACGAATGGATACAAATGTAATAATTGCCAAAAAGAGAAATGCGCCGCACAATGTGAGCGTATTTGCAATATCCTCCCCGCTAAAAATACCACTGATGATCCCGATCATAAGACCCACCAGACCGGCAGTCATAATCATCCGAAACAGCCGCTCCTGCAGGGGGAGCGATGGCGAATTGAAACGAAAAACAAATTGTTTGATTCTTTCTTTCATCACGACTCACCGCCTCTCTCAGTAATCCCAGCCATCAACGCACCCGGTTCCATCGGTGATCGCAGCTGCGCAATCAGCTTCTGTACCTTCTGCAAGGCTGCATCCATCTCAAAATCATCAATATCGGCCCGAACCTCTGACAATATCCCTGACAGATCCTGTCCATTACATCCCATATGTGGCATTGCTCTTAAAATATCCTCTGCGCGCTCAGCCTCAAACGTCTTCAGACAAGCTGCCAGCTGCTCCAGCTGTCCGCACAACTCTTCTGCTGATACTTCCGCAACCTCTATATCCACTGGATCATTCTGCTGTTTACCAGACGAAAGTTCCGGTGTCAGCACAGCTTCAAGCAGATCTGCCAGCCGTTCATATGCATGTAAAAGTAACTCATGATTTGCATCCAGATAGCCGATATCCATGTTTTTTGCTGCATCCTCTGCGCATTTTGCCATCTCCGAAAATGCATCTGCACCGATCATTTTTGACGTGCTCTTTAAAGCATGTACGCTGATCCTGTAATTTTCCCAATCCCTATCATTGTAAAAACCGGAGAGTTTTTCACGGTTCTTCTGGTAATCCCCCATGAATTTCTCAACGATCTGTCTGTAAAATGCCACATCCTCCCGGCTATACTGCAGACCTGCCGCCGTGTTGATACCTGCCTCCCGCAGCTGACACAACCAATCAGTCGCAGCCGTGCATGCATCTGCTTTTGGCTGTATATCTTCCGCCGGTACTGTTTCCGTCACCACGGAATCGCCGGTTGCCGGACGCTTCAGTTCAATGGCCGACACATAAGCAAGCTGTGTCTTTGGCAGTACTTTTCGCAGCACACGCTCCAGCTCCAGCGTTTCGATAGGTTTTGAGACAAACTCATCGAATCCCTCCCTGTAGAACATCTCTCTTGCACCGCTGACTGCGTTTGCCGTAAATGCAATTACTGTAATACCCCGCTTCGTCTCCTCCATCAGCTTCCGGATCCTGTGCAACGTCTCCACACCATCCATCTGAGGCATCATATGATCTAAGAACAGCAGATCAAAATCCATATTTTTACACATCTCAATTGCTTCCAGTCCACTCTCTGCGGTCTTTACATCCATCTGGTATTCGCTTAAAATACCCTGTGCCACCATGAGATTCATTGGCTCATCATCCACCACAAGCACATGAACTCCAGGACAGATCATGCGCATATTCTCCCACATCTGCGGCTGCTCTGTCTTGTCTGCATTTAAAATATTTATGACAGAAAGTGTGAAAAACGGTTTTTTGATAAGAATGACCCTGCTGCCGGAAACTGGTATGAAATCGCTTCCCGCAACCACTACTACCTGCGTGCTCACAGCAAGTGCTTCAAACCAGTCCGGTTCTTCCTCATACTCCTCCCTGCCGATCAAAAGATGCGTCAGGTGATAGATCGCTGTCAGCTTTTTCAGTTCCGCCAGATCAAACACACGATGGATGGCAAGCTCCAGTCCTATTGCAAGATGACTGATCGTCTCATTATAATAGCTTCGCACCTCCGCAGACTGATATTTCTCCGGACGCAGATAACACGCCGTACACAATGTCTCGCGGTTTTCCACCACCATACCCGGTTTCTCATCGACAATCTTCTGGGGAATCGTGATCTCTACCGTCGTGCCCTTCGCAACCTCACTGTGTATCTGCATAAAACCATTCATTGACGAAACCAGACCCTGAACGATGGACAAGCCCAGACCCAGACCTCCGGCCTTTCGGTTTTCTCCCTCGCTGGACTGGTAAAACTGCTCGGTGATCCGGCTCAGATGCTCCTTTGCAATTCCCTCCCCGGTATCACTCACACGAATACACAGATTGATGCCATATTCCTTCTTCAAGCCATAAATGCGCACGTAGACACCACCTGTTTTTGTAAACTTAAGCGCATTTACGATCAGATGCTTGAGAATTTTCTTAATCTTTCTCCCGTCACCTTCCAGCATAGACGGCAGCTTTGCATCCAGATCCATGATCAGCTCCGGTGCATGCGCCTTCTGCTCAAACTGCCCGCCCATGACCAGATCGTTCACAATGGATGAGATCATGTAGCTGTCCTCCACCACACAGATCTTCCCCGTATCAATCTCAGTATAATCAAGAATATCCTCAATCTGTCCGAACAACCGCTGTCCTGCCTTCTGTATCGCCACAATATCCTTACGCCTCTGTTCGTCGCTCTCATTTTTGAGCATAACTGCAGTAATGCCGGTCACAGCATTAATAGGTGTTCGCAGCTCATGGGATACATTTGTCAAAAAATTTTCTGTTCTACGGTTCACTTCCCGCAGGCGGCTGACCTCATCCTCCAGCTCCACTCTTGCGTCTGCACGGCGACGCATATTGCTCCTTATCAGCCGGGCAGACAGCGAAACCACCAGAAAATGCAACAGCAGCCTGGTTACATCCAATGATGTGTACTCCATAGTTCTGCCTACAACAAAGACAAGTGCATAGAACACCGTCACATAGTAGACCACCACACACAGACGGATAACATTATATATTTCCGTAGCTGAAAACATGACAATCATCAAGATCATCACCGGTGCAAGATCATACATACTCGTCTCGTGTGCGCCATAAAAGAAAAATGCCAGCATTGATAAGATCACATACAGCCACATTCTCTGATCACTGGGGATTTTTCTCGTAATATGCAAGCCCCAGCAAAGTACCACTCCCGCCAGTAACAATACGATTGCACCCTTATCCCAGCCAAGCAAGAGCGTCTCCGCTGTCAGTGCAAGCGTCATCAGCGTGTAGCTTAACAATATCATCAGATGCACTGCGCGCTTTCTCTCATGATCATGATTCATCCTTGTTATCCCCCATTTTCCTTTTTACTTCTCCCTCATCTGATAGTCTGTATCCGCATCTATCATTGCCAGCATAATATCTGCAAATTTCGGATCAAACTGTGTGCCCCTTCCTTTTACCAGCTCCGCACGGATCACATCCTGCGGTAACACATCACGGTAGCTTCTCCTGGAGCTCATTGCATCATAAGCATCCGCTATGGCAATGATGCGTGCCTCCATCGGTATCTCTTCCCCCGAAATTCCGTCCGGATAGCCCTTTCCGTCATAACGCTCATGATGCCAGCGCGCGCCAACCGTCAGCTGTGGAAACTCCGTAATATTTTTTAAAATACCTGCACCCAGCAATGGATGCGTTTTGATCTCCGCATATTCTTCATCCGACAACCGCGCCGGCTTATTGATGATCGCCTCCGGAATACCGATTTTTCCCACATCATGGAGAAGTCCCATCATATAGATATCATCCTGTTTCTTTTCACTGAAACCGGCACGCTTTGCAATCTCTCTCGAATAATCCGCCACCCTGTTAGAATGACCGTTTGTGTAGGTATCCTTCGCATCGATGGCACCGGAGAGCGTCTTCACGATCTGCATGGAGATACGCTCCAGCTTCTCATGCTGCGCCTTGACAACCTCTGTTTTTTTCTCCACCTCGCGGGCAAGATCCGTCTGCAGACGGATCAGTTCGATCATATGGCGGACACGCAAAAGAAGAACCTCCGGCACAAATGGCTTTTTAATAAAATCCATCGCACCGGCCTTTAGCCCCTTTGTCTCTGTCTCACTATCATCATCCGCCGTTAAAAAAATAACCGGGATGTCAGCAGTTTTTTCGTTGCTACGCACCGCGGCAATCGTATCAAAACCGTCCATTCCGGGCATATGAATATCCAATAGGATCAAATCCGGCCTGTTTTCTTCTAAAAAGCGGATCGTATCCTCCCCTGATTTTAAACAGCTCACCCGCAGATTCTCTTTACTCAGAATATGGCTCGCCATTCGAAGATTTGATGTGTCATCATCAACTACCAAAATCCAGTCACTCATCCTGTCACCTCTTCATATGTGATGTATATCATATATTTATTATATCTGTTCCGACGACTGCTTTCAATTGACTTTTCTGTCAGATTTTTCGTTACAATTCACACGTCGCCAGCTGACCTGTGAAAAGCATTGATTTTTCTAAAAAAGCCTTTAGGATCTTCTGTCTTTCCTCAGTCCCTTGTCTCAAAAACAAACAATCTTCCCCTGGTAAAGCTTATGGCTGCCTCTTCATCCACGATCTCATTGCTGATACCTAGAGAAACATCCGGCGTAAGAGTTGCATCATCCAGCGGATATTTCATTCCCGTAAGCGTCAGACCACACACTGCCCCACCATGAGGGATCAACGATATAAATTTGCCGTACTGCTCCTTTTTTTTGATCGTCAGCGGTCGATCGATCAGACGAATACGATTATGAGCGTCCAGCAAAAAAATGTGAACACCCTTCTCCAATCCCAGCGCCAGCAGCTGCAGATTGCCCATCACATGATCCAGGCGGCTCCCGGTGGCACCCACAAGATCGATCTGATCCGCTCCAAGCTCCAGTGCCCTTCGCACCGCCAGTTCAGTATCCGTCCAGTCCTTCTGTGCAGGAAACTGTTCCATTCTGATATCCGTCTGCTCACGAAAAGCGTTTACTACATGCTGATCCGCCGAATCAAAATCGCCGAGGATCAGATCCGGATGCAGCCTGTTTCTGTAAAAAAACTCCATTCCGCTGTCGCAGGCAATCACTACTTCATAGCTATTTTTTTTCATCAGATTGCTGACAAAATCATCCGCAATACTGCCGCCGCTAACGATCAGTATTTTACGTTCCTTCAGCACTACTTTTTTCACTGTTTTCACTGCTTTTATCCCTAATACCTGTTTTTTTCTTTTTCCTTTAATTCCTCATAAAGCTGTACATAATTTTCATATCGCAGCCGTGAGATCTTTCCCTGCTCCAGTGCCTGCTTCACGCCACAGTCCGGTTCGCTGATATGGCTGCAGCCTTGAAAACGACAGTAGGGTTCATATTCCGCAAACTCCGTATAATACTGCTGCAATTCTTCCTTCTCCATCTGCGGAAGATATAAAGACGAAAAACCCGGAGTATCCATGATATATGAATGCCCTTCAATATGAATCAGCTGTGTATGGCGTGTCGTCTGTTTTCCTCTTCCGATCTTTTCCGACACAGCCCCTGTCTCCATCCGGATCTTCGGCTGCAGGCGATTGATCAGGGAAGATTTGCCCGCACCGGAAGGTCCGGCGATCGTCGTTGTCTTTCCGCGCAGATGCTCCATAAGCCGATCAATACCCTCATCCTTTTTCACACTGATGAATGTTACCGGGTAGCCACAGGTTTCATAGCTTTTCGCATACTCCCGCTGCGTCTCTTCCGATACCAGATCTGATTTATTAAAACAGATGCACACCGGCACATTCTGTTTTGCCATCAGCACCAAAAAGCGATCCAGCAGATTGAAATTCGGATCCGGTGTCGCAGCAGCAAAAACAATGAGCGCCATATCCACATTGGCAACTGCCGGGCGGATCAGCTCGTTATTTCTCGGCAAAATACGAATGATATTACCCTTTTTTTGTTCTTCATCAATCACATCGATCTCCACCAGATCGCCAACTAAAGGCTTTACGCCCTCCTTACGGAAAATTCCTTTTGCTTTACATTCATAAATTCCGGATTCTACCACGTGAACGTAGTAAAATCCGGAAATTCCTTTTAGTATCTTTCCATGCATATGCAAAGATTCCTTTTTTATACTGTTTTCTGACTGTTAATTCTGCTTTTGGAAAGTCTGCGGCGAGTTCTGCGTACTTGTCGTCACATTACCCTCCTCATCTTCCATCACCCATTCAATCACAAGTGTACCACTATCACTCTTGATATTCATGACCTCAATGGAGAAAGGGAAGGATGCCGTAGACACATTCGTCCAGGTGTCCAACACGTTTCCATCCGCATCCTGCAGCTCAATGTTTGCAGAGACTACCGTATCATCATTCGGTAGCTTCACATTTGCCCGAAACATATACAGAACCTCTTTTGGTCCAAGGCTCACAACAATATTGACGGTCGTTCCGCTATACACCGTCTTTCCGGCAATCTCACTCTGATCGATGATCTGTCCTTCTTCCACCGTATCACTGTAGTCCGTGCTGACAGTTCCAACCTGAAGCCCTACATTCTCCAGTGCTTTACGCGCTTCCTCCTCTGTATGATTTTTCAGATCTGGAACAGTCACAGACTTTTTGCCCTGACTGACAATGATAGTTACCTTTGTTCCCTCCATTGCCATTGTACCACTCTCCGGGCTCTGGCGGATGACTGTACCCTCAGGAACCTGATCAGAACTCTCATATTCTCTGTTATAGTCCAGACCTGCATCCTGCAGCATACCGATTGCAGCATTGTCCGTATATCCGGTCACATTCGGTACAGCGATCTCACTTGCACCTTTTCCGCTGCTGACCACCACGCGAACCATCGTTCCCTCTTCTACCATTTCACCCTGCGCAATATCCTGGGAAATGATCTGCCCCTGCTCGTATTCCTCTGACTCAGCTGTGGATGCCTGATAGATCTTGAGTCCCATCGTCTCAAGCTCCGCCTTAGCCTCATCAAAGCTCTTTCCGCGCAGATCGATCATCTCTACTTTACCGGAATCCTCAACGATCTCATCCGTGACAGGCTCCTCCTCTGTCTTGTCGCGTTTGCCACCAAAAAGACCTGCCATGCTTCCAATCAGATAAATGATGATAATGATAATGATCACTGCCGTAACAATTCCAAGAATCGTGACTGCCTTCTCCATCTTTGGATTCAGGAATCCTTCATCTTCATCCTCGTCATCTTCATCCTCATCGTCATAGACCGGTCTAACCGGCTGTTTCTCTGCCGATGCATAATTCTTCGCAGCTTTCTCCTTGATACCCCGTACATCTTCCTCGCGGATCACAGTCGTCTTTGCCTGATTGACTGCAGTATCGATCACAACAAAATCCTCGTCCGGCTCCATCAGGGCATGCTTTAAATCTACAAGCAGCTCACCCATAGTCCCATAACGGCGATCCTGACTCTTCTGCGTACATTTCAAAATGATCTTTTCCAGACTGATGGGCAGATCCGGTGCATAGACTGACGGTGCTACCATTTCCTCCTGCAAATGCTGGATCGCGATCGATACAGTAGTGTCTCCGTCAAAAGGCACGCGTCCTGTCACCATTTCATACATAACGATTCCAAGCGAATATATATCACTCTTACCATCCACAAAGCCATTTCGTGCCTGCTCCGGCGAGGTATAGTGAACGCTTCCCATCACATCAGAGTGGATCGTATTGGAGGTGGCTGCCCGCGCAATACCAAAATCCGTCACCTTAACCTTTCCCTCATGGGAGATCATAATATTCTGCGGCTTAATGTCACGATGTACGATGTTATTATTATGTGCAGCCTCGATGCCGCGAGCCACCTGAATGGCAATACTGATCGCTTCCTTGTAATTTAGCTGACCTTTTTTCTCTATATAGGTTTTTAACGTGATACCCTCCACGTACTCCATAACAATAAAATGCACGTGCTCCTCACTGCCTACATCATAGATGTTGACAATGTTCGGATGCTGCAACCCGGCAGCTGACTGTGCCTCTGTGTGAAACTTTGTCACAAAGTTTACATCCTCTGCAAACTCAGGTTTTAAGATCTTCACAGCGACAAAGCGACCAAGCACCTGATCTTTTGCTTTATATACATCCGACATTCCGCCGGCTCCGATCTTTTCCAGTATCTCATAGCGATCTGCTATAAATGATCCTATCTCTATCATGTTCTCACCTCAAGTTTTCTATACTCATACCTCTATAATGGCAACGGTGATGTTATCTTTTCCACCGCCGCGATTTGCTGCTTCCACCAGGTGTTGCACCTTTTCCACCACATCCCGACCGGTCTGTATGATCTGTCGGATGTCCGTGTCATCCACCATATTCGATAATCCGTCTGTACACATGAGAATCACATTGCCGGACTGCACATGCTCTTCAAAAAAATCGATTTCCAGTTCCTCAAAGGCACCAACTGCACGGGTAATGATATTTTTATCCGGATGGGATTTTGCCTCAGATGCATCCATCTCTCCCATACGAACCATTTCCTGCACAAGGGAATGATCTCTCGTAATCTGCTTTAACTCATCCTGCAACAGATACAGTCTGCTGTCACCAACATTCGCCACATACATGCAATCACTCACGATGGTTGCGATCACTACGGTTGTCCCCATCCCTGAAAGGCTGGTGTCACTCTTCGCCAGTGCCATCAAGCTGGCATTCGCCTTTGTCACTGCACCCCTGATCAAATCGACCGGACTTGTCATTGGCGCTTTTTCTATGTATGTCACGATCTGCTCCACGGTATACTTAGATGCAAAATCGCCTGCATTGTGACCACCCATACCATCTGCCACGATAAAAAGATTCGGTAGATTTCCCACCGGACTTTCAGACGTATACACGTAATCCTGATTTGATTCTCTCACCCTTCCGACATCCGTCAGGGAAAATGTCTTCATCCTTTATCGCCTGCCTTTCACTGCGGAACGATTCTGTTCCTTCTCTGTTTTTGCATCAAAATACATAAAAAATCTCATAATCGTGTATTATGGTAACACAATACCTGCAAAAAAGCAAGAGAGGGCACATTTGCCCTCTCCCACTTTTACCTGCTAATGTTACATTTCAGACATCATTTGATGTTCCCTCATCCTCCTCGATCCACTTCAGAATATTGGAGAAATCAATTGTGAGTGCACCGTCATAGATACCGACCGGCACCGGTTGATCCATTCCGTAGATCTTCGGATATACATCACTTTCAAAAAAATAGACAAGCAATCGCTTCTGGTATGGATCAAGGATC
>JALFNQ010000152.1 GCA_022773965.1 Lachnospiraceae bacterium
CCAGATTGAAGCCTTTATGCAGGGAAAAGAGGCGTAAGAAAAAAACTATGGAGGATTTAGTTAGATGAAAATTGCAGTTACATACGATAACGGGAATATTTTCCAGCATTTTGGAAAAACAGAGAATTTTAAGGTTTACGAAGTAGAAGACAATCAGGTGGTTTCCAGCGAAGTGATCGGATCCAACGGAACCGGCCACGGCGCACTGGCAGGCCTTCTTTCCGAGCAGGGCGTGGATGTTCTGATCTGCGGCGGCATCGGCGGCGGTGCACAGGCTGCTCTTGCTGAGGCAGGCGTAGAGCTCTGCTCCGGAGCGGAGGGAGATGTGGATGCAGCGGTGGAAGCTTACTTAAACGGAACGCTCACATCTGCGGGTGCAACCTGCGATCACCACGATCACGAGGAAGGCCATTCCTGCGGCGGCCACTGCGGAAGCCATGAGGAAGAGGAGAGCTCCTGCGGCGGTTCCTGCGGAACCTGCGGCGGCGGATGCGGTGCACCGACTCCGGTTATGGAAGGTAAGAATGTCGGAAAAACCTGCCGTACCCACTACAGAGGAACCTTCAACGATGGAACCCAGTTTGATTCTTCCTACGACCGCGGCGAACCGCTCGAGTTCATCTGCGGTGTGGGCCAGATGATCCGCGGCTTCGATGCAGCCGTTGCAGAGATGGAAGTCGGCGAAAAAGTCAACATCCATCTGATGCCGGAGGAGGCTTACGGAATGCCGGATCCGAACGCAATTTTCACCGTTGCGATCGCACAGCTTCCGGGAGCAGAGGAAGTAGAGGTCGGACAGCAGGTTTATCTGCAGAACCAGTACGGCCAGCCGTTCCCGGTAAAAGTTACCGCAAAAGACGAGACCAATATCACGTTTGATGCCAACCATGAGATGGCTGGAAAAGAGCTGAATTTTGAGATTGAGCTGGTTGAAGTGAAATAAAAAAATGGTAACTATTCAGAGCCATGCGAAATGAAAGAGAAGAATGCGAATCATGCTTGCATGAATGAGCATTCTTCTCTTTCATTTCATATGGCGAGAAGCCACATCGAGATGCAGCGCAGCGGAATCGAGATGGGGCTCTGAATAGTTACAAAAAATGCATAAAAAAGAGTGTCAGGACGAAGGAGCCAGGCACTCTTTTTTGATGCGCAGAAAAATCAACGATTCCCATTTCCGATTTCCGTTATTTTTTGTAAAAGTAAACAAAAAATGACCAAAATTCATTTTTTACCATTTCAAATATTGACTAATAGTCATTTAAGTTGTAAGATGTGGTACTAGAAAAACAAGTTAAAAATGAATCAGAGGAGATGAATGAAAATGGTTAAAGTTGGCAAATGGATTGCCAAGCACAGGATTCTGATGCTGATCATTGGATTTCTGCTGATTATTCCGTCAGTCATCGGAGTGGCAGCAACGAAAGTAAACTATGATCTGCTCAGCTATCTGCCGGAGCATCTGGAAACTGTAAAAGGACAGGACATTCTGGTAGATGAATACGGCATGGGTGCGTTCTCCATGGTTGTCGTGGAAAACATGGAAATGAAGGACGTACAGAAACTCGAAGAAAAATTCGAGCAGGTAAACCACGTAAAAGAAGTTTTATGGTATGACGATGTGGCAGACATCAGCGTGCCGGTTGAGATGATCCCGGAAAAACTCCGGAAAGCATTCTACAATGGGGATGCAACCATGATGCTCGTTCTGTTCGACAATACGACTTCTTCCGATGACTCCATGGAGGCAATCGAGGATCTTCGTAAAATTGCGAACGAGCAGTGCTTCATCGGCGGTATGACCGGTGTTGTTACCGATATCAAAAACGTAGCATTAAAAGAGCTGCCGGTTTACGTTGTCATCGCCGCAGTTTTGAGCCTCGTTGTCATCGAGCTGACATCGACTTCCTTCGTTGTTCCGATCCTGTTCCTATTAAGTATCGGACTTGCAATCCTTTACAACCTGGGAAGCAACGTGTTCCTTGGTGAGACTTCCTACATCACAAAAGCGCTGACCGCCGTGCTGCAGCTTGGTGTTACGATGGACTACTCCATCTTCCTGCTGAACAGCTTCGAGGAGAATAAAAAGCGTTTCCCGGATGACAAAGAGCGTGCGATGGGCCATGCAATCGCCAACACGTTCAAATCCGTAGCCGGAAGCTCCGTTACCACCGTAGCCGGTTTCCTGGCACTGTGTGTTATGACCTTTGCCCTTGGCCGCGACCTTGGTATCGTTATGGCAAAAGGTGTTTTGATCGGCGTTGTCTGCTGTGTCACCGTCCTGCCGGCCATGGTTCTGGTATTTGACAAGGCAATTGAGAAAACGAGACACAAACCGCTGGTAAAAAGCCTGGATAAACCGTCCGCCTTTATCACCAAACATTATAAAGTATGGGTTGTGATCTTCCTGGTTCTGCTGTTCCCGTCGATCTACGGAAACAATCATACCCGGATTTATTACAACATCGCACGTTCCCTTCCATCTACCCTGGACTGCAACGTGGCAAACGATGAAGTAAAAGCGCAGTTCAACGTCAGCAACATGCATATCGTCATGATGGACCGCGATATGGACTCCAAACAGAAAAAGAAAATGATGGATGAGATCGGCAAGGTAAAAGGTGTCAAATCAACCATCAGCATGAGCTCCCTGCTCGGCCCGACCATTCCGGAATCCATGATCCCGGAGGATCTTCGAAGCATGCTGCAGAGTGATGATTACGAGCTTGCATTCGTCAGCTCGGAATATGAGTCTGCAACGGATGAAGTAAACGAACAGGTCAAAGAGATTGACAAGATTGTAAAATCTTACGATGAAAATGGTATGGTCATCGGTGAAGCACCGCTGATGAAAGACCTGCAGGATGTCACCGACGCCGATCTGGTCAACGTAAACGTCCTTTCCATCGGTGCAATCTTTATCATCATCCTGCTGATCTTCAAATCGATTTCCCTGCCGATTATCCTGGTAGCCGTGATCGAATTTGCGATCATGCTGAACATGGCAATCCCATATTATCAGGGAACCAGCCTTCCGTTCGTAGCAAGTATCGTTATCGGAGCCATCCAGCTCGGTGCAACCGTCGACTACGCGATCCTGATGACAACCCGTTACCAGAAAGAGCGTCAGAACGGAAAAGACAAAAAAGAAGCCATCAGCATTGCCCACAAAACAAGCATGCCGTCCATCATCAGCAGCGGCTTCAGCTTCTTCGCCGCAACCTTCGGTGTAGCCTGCTACTCCCAGGTTGAGATGATTGGTTCCATCTGTACCCTGCTTGCACGAGGCGCGATCATCAGTATGGTCGTTGTTATCCTGATTCTGCCGGCAATGTTTATGATTTTCGATAAACTGATCTGTAAGACATCGATTGGATTTTTAAAGAAGAAAACAAAATAAAGTATGACAAATCCCCTGTACCGGAAGTAGCTGGTGCGGGGGAATTTTTTTGCTTTGCGTTCAAATTTCTGATGTGACGGATAAGATTCTGCCACGGATTGAAGACTGGCAGAACCGGCCACTGGACGAGGTCTATCCTATTCTCTACATCGATGCAATCCATTATTCTGTAAGGGATAATGGCGTGATCCGAAAGCTTGCTGCTTATAAAATGATATGGGTGTCAAAACACTCGTTTTATAGTAACTCATTAACTAACGTACCTTGAAAATTTCATATAAGACAACAAATATTTCATATTAGTAGTGTTTTCCATTAACATACATTCAGATTCTTTGTTGCTTTTTTAGCTGTTTGCTGAAAGTAAGGCGCACTGATCCAGACTGTCCAGATAGGCTGACAGTTTCTTAAAATTCAATGCCGCAAGTTTAATTCCGAACCGAAGCTTTGTGGCTAAAAGTCCTCTGACCGGCATTGCCCTGTCTGCTTGATATAGCTGCAGCTTTTCGGGGCATTTCCGGCAGGACAGCTGATAACCCTGGTCCCTTCTTCTGTGAATAAGAAATTATTCATTCTTAGCAAAAGACATGGGATCACCTCACAAATAATCTGAGATCATTATACCATTTCCTGACATAAATTTATTGTTTTATATGAAATTTTCAAGGTTCGCACGGGTGTACCTTTTTTTACAAAAATGATTAGTCAATATTTCTAAATTTAAAGGTTAATTCTTCTATATCTTCCAATATACTATCCATGATATCTTTTAGATAAGTAAAAACGCGCGTGAAAATCTAAAATAATTTTGGAGAGTTATTGCAATGAGAGACAAATAATAGAGGTATTGTAAAATCTCAAATGTTTGGCCTTATAGTAGGACTTTCTAAGAATATAGGGAGGAATAACATGAAAAGGAAGAAAATTTTAGCTCTGCTTATGGTAGCAGCACTCTGCGTTGGAACAGTGGCAGGATGTGGCTCCAAGGATACGGAAAGCAGTAAGAGCGAAAGCAGCAAGAATGAAAACAGCGAGAGCAGTACTGGGGACAGTAAGGATGATTTGTCACCTATAACTTTCAAGTACTACAATGCAGACGGAAAAAATGGTAACTGGGAAAATCCTGTTGCTCAGGCGATTACTGAAGCCACAGGTGTGACTTTGGATATTTCCTATCCGGTAGCCAGTACAGGTGATCCTGACGAGGATATATCTTTGATGATTGCTGAGGACGAATATCCAGATATGATTTATGCTAAGCAAAGTGTAAACAGTCTGTATGAGGCAGGTGCACTTATTGATATGACAGATCTGATCGAGGAATATGGTCCAAATATTAAAAAAATGTACGGCGATGAGTTTGAAAAGCTGAAATGGGGTTCTGGAGATGAAGGAATATATCAGCTTTCTTATGCTGGTGTAGGATACCAGACTTTGGTAACCGGAGGAAACTGCCAGATACAGTACGCAGCTCTTAAGGAAAATAATTATGAATATCCTAAGACTCTGGAGGAGTATGAAGCCCTGATCAAGCAGTACCTGGCAGCACATCCTAAAACCGATGATGGTCTGGATACCATTGGTATTTCCATGAGTGCTGCTGACTGGCACTGGCTCATTACACTCAGTAATCCCGCTGGATTTATTGCTGATGGTGCACCGGATAACGGTTCCTGGCTTGTTGATGATAACTATAACTGCATTTACAAGCATGTGAGTGATAAAGAAAAAGAATATTTCAGATGGCTGAGTCGTATGTATGATGAGGGAATTCTGGATCCAAACTTTGCAACACAGACAGATGACGATTACATTGCAAAGCTTGCCAGCGGACGTGTTGTAGCTATTACTGATGCATTTTGGCATTATGCACAGGCGGAAGCAACATTGAAAGCAGAAGGAAAACTGGATAAAACATATTGTCCGCTTCCTGTGACAATTGATGCTGAGACGAAGGCACCCACACTGATGTATCAGGGTCTTCAGGTTGGATACGGAATGGCAATCACAAAGAGCTGTGAGGATCCGGTTCGTGCAATTAAATTCCTTGATTATCTCTGCTCCGATGAGGGTGCAGTACTTTACAAATGGGGTGTTGAAGGAGAAAACTATTTTGTAGATGAGAATGGAATGAGATATCGTACGGAAGAAGAGATTGCAAAAGCAAGTTCTGATCCGGATTACGGAAAAAATACTGGTATTGGCAATTATACGGGATTTCCGATTTATGGAGACGGTGCAGTGGATGAAAATGGTAATCCTTACACACCTGTTACGAGAGAATCTGTAATTGCAGAGTATAACGAGGAGCAGAAGGCAGCTTGTGAAGCATGGAATGTAGAGATGCTGACCGATATCTTCCCGCAGCCAGATGAATTCGAAACACCGCCGTATTCCCCACTTTGGGCATATGCGACACCGCAGGAGATTACGAACAATGTGGAAATTCTGAATGAGATTGCATGGCCGGGACTGATTAAGTGCGTAACAGAAAGTGTAGATAATTTTGATGCAAACTGGGATAAGCTGATTGCGGATTATGAGGCTAATGGATTGGAAGAAACAGAACAGATGATGACAGATTTCCTGGCAGAAAAAATTTCATAAACAAAAATATGGAAACTGATAAAGGGACCTGATTCGTAAGGAGTCAGGTTCTTTTCATAAATGGATAAGAGGGGAATAGAAGAGTATGAAGAGTGATAAAACGACTCCTTTTTGGGATTCATCACTGTCTATGGAAGAACGTCTCGACTGACTGCTGGCAGAGATGACGCTGGAAGCAGTGCTTGAGATAACGAATACCGGAACTATGGTTTCTGATGAAGTGGTGCAAATATACGGTATTGCACCTGCATCCAGGGTAAAAAAACCACTGAAACAGTTGCTTGCATTTCGCAGAGAAAAAGCAGTGCAGCCTGGAGAAACCCGCCGCATGCAGTTTAGTATTCCGGTGTGCGGATTCCTCTTCAAAGGATACCTGATAAGACATTTACATTGAGTGTACGTATGCGGGGGATGCAAAGATTACATATCTTCGGATACAATAGTTTTTTAGTGAGTCTTAAATGAAAGGCAGGGAAAAAATATGAAAAGTAATACGATATATCCGCCGATGTCCGAACGTGAGATCAGCGGTGCTGCAATATCGAGAGAAGCGGCGACGCAGGGAATGGTACTTTTAAAAAACATAAATGGGGTTCTTCCGTTAAAGGGCAGGGGAAAGATTGCCTTGTTTGGAAACGGAGCTGCCAGAACAATCCGCGGCGGAACGGGATCGGGAGATCCTTTTAACGGCGGTCTTTCCGGCGGTGGTGATCAGGATGTGGATCAGTCTCTGCGTTATCATATTAATATTCTGAATGCTATGGAAACAGAAGGTTTTGAGATTGTGAACCGGGAACAGCAGATGGCGTGGGCCAGATGCTATGATCTGGCCAAAAGAGAGATGAAGGACCAGGTCATGAGTGTTTTTGCGTTTCCGGAGGAACCGCTGACAACAGAAAAACTGGAAGAATATGCAAAAGAAACAGAAACTGCTATTTGTGTCATTTCGAGAAATTCCGGTGAGGGAAATGATCGTTTCATGAAAAAAGAAGTATCCATTGGGGATAAAAAGTATGAAATTGGAGATTACAGGCTTTCTGCAGTGGAGATGGATAATCTTAAAAAGCTGCGGTCAGCTTTTTCCTCATTGGTACTGGTGCTGAATGTTCCGGGCTCCATATCGGTGCAGGATCTGGAGGCGGCTTGTGCGGATGCTATTCTTCTCATGGGGCAGGCAGGACAGGAGGGAGGAGCCGCCGTTACCGATATTCTCACAGGTAAGGCAACACCGTCAGGAAAGCTGACCGCAACCTGGGCAAAAAAATATGAAGATTATCCTACGGCAGGCAATTTCCTTCAGGATTTTAATAAAGCAGTATATACGGAAGGAATTTATGTAGGTTATCGTTACTTTGATACATTTAATGTTGATCCGGGTTATCCTTTTGGTTATGGACTCTCCTATACGACATTTGCACTGGGAAATCTGGAGGCATCGCTGGATGAGGATACACTGGTTCTTGGCGTAACAGTAGAAAATACAGGAGCGTTTGCTGGACGTGAAGTTGTGCAGGTATATGTTTCTGCACCGGTATCGGAGATGGATATGCCGGAACAGGAGCTGAAAGGTTTCCAAAAAACGATGTTACTGGCACCGGGCGAAAAGGAAGATATCAAAATCCGCATACCGCTGCGTAATCTTGCATCTTATAGTGAAAATGCAGGAGGTTATATTCTGTCAAAAGGAGATTATGGAGTGCGTATCGGTACTTCTTCCAGAGATACAAAACCGGTGTGCAAGATTCGGCTGGAACAAACTGCTTTGACAGAACAGGTATTGGTGGAGCTTCCGTTAACGGAAACTTTGGAGGAAAAGAAGGGGTTAACTGACCGAAAGGATGAAACTATATGGAAGGATGTACCGGTTCTTCTGGCTGTGCAGATACCGGAAACGCTGGATTCGCGTTCAGCCTATAGCGATGAAAAGGTGGTTACATATGCGACAGATACCAGCTATCAGCCGGTTATGCCTTACGAAACAGTACGGTATGTGGAAAAGAAAGAATGGAAGCTGAATGATGTGGCTTCGGGCAGAGTGTCAATGGAAGAATTTGCCGCACAGCTTGATGCTGCACAATTGGCGGATCTTTGCTGTGGTACAGGCTGGGGTGTGCAGGATGAGAACAATCCTGTGATTGGAGCCAGTTCGGAATCTGTACCTGGAGCGGCAGGGGAAACAACACACGCACTGGAAAGTTATGGTGTTTCTTCTATTGTATTGGCAGACGGTCCGGGCGGTGTGCGTATCACACAGCAGTTTGAGGCAACCGATCTGGAATCGGGGGAAAAGAGGCAGGTATACCATTACTGTACGGCATGGCCGGTGGGTACGCTTCTTGCTCAGTCTTTTGATCCGGAAATTTTGGAACAGGTAGGATGCGGAATGGCAGCAGATATGCAGGCAATGCGGATTGATTTGCTTCTGGGACCAGGAATGAATATTCAGCGTGATCCTATGTGCGGACGAAATTTTGAATATTTTTCTGAAGATCCTCTCATATCTGGAAAGATGGCGTCAGCAATGGTACGCGGTCTTCAGAGCCTGCCAGGAGGAGGTGGATGCATTAAGCATTATGCAGCTAATAATCAGGAGACGAATCGGAATGCTGTGGATTCTGTGATTGGTCAGCGGGCACTGAGGGAGATTTATCTGGAACCCTATAAAATTGCTATTCAGGAAT
>JALFNQ010000187.1 GCA_022773965.1 Lachnospiraceae bacterium
CATCCTTCATGATCTCTGCCGCCAGATACTCCGTCATATTTCCTTCCAGATCGCCCGGAAACAACCGGTTCATATCCAGATCAAACGCAGGAATTCCCCGGGTGATCGAATCAATACCGAGGGGATTCATCGCCGGATAAATATCGACGATTCCCCTCAGCGCCGGCATGTTTTCCCTGATCCGGCGGATCAGCTCAAAACAGACATACTGCCCTTCCAGCTCATCTCCGTGAATACCGGTGACAACGCTGATGCGTTTGCAGTCTGTGACCGGATGCTCCGGTTCGATACGCATTTTTTTGATCATCAGCGCCTCATCTACCGGAAGCGCGATCGATGCCACTATTTGTTCCATAAATTTCTATCCCCTTTCTAAAGGCGGCATTCTCTGCATTCTGATAGAACACCAGAAAAATGCCATTCCTTACATCTTCCGACCCGCAACAACCCGATGTGAGCCAGACAAAAGGGGCTACCTGTCACCTATGTGGTCTCTGTCACACACACGCGCACTTCCTGCGTCTGTGTGCCGCCTCCGTGCATGATTCCCCGGTTGATCAGACAGTCTCCCGCATCTCTTCCGGTTCCGATCTTTATATGCGAATCTGTCACCACGCAATTGTTCGTGGGATCTAACGGATACCAGTGTTCACCCGCCAGCACCTCCACCCATGCATGGCTCGCACCCTCACCGATCAGCATTCCTGTCACATAACGCGCCGGAATACCGGCCATCTGGCAGAGGGCGATCAGAATATGTGCATAGTCCTGGCACACACCTGCACCGATCTGCCATGCCTGTTCTGCTGTCGTAGTCATGGTCGTTTGGTTTTTTTCATATTTAAAATCCTGATACAATCGATGCATCAGCTCGATACTTTTTTGCAAATCATCCTGACCGTCCGAGATCACCTGTGCACGCACAAGCTCCTCAAAATAACTGCGAAGCCCGCTCCCGGGCGTATTATAACCATGTGCATAGCGAAACATGCCGGTTTTCTCAGCCACAGCGGCTTCCTCTTCCTCTCTCATGCCACACTCTGTCTCACCCGTTGTATGAAAGACAAACACATCATGTGCACATGCCACCGTGCCGTAGATCTGACGATTTCCAAATCCATCACAGCCCTCATTGTAGCCCTGCGCGCTGATCTCTATATGCTGCGACAATATACGCTGCCTGTCTGTGTTCTGTGGAAAGCACTTGATCGTAAAATGGCAGTTCTCCACCGGAATGGAATAGCCGATCTTCATATAATAATCATAGGACAATTTTTTCATGTAAAAACACCTTTTTCATATCACAAAATAGATTCTACTTCCGTTACTATTTTATAATAATCCAATTCCGGTGCATGCACAAGTACATTTAATGTAATCAGCTTTTGCGGATCATACGCCAGCCCGCATCGCTCCACCCTCGGGATCATACGTGATACCTCACGGATCAGTTCACTGCGCGGTGCGTTCAGACGCGCATACAGATCCACGCGCTCCAGCCGTTTTCCGGTCTTTATGATATTTCGGATCTGCTCACTGTCGATCTGGTCATCAGCGATTCCCCAGAATGCCATAATATTGTCTGTTACCTTCTGCAGCTCGATAAGTGGTGACCGGCTCACCTTTGCCCGGTTCATCTCATAGATCGCCAGCTGTATATAGGCAAGGGTTTCTGATCCAATGCTCTCACGAAGGACGATGGCATTGTCATAAGCACGTTCGAGGTTGCTGATAATAGAGTCGGGATTTTCTGCGTCAAAGGGATATTTCTCCTTGAACACCTCCTTGGACTCGTAAATGTCAGGAATATCTATTTTTTTACAAAAATCCTGGTAGCTGTCTGTGATCTCATCGATCATCACATCAAAGCTCTGCGAATACATCCGCAATGTCGTGTATACACGTTCTGTATATCTGCCCAGCCAGAAAAGCCGGTCAGCCTGTTCTACTGAGATAATACCCATGTGTCCTTAAATCCTCCTCCCTGTGATGAATTCACAATAAATGAATCGGGGTTGCGCGAGAAGCGGGTCAATCCGCTCTTCCATACCAGCGGCTCATCTGCCATGAGGACAAATGCCCGCAGATCTGCTTTTCTTGGCACTGCCTCGCCACCCTCCAAAATGTCCAGATCCTGAAAATCAATGACCTCCTGTGCAATAAACCGGCGGGGTTCTTTTTTCAGCAATGCAATGAAATCCTCTTTCTGGCGCGTTGTCATGGAACTGCCAAATACCACGCCGTAGCCACCTGCCTCTGCCACATCCTTTAATACCAGATCATCAAAATGCTCCAGCACATAGCTCATATCCTCTTCATAGAAGGGCAGATAAGTCGGTGCATTGGACAGGATCGGTTCCTCACCGAGATAATATTTGATCATCTTCGGCACGAAATAGTAAATACCCTTATCATCGGCAACTCCATTACCCGGCGCATTGAGTAGTGCCACATTTCCTTTTTTAAATACATCATATATGTGCGGAATTCCGATCAAAGACTCCGGATTGAAATTCATCGGGTCTAAATATTCATCGGAGATCCGGCGGTAAACAGCACCGACCCGCTCCAGCTTGCCATCCATGGCACGATAAAATAGTTTGTCATCCTCCACAACCAGTTCAGAACCGTTGGCCAGATGTGCACCCGTTTTTTCTGCCAGATAGGAATGTTCAAAATATGCGGCATTGTAACGACCGGGGGTAAGAATAACTGTATGTCCGCCCGGGTTTACATAATCCATCGTCCTGCGTAAAAGCTTCGCATAATTGCGGTTATCCTCCAGACGGTGATCGTGAAACGTATCCGGCGAGCTGCGTCTGCACAGCTCCCTGGCGATCATCGGATAGGATGCCCCGGAGGGCACTCGCAGATTATCCTCCAAAATGTACCAGGTTCCGTCTTTTCCTTTCACCAGATCAATACCCGAGATGTGGGAATAGATGCCCTTTGGCGGCATCGTACCCTCACATTCTGCCATATATCCACTGGAAGCAAAAATAAAATCCTCCGGAACCACGCCATCCTTTACGATCTGCTTTTTACTATAAATATCCTTTAAAAATAGATTGAGTGCCATCACGCGCTGCTTTAACCCCCGCTCGAGATAATCGAACTCCTCATGCCCGATGATCCGAGGGATCGCGTCAAAGGGAAACAGCTGTTCCTTAAACGTATTGTTCTTATAGATGCCAAACTTTACACCATAGCGTGCCAGCAGTTCGTTGACGGTATCCGTGTGCTGCAACAATTCTAATGTACTCATACGATCACCCCTTTTTTGATATGTCATTGCCCAGAGTCATTCCGGGAACCACCTTAACTCTAAGTAACAACAAAAAGGTGCTCTGCAAAATGCAGAACACCTTCGTTCGTAAATATTGGGATTATGTTACATCTATTACGAAAACGCTGTCAAGTTTTTCCGATTTTTACTAATATAATTAGTTTTTTGTCAGGATATTCCCTGAATCCTTTTGTTTTCTGATAACGATCAGTGCTCATACCATCCGATCACGCCCGGGGTCAGGTTAATGTTGATCTGCTTGATCTCCTGATATTCCTCCAGTCCATGCACGCCCAGCTCTCTTCCGATTCCACTCATCTTGTAGCCGCCCCAGGGAGCCTCGTTAAAGGTCGGATTGTAGCAGTTGATCCAGGTGATGCCGGCACGGATCTCCTTGATGACGCGCAGTGCCCTCGTGCCGTCTGCGGTAAATACTGCACCTGCCAGTCCATAAGGGGTATCGTTCGCCATCGCGATCGCCTCCTCCTCGGTTTTAAAGGTCTGTACGGTCACAACCGGTCCAAAGATTTCCTCCTTTACGATGGTCATATCCGGTGTACAGTTGTCAAAAATGGTTGGACGGATAAAGAATCCCTTTGCACACTCACCCTCGGTGTAGCGCTCACCACCGCATACCAGCGTTGCGCCCTCAGCTTTTCCTTTTTCGATATATGCCAGAACTTTATTCATGTGGCTCTCAGATACCATAGCACCCATGTCCGGGTTGTCCAGCGGATTTCCGATGGTCATGGCATTTGCCTTCTTTGCCAGACGTTTCACAAACTCATCGTGGATGCTCTCCTCCACAATAATACGGCTTCCTGCGGAGCAGACTTCGCCCTGATTAAAGAAAATGCCGACCATTGCCCATTCTACAGCGCCGTCCAGATCCGCATCTGCAAAAATAACATTGGGAGACTTTCCACCCAGCTCCAAGCCGACTTTTTTCACGTTGTTTGCCGCCTGACGCATGATAGACTGTCCAACCTCCGTGCTTCCGGTGAAGGTCACCATATCCACATCCTTATTTCCTGCCAGCTCGTCTCCTATGGTTCCGCCGGGGCCCATGACAAGGTTTACCACGCCCTTCGGCAGACCACACTCCTCGAAGATCTCAAACATCTTGATGCTGGAAAGCACGCATACCGTAGCCGGTTTGAACACTACACTATTTCCTGCAGCCAGTGACGGAGCCAGCTTCCATGCGCCCATCAAAAACGGATAGTTCCAGGGTGTGATCTCTGCACAAACGCCTACCGGCTCATGAACCGTATAGCTGTGCATCTGTCCAAATCCGGAGTTTACATCGTAGCAGCCGCCGTAAGGAGCTTTGATCAGGCTGGCATAATAGCGGTAGCAGTGAATGCCATCGTCTATATCACACTCTGCCTCACGTAAGGGTTTACCCATATCAATGGCATCCAGCCTTGCCAGCTCATCTTTGTTTGCCTCGATGGCATCCGCAATCTTAAGAAGCATATCGCCACGCGCCTGAGAGTCCATATCACGCCACTCTCTCGTCTCATAAAAGGACTTCTTTGCCGCTGCGATTGCTGTCCGCGCGTCTTCAACAGATGCTTCCGCGATCTCCGCGATCACCTCTCCTGTCGCGGGATTGATGGATGTAAAAGTCTTTCCCTCGCTGCCGTCTACCCATGCGCCGTCAATAAATAGTTTTTTTGTGATCATATCAGTTTCCCCTCCTGTTTACTTTTTTATTTCGTTAATAATGTTCGATACATTTCCGGTCTGCGGTCCCGGAACACACCCCACTGTCTGCGTTTCACATCAATCGCGTCCAGATCAAAGGTATGCACCAGCACCGTCTCAGACTCCCGGTCAGCCTCTTCTACGATCTCTCCGGTCTCATCTGCGATGAAAGATGATCCGTAGAAGGTCATCTCGGAATCGCTCTGCCTCTCATAGCCCACACGATTGGATGCCAGAAGCGGCATAATATTTGCCGCAGCATGTCCCTGCATCGCATGCTGCCAATGAGGTTTGGAGTCAATATCCAGTGTCGGCTCGGAACCGATCGCTGTGGGATACAGCAAGATCTCTGCTCCCATGAGTGCCATACAGCGCGCTGTCTCCGGGAACCACTGATCCCAGCAGATGCCGACTCCGATCGTTCCGTATTTCGTCTTCCACACCTTAAATCCGGTGTCTCCAGGTGAAAAATAAAATTTTTCCGCAAAAGGAGCCCCGTCCGGAATATGCGTTTTTCTATATACACCAAGTACCGTACCATCTGCATCAATGATCGCGATGCTGTTATACATCACATTTCCAGCCCGCTCAAAAAAGCTGATAGGAAGCACCACATCCAATTCCTTTGCCACCGCTTTAAAATGGGCAACTGCCGGATTTTTTTCCAATGGCATGGACAACTCCATATGTTCAAACTCGTGCTTCTGGCAGAAATACGGTGTCTCAAATAACTCCTGTAATAAAATGATGTTTGCACCCTTTGCCGCTGCCTCACGAACCAGCTTGTCTGCCTTCTGCAAAGTTGCCTCTCTGTCCCAGCTGCAGGCCATCTGTGTGGCAGCCACTGTTACGTTTCTCATGATCTCATCCCTCCATTATTACGGCATTGCCCTCTTTCCGGTCATATGCTCAATTTTTAATTCATATACATGCAATCGATTCCATGCTCCGTCAATTTCTGCGTCAATACCATTTTCGTATTTACTGCAAAATTTTTTCGTAAAAGAATATATCTTACGGCGCTTTTTTTCGTCATCCGTAACCTGCGTAATATTCCCAAAAGCAATCACACTGCAATAATCTGTGGTGTATTTTTCCGGCATCAAAACATCTTTTGCGATCACGCTCATAGAGGCTTTAGGCTCTCTGGAAATGGCATCCACTTTATGTCCGTTCGTTGCACTGTGAAAATAGATGCATCCATCCTCATACATAAAATTTACCGGAACGGAATACGGATAACCCTCATCACCCAAAAGTGCCAGTGTCCCGGTTCCACCCCTTTCCAATATAGCCAGCGCCTCTTCATCGGACAACTGCTGTTTTGTTAATCGCATCTCTCGAAACATACCTTATTCTCCAAATTTTCTCCTGATTAAGTCTACCAGGTACTCTGCGGTTCCATCTACACCTAACACACTGCTATCAATGAGAATGTCCTTGTGCAGCTTGTCATCGGGATAGTAACCTGCATAATGCATATGGTAAGAATCACGCGCCTCGTCCACGTCGACGATCATTTTTCGCGCTTCCTTTACATCCATCTTTAAATCCTTCACGCAATTTTCCACACGTTTTTCGTAGGGTGCGTAAATATAGATATGGATCGCGTTCTCCATTTCTGACAAAATAAAGTCCGAGCAACGACCTACGATAATACAGGTCTC
Organism: Lachnospiraceae bacterium; assembly: GCA_022773965.1. Lineage (GTDB taxonomy): Bacteria > Bacillota > Clostridia > Lachnospirales > Lachnospiraceae > W0P33-017. The sequence continues at coordinate 6,664 of JALFNQ010000187.1, forward strand.
TTCCTCTGCCAGAAAACGGATAATATTCTGCTGTGCCTCAAAGATCTCATCCTGACGGCTGTTTGTATTCTTTCCAAGCGGGAACTGCATCCGGCGAAGGTAAAAAGGTGTACTGACTGCAGCACTTTCTTCTTCCTCATCTACCACAGATTTTGGCAGCTTCAATTTCTCAGCCGCCTGATCCACCAGATCTCTGTCATAAAATTCGATACCCAGTAATTCACTCATCTTTTTTGCAATGGGTCGTCCCAGACTGCCAAACTGTCTCGTGATCGTAATCACATATTTGCTCTTACTCATGGTATACCTCTCTTCCTTCAAAATAGTTGACTGCGACTCTTGTATCGCGGATCTGCTCTACCGGAATCTCAAACAGATTTTTCGTAAGTACCAGTATATTTGCCATTTTTCCCGGTTCCAGCGTTCCCATACGATCAGAAGCATGATAAACCCGCGCTGCCCCAGCCGTGTAGGCTTTCAAGACCTCCGCAAGCGGAAGCTTCTCCGTATCGGAATTACACCCGGTGGGCTTTCCCTCATCATCACAGCGTGTCACAGCCGCATAGATCGTGTAAAACGGATTGATCGTCACCACCGGATAATCCGTGCCGATCGCGATCTTTCCGCCGTGATCAAAGATCGTCCGGATCGGAAACTCCAGCCTGCACCGCTCCTCGCCCAGCCGCCATACTTTTCCACCATTTGAAAGCGTTACATGATATGGCTGCATGGAAGGAATGACGTCCAGTTCTGCAAACCGGTCGATGTCATTCGGATGGATATTTTCAATATGCTCAATGGTATTACACAGATCCTTCACGCCGGTCTGTTTTTCCGCTTCCTCATACATATCCAGTGCCATCCGCACAGCTCCGTCTCCAATACAGTGAAGTCTCACCTGAATACCGGCACGGTTTGCCGCGATGATCTCCTGCTGCATCAGCTCCTTCGGATGAAGCGGAAGCCCTTCTCCACAGGTCTCCGGTTTATCCGTGTAGGGTTCCAGCAGAAGCCCTGTGTATGTCTCCGTCACGCCATCAATAAAACCCTTGACACCTGCAATATGCACATGATCAGAGCTCACATCCTCCTTCATCTTGAAAAATGGTGTGAAATCCGTATAGTCAAACAGCTTCGTATAGATAAATGTCTGCGCACACAGACCTTCCTCCTCATCCAGTCTCACAAGCTGCCCGTAACGTTCACTGGTATCCTTCGTATAGTCATCTGCAAACATTTCGCTGACTGCTGAAACACCATAGGAAGCCAGTGTTTTCTGAAAATTTCTGTGAATATCCAGCATCTCTGTCGCAGAAAACTCCATATATTTTTCCATTGCAGGCGCATAAGCTGCAGGCTCAATGAAAAGTCCGGTAAAAGACCCATCTGGAAAACGGCACACCTCGCCGTTTTCCACGTCAAAATCCGGTGCCAGACCAGTCTCCTCGATGGCCTTCGTGTTCAGCCACATACTGTGGGAATCTGCGCACAGCAGATAGACCGGACGATCCTGGATCGCGGCATCGAGGCTTCGCTTGTCAGGCAGCGGCGCGTCATTCCACGCACCGACAAACCAGCCAACACCGCGGATACGACGCTGATTCGGATGCTCCTTTGCGTAGGCTGCAATGCGTTCCACACACTCCTGCTGCGATTTACACTCGCCTAATGTATCGCATACATACTCACTGGCATCGATCGCTCCGGAAAACATATGCGTATGCGCATCCAGAAAAGATGGCAGGATCAAACTGTCACCGTAATCTTTTACCGGAAGATCACTGTATACTTCAAGATCTGCATCCTCCGGCAGCACCGCCTCGATCTTTTTGTCATTGACAACGATCAGCAGTGGCTGCGGTGCATCTGCCAGACCTGTAAATACCTGTTTACTTTTAATGATGTATCGTTCCATTGTTTCGAATCCCCTTCCCTACATTCTTTACACCAACAGCCAAATCGGCTGCTCATGTCCAAGAACGCCTGCTGCCAGTTACATGACAAATCCGCAGATCAAATAGCCTACGATCGTGATCGCACTGGCGATCAGTACATATGGCAGCTGTGAAACCGTGTGCTCCATGTTGTCAATACATGCACCGGTGGATGCCAGTACCGTCGCGTCACCATAGAAGCATGCATGGCTTCCGAATGCACCACCGGATACGATCGCACCCATAACAAGCACCGGATTTGCACCCAGCGCAGATGCCAGCGGGAACACAATCGGTGTAACAACTGCACACATGCCCCAGAAGGAACCGGTCGTAAATCCAAGTGCTGCCACCAGAATAAAGGTAAGTACCGGGAAGGTTGCTGCTGAAAGCAGCGGTGTCATATGCTCAATAATGTAATCTGCCAGACCCATCTCCTGCGTGATCGCCTGAACAGCGAACGCTACCACAAGCAGGATCAAAACAGGGATCATATCGGCAAAGCCTTTTGCAACCGTATTAAAAAACTCATCAAACTTTACGACCTTGCGGGGTACGTAGATGATAAAGCAGGCGAGCACTGCCAGAACAACTGCAACCAGAACATCACTCGTTGCAATACAAACACCAACCAGAACGCCCATCGGGATCAAAAAGTCCCAGATATTTCCGTCTTCCTCATAGCCCTTATATTCTTCATGGTTGTACTTTCTGCTGGCGTCAGAATATACCTTTCCAGTCTCTTCCACACGCTTGTATGCTTTTTTCATACCGCCGAGCTTTGGCATGATGCCCAATGCAAATAAAAGAACGATAACTAACGTGATGATCGGATAAAAACAGAACGGGATCGCACTCATATATGCGTTGATTCCAGATGAAAATCCGGCGTTTGCCACACAATCCTGCTCAAAAAACAGGCTGGCATAAAACGCTGCCCAGGTAGAAAACGGAAGTAATACACACACCGGAGCAGCTGTAGAATCCAGCATATATGCCAAAGTCTCACGGGGAATCTTTTTCTTATCAAATACACCCTTCATGCACACGCCAATCGATAACACATTCAGATAGTCATCCACAAAGATCAGAATGCCCAGAATAAAAGTCGTGAGTAATGTTTTCTTTTCCGAATTGCAAAGCTTATTCACCAGCTTTGCAAAGCCAAGGCTTCCTTTTGCTGCCTGAAGCAATGCGATCAGACTGCCAAACAGACCACACACCACTATGATCCATACATTATCAGCCAGTGCCGTCTGAATCAGTGTACACCACTGTGTAATAAAGCTGCCCTTGTACATGATCAAAGCCGCAACCAGCGATCCTGCGATCAAAAACTCTACACACTTTTTTGTCGAGATTGCTCCAACAATAATAAATAAAATAATAAAAATAGCGATCAAACCAGTATTCATGTCTATTTCTCCTCTCGTTATGCGACTCTTGCCGCCTTCTGGTTTTATTTACCACGCTATAAACAGTGGTTTATATTCAGATCAACCGAAAGCTACACCTGAAACTTTCGTTTCACAGCCTCTGCCAGAAACTCTGCCGTTCCCTCCACGCCAAACAGGCTGCTGTCAATCAGAATATCCTTATGGCGCTTGTCATCCGGAAGATAACCGGCATACTGCATATGATAAGAATCCCGGGCTTCATCCACGCTCTTCATCATGCGCCTTGCCTCTGTCTCATCCATATGCAGATCCTCAATACAGTGCTTCAGGCGTGCCTCATAGGATGCATAAATATAAATATGCATGCTGCGCTCCACTTCACTTAAAATGAAATCCGAACAGCGTCCAACAATAATACAATTATTCTTTTCCGCCAGAAACTTAATGATGTTTTCCTGCGCCTCAAAGATCTTATCCTGTGTCGAGTTCGTTCCTTTGCCAAGAGGAAACTGCATGCGGGAAAACGGATTCATCGTCTGTTTTGTCGCTTTTTCCTCCTCCTGATCAATGACAGAAACCGGAAGCTTCAGCTTCTGCGCTGCCTGATCCACAATATCTCTATCGTAATATTCAATCCCTAAAATCTCACTCATCCGCTTCGCAATCGGCCGTCCGAGACTACCGAACTGACGGGTAATTGTAATTACATATTTATCCATTCTCAAATCCTCCTAATTTATACGACAAAACCTGCTATCACAAAGCATACAACCGATATCACGCTGGCAATAACCACATAAGGGATCTGCGACAGGGCATGCTCCATATTTTCAATACCGGATGATTGCGAAGCCAGAAGCGTCGCATCTGCATAAAAGCATGCATGGCTGCCAAAGGTACCACCAGAAATGATCGCTGCCATGATCAGCACCGGATTTGCGCCCAGCGCTGCGCCTAACGGGAATACGATCGGTGTGATGATAGAACTCATTCCCCAGTCGGAACCGGTCGTGAACGCCAGGATCGCACCGAGCAAAAATACCATTGCCGGGAAAATGGTTGCAAACAAAAACGGCTCTGCCAGCTCAATAATATACTCTGTCATTCCCATCTGTCCGGAAATATCCTTTAAGACAAATGTTACAAGAAGCATCGTCAGTGTCGGGAGCATATCCCCAAAACCACGGATCATACTGCTTAAAAAGCCATCCACAGAAATGATCTTTCTGGGCACATACATCACAAAGCACACGATCAGCGCAATGATGACCGCTACCAGAATATCTCCAGTCACAACTGCCACTCCTACGAGTACGCCCATCGGAATCAGAAAGTTCCAGATGTTTCCGTCCTCATCATCCTCGTACTCATCGTGGTTATATTTTCTGCTGGCATCGGAATACACTTTTCCGGTTTCCTCCACACGCTTATAGGCCTTTTTCATTGCTCCCAGCTTGGGCATCCATCCCATTGCAAACAGAAATACAACGATCAGCGCTATGATCGGATAAAAGCAGAACGGAATTGCTTTGACATAGGCACTCATTGCAGATGTGACACCGTTGATCGCCTGCACGCTCTCCTGCTCATAAAACAGGCTCGCGTAAAAGACTGCCCAAGTAGAAAAAGGGAGCAACACACATACAGGCGCACCGGTAGAATCCAGAATGTATGCCAGTGATTCACGCGGCAGCTTCTGCTTGTCGCTGATCTTTTTCATACAGGCACCAATGGACAGCACGTTCAAATAATCATCCACGAATATTAAAATACCCATGACAAAGGTCGTCATCAGAGTCTTTCTTTCACTGTTGCAAAATTTGGATATGTACTTTGAAAAGCCAAAGCTTCCTTTTGAGTCTGTCAGCAGACTGATCAGACCTCCGAACAAGAGACATACGAGCATGACCCATACATTCTCTGCCAGCATATTCTGAAGCGATTCACTCCATGTGGTGAGAAAACCGGATCCGCTTAAAAAAATCGCAGCCACCATGGAACCAACGATCATGCACTCTACACATCGCCTGGTTGCGACTGCTCCAATGATAATAAAAAGTGTAATAAAAATAGCAACTAGTCCCAGATTCAGGTTCATGTATCAGACCCCCTTTTTACTTTACATTAAGAAAAAAGGTGCATACCCCTTTTCAGGG
>JALFNQ010000102.1 GCA_022773965.1 Lachnospiraceae bacterium
TTTGTGGATTTGATTAAGGAATACGGACAGGAGGAATATGATTTCAGTCTTCGGGAAACGCAGACCTATGAAATCATAGAGGATGTGGCAAGGCTGAGAAGTGAAATTGGAATCCTGTTTTTGAATGATTTCAATGAAGCTGTCATTAATAAGATTTTAAAATCGTATGATTTGGAATTTCATTTGTTGTTTATTGCCAAACCTCATGTTTTTATCAGCAGAAGTCATCCGCTTGCATCTAATAAGGTAATTACAAATGAGGAATTGGAAACTTATCCGTATCTTTCCTTTGAGCAGGGCGAACATAATTCGTTTTATTTTTCGGAAGAGATATTTTCCGAATCCGAGAGAAAGAAAAATATCCGTGTAAGAGACAGGGCAACCTTGTTCAATCTTTTAATTGGATTAAACGGATATACTGTATGCAGTGGTGTAATTGACAAGAAGCTGAATGGAAGTGAAATTATTGCGGTTTCCTTAGCTGATGAAAGTGACATGCGGATTGGGTATATCACCCACAGAAAAGGAATCATCAGCAGACTGGGCAATTTCTATCTGGAGGCACTAATGAAATACACAACAGGGGATATATACGGGATAGAGGAAAAGGCAAGAAAACATATGCGAACAATAGAATAAATATGTGAAAGCATGATGTCCATAGTTTGAAACTATGAACATCATGCTTTTTTTAGTATTATGCAGACGAAAAGGCTTCGGTTATAATGCAAAGAGAAAATCAATAATGAAAAGGAGACAGATAATGAGTAAAGTAACGACACCTTTTAGATATGACTTTGTAGGAAGCTTTTTAAGACCACAGGCACTTAAGGATGCAAAGGCAGTATATCAGGATGGAAAAATCAGCAAGGATGAACTTGATAAGGTTGTAAATGAAGAAATTACGAAAGTGGTAGCTAAGCAGAAGGAACTGGGGTTTCATGTAATAACTGATGGAGAGTTTAGAAGAACATTCTGGCACCTTGATTTTATGTGGGGTTTTGAAGGCGTAGCTCATGAGAATACCGGAAACGGCGTGAAATTCAATGCGGAACTGGCAGTACTTGATGACACTTATCTTGTAGGAAAGATTAAGGCAAAAGCACATCCCTTTGTTGAGTATTTCAAATTTTTGAAGCAGTTTGAAGATGAGAATACAGTTGCCAAATATACCATTCCTGCTCCGGCACAGTTTTTCCAGCAGATGATCGTACCTGCAAATTATGAAACCACAAGAAAGTTTTATGCTACAAATGAGGAGTTGATTCAGGACATTGGTGTGGCATATCAGGATGTGATTAAACAGTTTTATGATGCAGGATGTCGTAATCTCCAGTTTGATGACTGCACATGGGGCGCAATCGTAGGAGATGCTGCTAAGCAGAGGTATCAAGCTGTTGGAATTGATTTGGAGGATGTAAAAGCACAGCTACTTGCTGTCAATAATCTTGCTCTGGAAGGCAGACCGGATGATATGGTGATTACTTCACATATCTGCCGAGGTAATTATCATTCAACCTATTTCGCAAGCGGTCCTTACGATACTGTTGCCGATTATGTATTTGCCAAGGAAAATGTGGATGCACTCTTCCTTGAATATGATGATGAAAGATCCGGTGGCTTTGCTCCTCTTGAAAAAGTTTCAGAGGATAAGAAAGTCGTACTTGGGCTTATTACTACAAAATCACCTGTATTAGAGGATAAGGAAAAGGTGATTGCAAGAATACATGAAGCAGCAAAGTATGTTCCACTCGACAGATTGTACTTAAGTCCTCAGTGTGGATTTGCCTCTTGTGAGATTGGGAACAAGCTTACTGAGGAAGAGCAGTGGGCTAAACTTAAGTTAGTAAAAGAGATTGCAGAAGAAGCTTGGGGAAAATAGAATTATATGTAACCTGTGAGCCGGACAAAATACGTTCCGGCTCACACTTTTATGCAAACCTGATCAATCTATGTATAGATGAGGAGAAAAACTTTATGTTTTTGTAAAAAATGGATTGTATCTTGTTACCTGAAAGTTTTGGGAACAGGGCAATTGGTATTAATGCTGATATGGCAAGCACCGTATCTAATATATGTCATTAATTGGAAAAGAAGGAAGGTGTTTCAAATGAAAGTGAATCATAGTGTTTATATATTGTTTAATAAGTTGATGTAGGCAGAGTATTTAGTAAAGCACAAATTTACAATAATAAAGAACAATAAAAATTTAATATATCTTGACATATTTCTTGAAATTTTGTATAAAATAATTATGAGCGTCGGCTCTGTTATGAAAGCATTTGCTTTCGTAAAAAGCGTGTGGTCCCTACCGTAAGTGGGAATGGTAAAAGCAGTGGTCCCTACTGTGAGTGGGAGTGGTAAAAGCAGTGGTCCCTACTGTGAGTGGGAATTGTGAATGTTATGGCTGCGATATTTTCGCAGCCCTTCTTTTTATACATAAAGGAGTTCTTATGAAAAAGCAAAGATTTCATTTGTATCATATAGATATGAAGTACGTCAGAGATTTAGCCAGGGCAGATGATAAGGTTATGTCAGTTTCTCCACAGATAGGGAAAGAAAGCCGTCCTTTTGTGGGCATCGTTGTTATTTGCAATCAGAAGAAATATTGCATTCCTTTGACATCACCGAAACCAAAGCATCAGACAATGAAGAATGATAGGGATTTTTCAAGAATGTTCGACAAGGGAAATAAGCTGATAGGCTGCCTTAATTTCAACAATATGCTTCCGGTTGATGATTCTGTATTGCTGCCGATTGATATGAGATTTCAGAAGGGGGACAGTGCAAAGGAACGGGCATATAAGTCCCTTCTGAATGATCAGCTTGATTGGTGTAATGATAATTTTGATGCGATTACAATAAAAGCCGAGAAGCTGTATAAGATTGTTACAGAGACTCCGGATAAAATGAAAAATTTGACAAGGCGGTGCTGTGATTTTAAGAAGCTGGAGATTGTGCTGGAGAAAAGGAAAAAATAGCTTGTGCTTCTAATATGCTTCTAAAATTTCTGAAAACCACAAATATGAGTGGATTTTTAGTAGAAAATCAAGCAAAAAAGCCACAATTTATCATGATTTGTAATATCAAATATTGCCCCGAGCAAACGTGAAGGTGGACGTACTGTAGGTTCAGGCCGTGTTGCTACTATCATCGAGTAATACAGGACAATTGAACTGCTAATGTTCAATTGTATTGAGCGAACAGCCCAACCCAAGTAAATATAAGGCTTCCGAGGTTTTCCTCGGAAGCCTTTTTACGTAATGCGACTGGCAAAAGTGGTTAAAGTATGATATAATATTATTATTTCTTTAATGGAAATTGTACGGGGGAATGTAGGATGAATCTGGCGGTTCTGTTTGGGGAAATCGGTTTTATCAGTCGATATAAGATTATAGAAGGAATTCGTGCACATGCAGCACAGGATCGGGCAAATGTAGTGCTATACACGAGTGAGGGATTTCTGTACGAAGAATTAGAGGATTATATTAAAGGCGAGTATGCCATATACAGCTTGCCTGCATTGGATCAATATGATGGAGTGATCGTTGATCTTGACAGTATTCAAAATCAGGAGGCCACAGATTCTGTACGCGAAAAAATAGAGAAGGCGAATATTCCCTGTGTTTCTTTCAATCAGGTGATCACGAATGCGGATGTGGTGTATTTTGATAATTGTGCCGGATTTCGAAAATTGCTGGAGCATTTGGTGCAGGAACACGGAATCAGAGATGTGGTATATTTATCTGGCCCAAAAGACAATCGGGATGCGAGGGAGAGAAAAGACGTCTTTCTGAATGTTATGAGAGAACATGATATTGAGATCCGAAAGAATCAGATGTATTATGGAAATTTTGACTTTGAGAGTGGGCGACAGCTGGTCAGAGATTTTATGTCAGCGGGAAGAAAACTGCCTCAGGCATTTGTTGCTGCCAATGATTTTATGGCGATCGGGATTATGGGAGAACTGAAAAAACAGGGAATACAGATTCCGGATCAGGTGATTGTTACTGGATATGATTACTGTGATTTGGCTGATCTTGTTGTTCCGAGCCTTTCTTCAGTTGACAGAGGTGAATTTCGAGCGGGAGAACTGGCCTATGATAAGTTGATAGAACGAATTCGCGGTACGGGAACACAAAGCTTTTGTTCCGTGGAGGGCAGACCGGTGATTGCACATTCTTGCGGTTGTGGAGATGGCAAGCCGGTGCCAAACAGCGATATCTGTGCGGATATTCAGATTAATCGGGATGGAAGTTTTGACCTTTTGAAGGGACTGTCGATCGAGTTTTCGAATGTAGATACATTGACTGACTTTGAACGTACAATGGAAAAATACATCTCGCGAATGGGCATGGAGTTTTTCTATTTTTGTCAGTGTGGAAGCAGGGAATCCTATTATAGTGAACTGGATATCTGGGCGGAGGGCAAGGCGGTTGACCGGGATGTCACGCAGTTTCAGAGTACCGTGTGGTGTCCGATCGCCTATGAGAATGGGGAGTGGAATAGTTATACGAGTTTTGACATTAATCTACTGTTTCCGCCAAACAGCCTTTATAAAAAAGAGGATAGCTATTATATTGTAATGCCTGTTCATCAGGGAAAGGTCTGCATAGGATACAGTATTATCGGTAATTTTCGAACAGATCTTTCAGGGAGAGTAATTCAGCATCTGGTTTTGAATATAGATCAGGTATTGGGTAATATTCGGAAACAGGATATCATGAAAACCATGCTTGCGAAAATTAACAAGAAATGGCAATATGATGAGCTGACCGGTTTGTATAATCGTTCCGGAATGAATGTGCAGTCCGAAATACTCATTGAGGAAGCATGTAAACAACATAAGGGCATCGCTTTAATGTTTTTTGATCTGGATGGGTTAAAACGAATCAATGATACGCAGGGCCATGAGGCCGGAGACCAGTATATCAAGCGTATGGCAGAATTATTGCTTACAGGAAAAGAGGAGGATGATCTGGCGATTCGTTATGGCGGAGATGAATATATTCTGATTTCGAAACAGGGCTCTAATGAGGAAAGCAAGGAAAAGTTTGAAGCGTTGAAAGGTTTGATTCAGGCAGAGGTTTCAGTAAGTGCCGGGTGTGTTTTCAGGAGGATCCAAAGCATTGAGGAATTAAAGTTGCTGGTGGAGGAAGCAGACGAACGTATGTATCAGAATAAAAGAGACAGAAAGAAGGTTGGCTGACACGCTGATCGTGTAAAGGTACATATAAATTGCATATGATATATATGAAAAGAGGGGGCAGGCATTGAATGTCTGCCCTCTTATGTGGTACAATAAAAATAAAATAGGGTAGCTATATATGAAAAAAGGCGGCGGACTATGACGCGGCATAGAGCAAACAAGACTGCGCTGGTATCTTATGGGGTGATGGATGCCATACTGGTTGCATGCTATTTACTGGAGGTTGTGAAAAACAACCGGGCAGTCGGGTGTTCTTCGGCGACTGAACAGGTTATGGCCATTCCAACGAGACGTTTCACTTGGTTTTAAAAAAAGCAAGGTGACAGGTGGGGTAGGCATTATCATTGGCAAGCTGCATGAGATGGTAGAGAGATTAAGCGGGATGACAGGAGAGTAGACGTATGTATGACGAGCGAAAAAAGATATTGGTAATCGATGACAGTTCCCTAATCCTTGGGAGCGTCAGTCATATGCTGGGTGGTAAATATAAGGTGTATTGTGCGACATCCGGGCCTAAGGCGATGGAGATCATAGAGGTGAATCCACCGGATTTGATTTTTCTGGATTATGCAATGCCTGAATTTAATGGAAAAGATACCTATGAATTTATAAAACAGCATCCCGGAATGGAGAATGTGCCGATTATTTTTCTGACGGCAATGTCTGATGCTGTTCATGTAAAAGAACTAATCCAGCTAAAACCGGCAGGATATCTGCTTAAGCCGCCGACACCGTTCAAGATATTGGAAGCTGCACAGAAATATTTGGGGTGACTGTGGGTGCTGGGAAACAATTTCAGCTGACACAGTGAGGGAAACAGAATGAATTATATCATACATTATGATGTGGCTGCGTTGCTGGTCACATTGATCATTATTGTACAGTACTACTCAAACCGAAGGATCAGTCTGGGAGTACGAAAGGTGTTTGTCGTGGCGTTGATGGTAGCGACGGTCTCTAATGCTTTGGATCTGATCACAGTCTATACGATTGAGCATCCACAGAGTGTACCGCTGGTTCTGAACTATCTGGTGAACATGGCATATCTGATCAGTTTTAACAGCATTCCGATGTTGTATTATGTTTATGTACGCGAGGCGATCAAATCATCTGAACGATGGAGTAAATGGGAGTATGTGTGGGCATTTGGCCCTTTTGCGGTGGATGTGTTACTGGTTTTGACGACGGTGTTTACCCATGGCATCTTTTGGTTCGAGGATGGTCTGGTTTATACGCATGGTTCGTGGATGGCATTTTTGTATGTCAGCGCATTTTATTATATGGTATCTGCGCTCATACAGACGATCATACACCGGAGAGAGCTGACGCATTCACAGCGGGTTGTTGTTATATTTTATTCGGTCGGAACGATTATCAGCATTATTTTTCAGCTTATATGCTCCGGACTTTTGATCGTGCAGTTTGCGATATCGCTGGCGTTGCTTCTGGTTTATCTGTCTCTGGAAAATCCTGAGGATTTTACAGATGCACAGATTGGATCCTTCAACCGGCTGGCATTTACTGAAACGATCAACAGTTATTTGCGGTCTGAGAAGGATTTTGAGATCATGGGAGTTCAGATTGGCGGTATCGGCTATCTGAGAAGTGTGATCGGATTGACCAATATCAATGGTCTGATGAAGATGATCGCAGACTTTCTGGAGAGTATTTCAGGGCGTCGGCGGAAGATTTTCTATGTGGAACAAAATCGATTTATGATTCTGGCCGAGGGCAATGAGGCTCATTGGGATATTTTCAGAGATGTGCTGCAGAGGCGATTTCAGCGGCCCTTTACATTTGAAGGTACAGACTTCAGTCTGGATTTGGCGTTGACGTTGCTTCCGAATAAAGAGCATCAGGGGATTGCTGAGGCAGAGGACATTTTGAGAATGCTGGAGTGCGCTTTGCAGGAAGCGGAGGATTCCAGTGCAGGTATGACTGTGATCGAAGGTGATCAGTTACTTGAAAAAGGTCGTCGGGAGGGAGACATTTTACATATTTTGCGAGAAGCATTGCGTTTCCAGCGCTTTGAGGTATATTATCAGCCGATTTACAGTGTGAAAAAAAAGCGTTACTGTTCGGCAGAAGCTTTGATCCGGCTCAGGGATTCAAAAATGGGGTACATCAGCCCGGAGGAATTTGTCCCGATTGCAGAACGTCATGGCCTCATTGTCGAGATGGGTACATTTGTGTTTCGCGAAGTCTGTCGTTTTATAGCCGAAAAGCGACTGTGGGAACTCGGGATCGAGTATGTGGATGTCAATCTTTCGGTTGTGCAGTGCATGCAGGAGGATCTTCATGAGCGTTTGATTGCCATTATGGATGAGTTCCGGCTGCCATATCACTGTATTAATCTGGAAATTACGGAAACTGCTGCAGTGTGGTCTTCTGAAAATTTGCGTAATAATATGATGAGGCTTATGGAAAAAGGAGTGAAATTTTCGCTGGATGACTATGGAACAGGCTTTTCCAATACGGCAAGTATTGTGGAGTATCCATTCCATACGATTAAGCTAGATAAGTCCATGCTCTGGTCATCCACGGATAGTGAGAAAGCGATGTGTGCATTGGAGCATATGATCGGGATGATCAAGTCTATGCATATGGAGCTGATCTGTGAGGGTGTAGAGACACAGTCTCAGGCAACGATGCTGGAGCATATGGGGTGCGATTATTTTCAGGGTTATTATTTTTCAAAACCGGTTAACGCAGAAAGTTTTCTTGAGCTTCTGGCAAGAAGCTAAAACTACGGTGTAGCAGATATTTTAGATTGTGTGTAACTGTTCAGAACAGATCGGAGCGGAACCGCGGAGATCGTGAAAACATGATTCAGGAGTGTAAAAACATGGAAAAATGAACAAACATCAGGGCTTTATTGCCGTGGAGGCGCTTGATATCAAGAGATGGAGGATGAAAATAGAACATGGAAGCAATCGATGAAAAGAAGGCAGAGTATTGGCTGAAGAAAGCAGCAGAAAGCTTCAGAGGGCAGCGTGCGTTTAAATTATTTCAAGAGGGTTATAATTGTTCACAGGCAGTGGCACTGGCGTTTTCAGATCTCATTGGGATGGATGAGAAATTGTTGGTGCGCATGACGTCATCCTTTGGCGGTGGTATGGGCAGAATGAGAGAAGTATGCGGCGCGGTGAGTGGCATGTCTTTTGTGGCAGGTGCATTATATGGATATGAGGAACCGGGCGCTGCGGGACAGCAGGAGAAAGCGGCGCATTACGAGCGGATACAGGAGCTGGCTGCCGAGTATCGTGCAATTAACGGCTCGATCGTCTGCCGCGAATTGCTTGGGCTTGCCACGCAAGGGGCAGATCAGCCGGTGCCGGAAGTGCGTACGGCAGAATATTACAAGAAGAGACCGTGTGGCCAATTGGTAATGCTGGCAGCTACGATCATGGAGGATTACATTGAAAACCATCCTTTCGATGGGATCGTGTTATAGACAATAGAAAGAAAAGACATAGTTATGAAATAAAGATGGAGGAAAAAGATGGGAGCGATTATCGCTCCCATCTTCCGCTTGCACCACAGGGCAGTATCAGACCGTTTCCAGTAACCGGCAATCCAATCTCGCCGGCATCTACATGGCCATTCCATTTTTTTAATTCCAGTGACAGCATGTATGCCAGTACGGCGGGCTGAAGTCCTGTCGTGTAACTATTAATAAGGAAGAAAAGCGGTTCATCGCTTAACAGCTGTGTGCACAACTGGATAAGTGGATGAACTTTTTCTTCGATTTTCCAGATCTCACCTTTCGGACCTCTTCCGTAAGAGGGAGGATCCATGATAATTGCATCATAGGTCTTGCCCCGCCTGATCTCGCGCTCAACGAACTTGACGCAGTCATCTACGATCCAACGGATCGGTGCTTCACCAAGGCCAGAGCTGATGGCGTTTTCTTTTGCCCAGGTTACCATACCTTTTGATGCATCTACATGTGTAACGGAAGCACCAGCGGCGGCTGCTGCGATCGTGGCGCCGCCGGTGTAAGCGAACAGATTCAAAACCTTAATTGGTCTACCCGCTTCACGGATTTTGGTGGAAAACCAGTCCCAGTTTGTTGCCTGCTCCGGAAATAGCCCTGTATGCTTAAAGCTGAAGGGCTTCAGGTTGAAGGTCAGGGCATGCCCTTCCAGCGGATATTCGATGGTCCATTGTTCCGGCAGATCAAAAAACTCCCAGTTGCCACCACCTTTTGCGCTACGGTGATAGTGACCGTTTAATTGTTTCCAGCGTTTGTCCTGAGGGGTGTTCCAAATGACCTGCGGATCCGGTCGGCGCAGAATATAAGATCCCCAGCGTTCCAGCTTTTCCCCGTTGCTTGTATCAAGTACTTCATAGTCTTTCCATCTATCTGCAATCCACATATGTGTGTTTCCTTTCTTGACGACATCTTTTTTCCTATTATTATATATAGAAGAAATATGTGCGTCAAACGAAATTTTTTTCGGTACTGCAAACGACAGGATATTTTTACATCTACATTATGTGCCGATCTCTGTATGTTAACGCACGGGAGAATCGCACATTCTCAACTAAAATTGTACTAAAAAAAATACAAAACAATATTCATATTTCTCTTGCAAATCCCCAAAAATCCATGTATACTCTTTCTTGCTGTGGCATGATAGCTATGAAGCGTGAGGTTGCTGCCCTTTGTGGCAGGTTTTCCGTGGAGCGAATGTCAAGTTAGGAAACTGGCGACAAGTCACTGTACCAAGCAAAGTGGTCTACAAAGAGTAGAAACAACGTGTGCAAGTCATTAGGACACACACGGAGAAGTGTACAGTCACCGCTTGTCGTACTGAATTTAAAAGTGCGAAAAGGAGGCGACTTTTTTTATGGCAAGTCAAACAATGAGAATCATCTTAAAGGCGTATGATCACGAGCTGGTAGATGCATCCGCAAAGAAAATCATCGAGACCGTAAAGAAGAACGGAGCGCAGGTGAGCGGACCCGTACCTCTTCCTACTAAAAAGGAAGTAGTTACCATTTTACGTGCAGTACACAAGTACAAATATTCACGTGAGCAGTTCGAGCAGAGAACCCACAAGAGACTCATCGATATCATTGCTCCCACACAGAAGACTGTAGATGCATTATCAAGATTAGAGATGCCTGCAGGTGTGAACATCGATATCAAAATGAAGTAGGAAGTCTACCCTGACTTCTAGAATGAACGCGAAAGCGTTCCGCTGTAGAAACGCGGCAAAGCCGCAACAGGAGGTATAACATGAATAAAGCAATCTTAGCAACAAAGGTCGGAATGACCCAGATCTTCAATGCTGACGGAGTATTAACTCCCGTAACAGTATTACAGGCTGGTCCTTGCGTTGTTACTCAGGTGAAGACCGTAGAGAACGACGGATACAGCGCTGTACAGGTTGGTTTCGTTGACAAGAAGGAAAAGGTAGTCAACAAGGATGCCAACGGCAAGAAAGAGATCCGCCATCGTCATGGCGTAAACGAGCCTGAGAAAGGACACTTTGACAAGGCCGGTGTTTCAGGCAAGAGATTTGTAAGAGAGTTCAAGTTTGATAACGCTGCTGATTACAATCTGGCAGACGAGATCAAGGCTGACATCTTTGCAGAGGGCGACAAGGTTGACGCTACTGCAATTTCAAAAGGAAAAGGTTTCCAGGGCGCTATCAAGAGATTAGGCCAGCACAGAGGACCCATGGCTCATGGTTCTAAGTTCCATCGCCATCAGGGATCAAACGGTGCCTGCTCATCTCCCAGCCGTGTATTTAAGGGAAAAGGAATGCCCGGTCACATGGGAAGCGTACAGGTAACTGTACAGAACCTTGAGATCGTAAAGGTAGATGCAGAGAACAATCTGCTTTTAGTTAAGGGCTCAGTTCCCGGACCTAAGAAATGCTTAGTAACAATCAAAGAGACAGTAAAAGCTGGTAAATAGTGCTTATTTGGGAAAGGAGGAATCAGGCAATGGCTAACGTAGCTGTTTATAATATGGAAGGCAAGGAAGTTGGAAAGCTGGACTTAAATGACGCAGTATTTGGCGTAGAAGTGAACGAGCATCTCGTACACATGGCAGTTCTTCAGCAGCTTGCAAACAATCGTCAGGGAACACAGAAGGCAAAGACACGTTCTGAAGTTCGTGGCGGTGGAAGAAAACCTTGGAGACAGAAGGGTACCGGTCATGCAAGACAGGGATCTACCAGAGCTCCTCAGTGGACCGGCGGCGGAGTTGTATTCGCACCCGTTCCCCGCGATTACTCTTTCAAGATCAACAAGAAAGAGAAGAGAGCAGCATTAAAGTCTGCTTTGACATCCAGAGTTCAGGAGAACAAGCTGATCGTTGTTGACGAGTTAAAGCTGGATGAGATCAAGACCAAGCAGTTCGCTCAGGTTATGAAAAACTTAAACGTTGACAAGGCACTGGTTGTCATCAACGACAATGACCAGAACATCGTGATGAGCGCAAAGAACATCCCGACTGTAAAGGTTGCACAGACCAACACCATCAACGTATTTGACATCTTAAAGTACAGCACCGTAGTAGTGACCAAGGATGCTGTAGCAACCATCGAGGAGGTGTATGCATAATGGCAAACGTACAGTATTATGACGTAATCCTCTCTCCGGTAGTTACCGAGAAGAGTATGAATGCGATGGCTGAAAAGAAGTACACTTTCTATGTTCATCCGGAAGCAAACAAGACCATGATCAAAGAAGCAGTTGAGAAGATGTTCGAAGGCACAAAGGTTGAAAAGGTAAACACCATGAACCTTGACGGCAAGAACAAGAGACGCGGCATGACCGTTGGAAAGACTGCAAAGAAGAAGAAAGCAATCGTTCAGTTGACTGAGGACAGCGCTGATATCGAGATCTTCAGCGGATTATAAGATTCGCACACTATGCGTCAGAAAAGACGCGATAATAAAAACATTGTAACGAGAGTTTGAAAGGAGAACGACAATGGGAATTAAGACATATAATCCCTATACACCTTCCAGAAGAAACATG